>CAZKRC010000218.1:0-1555 GCA_964555105.1 uncultured Bifidobacterium sp. | reverse complement strand
CTCATCCCGCGCGCGCTCAGCCTCGACTGGCTGTTCCACCGGCGCGAGCGCTACCACCTCACGCTGGGGATCGCGGCGTTGCGCGCCGTCATCTTCTTCGGCCTGATCGCCGGCCTGGTCGGTCCCGAATCCACCGCGCGCACGATCATTCTGGCCGACCTGATCTCCGAAATCGTGGGCACGCTCGCCGGCTATTTGTTGCTCCCGCGCGCGGGGCTCTCCGGCTCGCCGCGCGGCGGGTCGCTGCGGCTGGGGGTGATGCTGCTCGCCGCGCTGCCCCTGTTGCTGACCGAAGCCTTGCACACCCTCACGCTCACGGCCGATATCCTCATCCTGCGCTTCGTGCACGGCTACCAGGCCGTCGCGGAATACGACATCGGGGCCAAGATCGGGATGGCGTATTTCTTCGTGGGCGCCGCGCTGGTGCAAATCGTATTGCCCAAGCTCGGAAAGTTCCATGCGACCGGCGACTACGTCTCGCTCGCGCGCGTGCTGTCCGTTTCGTCCGCGCTGCTGCTCGCGCTCGGTTCGCTGCTGTTGCTCCCGTCGTTTTACTTCGCCGCCGAAGTGGTCCAGCTGTTGTTCGACAAGAACTACGCCGATACGGTGCGCGTGTTCCAATGGGTGCCGGTGTGGGTGTACGCATCCTTCATGACCATGCTCAACGCCACCGTGTTGCTGGCGGTGGGCAAGCGCAGGCTGTACTTCTACGGCGCCCTGATCGGAACCGTCGTCAACGTGATCGGCTACTGGCTCTTCATCCGCGAATTCGCAGGGCCGGGCGCGGTGCTCGCACGGTTGTTTGGTGAACTCGCGGTGTACCTCTACGCCTTTCTCGTTCTGCCCGCCGCCGTCAAGGCGATTTACCGCCGCGAGGTCATCCTCCAGTTCGGCCTGCTGGCGACGCTGGTGGCCATCCATGCGACCGTCGGCGGCGTCTCCCGTCCCCTGGGCCTGGGACTCTCCCTGCTGGTGTGCGGCGTGGTGTTCTGGCGCCGCCGGGTCTTTTCCCGGGAAACCCTGCAGACCTTGCGCGCCCACTGAGCCCTCTGAAAACCGCAAGGCGACGGGAATCCCGGGTGAATTCCCCGGTTTTTCAGGAAAGAAGGGTTTTTGGGGGGGAAGCCGGGGAACCGCCGCGGGGTGTCCCCCTCCCGGAAGCCGGCGCGGCGCACCCCCCGGCGTCTCCCCGGGGCGGCAGCCCCGTTCCGCCCCCTGCCGGCTCTTCTTTGGGCAACGGGGTATCGGGGCGACGCGGGAGGAGTGTTTTTACGTCCTCAAACAAGCTAAATTGATGCATCCACTTTTTTAGAGACAACAAGGGAGTCGTCATGGCTGAATTTTTCCCCGGAATCGACAAGATCAAGTACGAAGGCCCGGATTCCAAGAATTTTTTCGCGTTCAAGTACTATGACGCCGACAAAGTCGTCGGTGGCAAGACCATGCGCGACTGGCTGAAGTTCGCGGTGTGTTACTGGCACACGTTCCGCGGCGTGGGCTCCGATCCGTTCGGCCCCGGCACCATCAAGCGCCCGTGGGAAGACGGCACCAACTC
>CAZKRC010000217.1:0-1556 GCA_964555105.1 uncultured Bifidobacterium sp. | reverse complement strand
GAGGGGCAGGGGCGGAAGAATCGAGCGAACGCGACAGCGTATCACCCCCCCACCCCAGCGGCAACGAAACGGGCGGGATTTGGGATCACGATGCCAGATTGGATGAAGCGCCGCGATTTATCGCGACTTCTTTGCCGCCGCGTCCCCGGAACCGCAACGCGATGAACCGCGGCGCTTCATAGAAAAAACGCGAAACGCAATCTGACATCCCCTCCTCACGTTTGGCGGCCCGTCGCCACACTGGTAAAGTCCCACCCTTTCCCGTTCCGTATCAACCTAGAAAGTTCACTCATGGATAGCGTACGACTCGGCGTCATCGGAGCCGGCGGCGGCATGGCCCTTTCCCATCAGAATTACTTCAAGGACATCCCCGGCCTCACCTTCGCCGCCGCCTCGGATGTCATGCCCGAAGGCCTGGCCAAGTCCGTCGACAAGCACAATGTCAAGGGCTTCGCCGACGCCTCGGAGATGATCCGCAGCGGTGAGATCGACGCGGTTCTCATCGCCTGCCCCCACTACGACCACCCCCGCTACGCCATCGAAGCCTTCGACGCCGGCGTCCATGTGCTCTGCGAAAAGCCCATCGCCGTCACCGCCCTCGCCGCCCAGCAGACCAACCAGGCCTACGCCAAGGCACGCAAGAAGCACCCCGGCCTCCTGTTCGCCGGCATGCTCAACCAGCGCACCATGCCCCACTGGAAAGAGATCAAGCGGCTCTGCACCGACGGCAGCGTCGGAGAATTCGTCCGTGTCTCCTGGACCATCACCACCTGGTTCCGCACCCAGACCTACTACGACTCCGGCGGCTGGCGCGCCACCTGGGCCGGCGAGGGTGGCGGCGTCCTCATCAACCAGTGCCCACACAACCTTGACCTCTTCCAGTGGTTCGTCGGCATGCCCTCCCGGGTCACCGCCCGAGTGGGACTGGGGAAATACCACCACATCGAGGTCGAAGACGACGTCACCGCCCTGCTCGAATTCGACAACGGGGCCACCGGAACCTTCGTCACCTCCACCGGGCAGTCCCCCGGCATCAACCGCCTCGAAATCGTCGGCGATCACGGCACCGTCATCTACGACAACCACAACCCCGAAAACGTCACCTACCTCCGCACCCAGCAACCCGTCTCACAGTACCGCAACAGCGCCACCACACGCTTCGGAGACGTGCCCGCCACCGAGATCACCATCAAACCCCCCAAGCCCCTCGGCCGCGAACACGAACGCATCACCCGAAACTTCATCGAAACACTGCTGGGTTCGGGCAAACAGGACGACCTCCTCGCCCCCGGCACCGAGATGATCCACGGCCTGGAACTCGGCAACGCCATGCTCATGGCCGGCCTCACCGATCAACCCGTCAACCTCCCCACCGACCGCGAAGCCTTCCATCAGCTCATCGAAGACCTCAAGGCCAAGTCCACCTTCCAGAAGAACAAGACCATTCAGGCCGGCGCTCAACTGACCGGCAGCTTTTAAGAAACGTGTCTGAGAATTGACAAAGCCGGTCCTGAGCGGCTGCTTTGAGCCGCGAAGGTCCGGATTGCACCACCAGG
>CAZKRC010000216.1:0-1569 GCA_964555105.1 uncultured Bifidobacterium sp. | reverse complement strand
AGGAGACCGTCGGCGCGTGGAAGCCGTAGTCCATCAGCCGCTTGGCGATGTCCTCCACCTCCACGCCCGCCGAGACCTTGAACCCGCGGCAATCGGCGATCAGCTCGTGCGCCACCGTACCGTGTTCACCCATGTACAGGATCGGATAATGCTTTTCAATGCGCGCCTTGATGTAGTTGGCGTTCAGGATCGCCATCCCGGTGGCGCGCGTGAGTTCGCGGCCGCCCATCAGGCGGATGTAACCCCACGAAATCGTCAGGATGCTGGCGCTGCCGAACGGTGCCGCCGACACCGCGGGGATCGCCTTCTCGCCCCCTGCCTGCACCAGCGGATGGCCGGGCAGGTACGGCGCGAGATGCTCCGCCACGCAAATGGGGCCCATGCCGGGCCCGCCACCGCCGTGCGGAATGCAGAAGGTCTTGTGCAAGTTGATGTGGCACACGTCCGCGCCGATGCGGCCCGGCGAGGTCAGCCCCACCTGCGCGTTCAGGTTCGCGCCGTCCATGTACACCTGGCCACCGTTGTCGTGCACGGTGGCGCACGCTTCCACGATGCCCTCCTCGAACACGCCGTGCGTGGACGGATAGGTGATCATCGCGCAGCACAGGTCGTCCTTGTGCGCCTCGGCGAGGCGCTTCCAGTCGGCCAGATCGATGTTGCCATTGTCGTCGCAGCGTGACACCACCACCTTCATGCCGGCCATCGCCGCGCTCGCGGGGTTGGTTCCGTGTGCCGAGGAGGGAATGAGACACACGTTGCGGTGCCCCTGTCCCCGCTCCTTCTGCCAGGCGCGGATCACGAGCAGACCCGCGTACTCGCCCTGCGAACCCGCATTGGGCTGCAGCGACACGCCGGGCATTTGCGTGATCGTCGCCAGATCGCGCGACAGCTCGTCGATCACGCGACGATAACCCTTCGCCTGCGAGGCCGGCACGAACGGATGCAGGTCCGCGAAACCGGGGAAGGTCAGCGGCAGCATTTCCGCCGTCGCGTTGAGCTTCATCGTGCACGAGCCCAGCGGAATCATCGAAGTGGTGAGCGAAAGGTCCTTCTTCTCCAGCGCGCGGATGTAGCGCAGCATCTCGTGTTCGCTGTGGTGCGTGTTGAACACCGGATGCGTGAGGTAATCCCGTTTGCGCCGCACCGTGACGGGGATCCCGTCGTCGAGGCCTTCCGCCAGCGCGCGCAGCGCCGCAAGGTCGAGGTGGCGCGCGCCCAACGCCTCGGCGAAAAGCGACGAGACCAGCTGCACGGTCTCCAGCGTCCACGTCTCGTCGACGCTGATGCCGAGCGAACCGTCGGCGTGATGGCGCAGGTTCACGCGCTCGCGCTCGGCCTCGGCGCGCAGCGCCGCGATGGCCGCACCCGTGCCGGGCAGCGACACGTGGATCGTGTCGAAGTACGTGTCGTCATGCACCGTGCACCCCATGCCCGCCAGGCCGGCGGCCAGCACGCGCGCCTGCGCGTGCACGCGGCGCGCGATGCGGTGCAAGCCCGCGGGCCCGTGGTAGACGGCGTAAAAACCCGCGATCACCGCGAGCAGCACCTGCGCCGTGCAGATGTTGCTGG
>CAZKRC010000215.1:0-1578 GCA_964555105.1 uncultured Bifidobacterium sp. | reverse complement strand
TGGGGCCGTGCGGGAGGTTGGTGGCGACCGCTGGGACCTCGCGCTGAATGGTGGGGAACCGTGGCGTTACCACCATACAGAGCATCGCCGCCGGAGCGCCACCATCCCGAAGGAAGGCCACCACCGTAACCACCATGCCGGGAATCGACCCCGGAGCGCCACACCCCCCCAACTCCGGGGAGTCCAAAGAGGTAAATTGCCACCATGCGCATCGGCCTCATCAATATCGGCGACGAAATCCTCGCGGGGAAAATCCTCAACACCAACGCACGCGACCTGGCCCTGTGGGTCACGGAACTCGGCCACGAACTCGTGTTCATGCTCACCATCCCGGACGGCATCGACACGCTGGAGGAGCCGCTGCGCCGCGTCCTCGGCGGCACGCCCGAGGATCGCTGCGACATGCTCATCCTCAGCGGCGGGCTCGGCCCCACGCACGACGACTACACCCGCCAGGCGCTGGCCCGGCATCTGGATGTTCCCCTGGAGCGCAGCGATGACGCCGTCGCCTGCCTCGCCCGCTTCCTCGACATCGAACCCGACAGGATCCCGCCGGGACAGGCCACGCAACTGCTGGTGCCGCGCGGCGTCACGGCCTTGCACAACCCGGCGGGCACGGCGTGCGGCCTCGGCTTCACGGAGCGCGGTTGCGCGGTGTTCGCGTTCCCCGGCGTGCCGCGCGAGTTCAGGACGTTGTTCGACATCCACTGCCGGCCGCTGCTCGGCCGTGGCGACGCGGTGCTGCTCCGTCGCCGCGCGGTGACCTACGGCCTGTCCGAAAGCCGGCAGCGCGATCACCTGCGCGACTATGTCGTGCCCCCGCCGTTCCGCTTTTCATCCTTGCCCAACGCCACCGGCGTCACCATCGCGCTGGAAACCTTCGCGCCCGCGAGCGAAGAGCCGCGTCTGCGCACCTCCCTCGACGCGGCGTGGGACGACCTGTTGGGACGCCTGCCACCGGAGTGCATCGTGTCGCGGGACGGCACGTCCCTGATCGACACCGTGGCGGCGATGCTGCACGACGCCAATGCTTCGGTGTCGACGGCGGAATCGTGCACGGCCGGCCTGGTGGGACATCTTCTCACCAGCGCGCCGGGCACTTCGCCCATCTTCCAGCGCGGGTTCATCACCTACGCGAACGAGGCGAAACACGAATTGCTCGGCGTGCCGGAGGACACCCTGAACCATTATGGCGCGGTGTCGGAAGAGACGGCACGCGCCATGGCACAGGGCTGCCTGGCGGCCGCGAACACGGATTACGCGATCTCCGTGACCGGCATCGCGGGTCCCGAAAGCGATGAAACCAACAAGCCCGTGGGGCTGGTCTACGTGGGGATCGCGTCGCGCCGGAGCGGCCGGGTGACCGTCGCCCGCTTCATGTTCCGGGAAGACCGCGACGGAAACCGGCGCCTCGGCGCCTATAACGCCCTGAATCAACTCAGATTGGCGATTTTGGACGATTCCGCAGGAAAATAAACTCAAAAAAGCATTGCACACCCGTGCAGTGTTCATTAGATTAAACGCATCACATTCAAGGAGTGCCGCCATGAGCGAGAAGGCCAGCAAGAAGAACGAGAA
>CAZKRC010000214.1:0-1737 GCA_964555105.1 uncultured Bifidobacterium sp. | reverse complement strand
GGCCGCCGGCAAATCGGCCAACATCGAACTGGTTCCCCAACAGGTCAAGCCCGGCGGCAACGGGCCGCTGATGTCCATGGCCGTCAGCGGCATGGGAGGAAGGGTCACCTGCGTGGGCCTGCTCGGCCATCCGCAGCCACTCCCCGTGTTCGAACCGCTGGCGGAGCGCGCCACTCTGGTCTCGCTGGGGAATCCCGGCCGCACCGACGCCCTCGAGTTCCAGGACGGGAAGATCATGGTCGGCAAACTGGACACCATCACCGACGTGAACTGGGAACGCCTTGAGGAGGTGGTCGGACACGACCGCTTGCGCGCGCTGTTGTTCGACCCCGCCGCGGTCGACCTCGTCGCCTGCACCAACTGGACCATGCTCACCGAGATGGACGGGATCCTGGAGCGCGTGATCGCGCTCGCCCCGGAAAACTCGCCCGTGCGTTTTTTCTTCGATCTTGCTGATCCCGCGAAACGCGACCCCGCCGACATCGCCCGCGTGCTCGACCAGATCACGCGCCTCAACACGCGGGCCCGCTGCCTCCTGGGTCTCAACCTGCGCGAAGCGGAACAGGTGATCGGGATCCTCGGGCTCGGGGACCTGCCGACCGAAACCGCCGCCAGCGTCGAGGACGCCGCCCGGCGCATCGCCACGGCGATGCGGTTGTACGGCGTGGTGGTCCACGCCGTCAAATGCGCGGGCGCGGTCATCCGTCGCGAGGACGGGACGTTCGACAGCGCGGGCATCGACGGGCCCTACTGCCCGAACCCGCGCTTGTCCACCGGTGCGGGCGACCACTTCAACGGGGGATTCGTCAGCAGCGTGATGGACGGCCTCGATGCCCGCAGCGCCCTGTACGGCGGCGTGGCCACGTCGGGCTGGTACGTGCGCAACGCGCGCAGCCCCCGCCGCGCGGACGTCATCGGGTTGCTGCGCGACTGGGCGGACGGAACGCTGGCGGATTAACGGGCGGATCCGGGACGGGCGGCCCGGCGGGTCGCCCCACCGTCAGAATCCCGCCCGGATCCTGTCCACCGCGACCTTCATGCGGCGCAACACCACATCCTTGCCCAGCGCTTCCATCAACTCGTAAAGGCCCGGCCCGAAGGGAATGCCCGAGATGGCCAGACGCGTGGGATGGATCAACTCCCCGCCCTTGCGGCCGGAGGTTTCCGCGAAATCCTTGTAGGCCGCTTCCAGCCCGGAGGCCGAATACTCCGCCACCCCTTCCACCACGGCGATCAGGCTTTCCAGCAATTCCGCGGAGCCCGCACCGAAGTGCTTGTTGCGCGCCTTCTCCTCATAGGAGTCGGGATCGCTGAAGAAGTAAAGCCCGGTCTCCACGAAGTCGGACAGGCGTTTGGAACGGTCCTTGAGCAGGCCGATGATGTGCAGGAGACGTTCGTCGGCGACGTTTGACAGGTCGACGCCGGCCTTTTCCCACAGCGGCTTGACCAACGGCAGGAAGTATGAGGGCTCACGGCGCAGGAAGTACTGGCCGTTCAACCATTCGAGTTTCTTTTCGTCGAAGACGGCGCTTTTGGGATTCACGCGATCGAGCGAGAACTTTTCGATCAGCACTTCGCGTTCCATGAACTCAAGGTCTTCGCCCGGGCTCCAGCCCAACAGGGAAAGGAAGTTCACCATGGTCTCGGGCAAATAGCCGAGCTCGCGGTAATCTCCCACCGATGCCGCGCCCTTGCGCTTGCTGAGCTTGCCGCCGCCTTCCGCGAGGATCACGGGCA
>CAZKRC010000213.1:0-1870 GCA_964555105.1 uncultured Bifidobacterium sp. | reverse complement strand
ACGTGGCTGAGCGGCTCGATCTCCATGAACTGCGGCACGTGCACGCTGCCGTACGACGCGATGCGGCCGATGTCGTTGCGGCCCAGGTCGACCAGCATCAAATGCTCCGCGCGTTCCTTCGGGTCGGCGAGCAGTTCCTCCGCCAACGCCTTGTCTTCGGTGTCGTCCTTGCCGCGCGGGCGCGTGCCCGCGATCGGCTTGGTCTCGCATTCGCCGCCCTGGACCTTCACGAGGGTTTCCGGCGACGCGCCCACGACTTCGAAGTCGCCGTAACCGGCGAAGTCGAGGTAGAACATGTACGGCGACGGGTTGATCGCGCGCAGGCGGCGGTAGACGGACACGCCGTCCGCCGCCGTGCGGGTCTGAAAGCGCTGCGACAGCACGATCTGGAAGGCGTCACCCGCACGGATGTACTCCTGGCACGTTTCCACGCCGCCAAGGAAGGTCTCCGCCTTCATGTTCGACGTCCACTTCAGCTTGGGCGCGGCGGCGGGCGGCGGCGACTCGAGCCCGGGCACGCCGTTCAGCGGGCGCTTGAGCTCCGCCTCCAGCGAATCGATCAGCGCCAGGGCGCGGGCGTATGCGGGCTCCAGCCCGCCGAACTCGTCGGGCATCACGTTGGCGACGATGCTCAGGCGATGCTTGAGATGATCGAACACAACGAAGGCCTCATAGAGGCCGAAGTCGAGATCCTTCAGGCCGTAATCGTCACGGCCCTGCTCGGGAATCCTGTCTTCCAGCAACCGGATCGAGTCGTACGCGAAGAAGCCCACCGCCCCCCCTGAAAAGGACGGCAGCGCGTCATCCTCCACCCCCCGAAAACGTGCCAGGAAATTGCGGAATTCCGCCAGCGCCTCGCCTTCATACGTGCGGGCGTCCTTGCCCAGGATTTCTATCGACCGGCCCCGGGCCCTGAAGACGCACAGCGGATCGCGACCCAGATAGGAATAGCGGGCCAGCTTCTCGCCGATCTCCACGCTTTCGAGCAAAAACGCACGGCCCTGCAAGCGGGCGGGATCATTGGTGCCCGCGGGCGCCTTGCGCTTCAACTTCAGCAATGCCGTGATCGGGGTTTCCAGATCGGGCAAATAGTCGCGGCTGACGGGAACCACATTGGCACCCGTCCGGTCCATGACGGAACGGATGTCTTGTATCGATGCTATCACGGTGCGAACCTCGTTTTGGAATAATAACTTAAGGCCCATGGCCGCCCCCCGCTTTTTCGTGCCTTTCCTCCTGCTGGCGTGCGGAGCGCTCCCGGCGTTTTCCGGTTCCGTCTCCGAACGCCTCAAGGTCTGGGTGACACTCGCCGACAAAGGCCCCGCGGGGACGGAACCGGCGGTGAACGCATCCGCCGCGCAGCGGATGGCCTACGAGAATGCCGCCGTGCATGAGCCCCACCTGCAGGTGCTGCGAAACGCCGGACTGGAGATTGCGGCCACGCTCAAATGGCAGAACAAGGTTTCGGGGTGGGTGAACGGCGCACAGCATGCGGCCCTCGCAACGTTGCCCTTTGTGCGCCGGGTGGAGGAACTGCCGCGTAAAGGCTTGGTGACGCGGCCTCCCGCGCCGCCGGGGACGGCCTTCGCGGACAGCAGGGCGAAGGTCGCGGCGGCGCCCCAGGACTTCGGGGCCTTCAAATCGTTGTTCGACGCGGTCGGCGCGATGGCGTTGGGCGCCACCGGCGCGCCACCAAACCCCAAACCCGGGGGCGGGGGGTGGTTCCGGGGGATTGGTTCCCGGTACCGCGGGTGTATGAGACAGACGATCTCGGTGACTTGTGGGATTTGGCCGGTGAGGCGGGTCTGGCGAACGAGCGGTCAGCACGCAACATGCTCAGCCAGCTGTGGAAGGCGATCCACTCCACTGC
>CAZKRC010000212.1:0-1996 GCA_964555105.1 uncultured Bifidobacterium sp. | reverse complement strand
GATCACGTCGATGATGTTGACGAGGTTCAGCTCGGCGTTGACCCGCATGGATTCGCGACGGCGCATGGCGGATCCTAGTTCCGTCCGCCGGGCGTGGCCGAAGCGGTCGCCGCCGGGTTGGCGGCTTCAAGCGCCGCCAGGTCGGCGCGCTTGAACGCGCTTACCATCTCGGAGCCGAAGTTGTACATGAACGATTCCGCGCGGCGGTTGAAGCCTGCAAAGGCGTTGTAGCCGAGTGAAGAAGGGATCGCCACGATCAGGCCCGCGAGCACCGCCATCAGCGCTTCGGCGATGCCGGGCGCCACCACGGTGATGTTCGCCGACCCGTGGTGACCGATCGCGAAGAACGTGTCCATGATGCCCCACACCGTGCCCAGCAGGCCGATCAGCGGTCCCGTTGCGGTGCAGAACGCGAGATAGGTCATCCCGCGTTCGTTCAGATCCTTCTCGATGTCCACGCTGCGCTCGATCGACTCGTTCACCAGCTGTCCGCGCGCGTTCAACGAATCGTACGACACGAAACGCGACATGCCTTCGATCTCGCGCAGCACCCCGCGCGTCACGCGGCTCATGGGAGACTCCGGCAACGTCTTGGAGAGACGCACGAAATCCTGCAGGCTGGGCGTCGTCCCCAGCTCGCGTTCCCAGCGGAGCAACGCGCGCAACTGCCGCCGGTTCGAGGCCCACTTGCGGAACATGATGGCCCATACGCCGACCGAGAGCAGCAACATGCTGCCGACCGTCAGCCAGGTGATCAGGCCCGACTGGGCGAGGATGGAGAGAAACGCGGATTCTTGCATGCCGAGGTCCTACGGTATGGGTAAACACTCAAGACTGACGACCGTTGCGGCGCCCTCTCATACGGGCGCGCGTACGGAAGCCGGGCCGCAATGCCGGTTGGGATACCGGTCACATGCGGGTCACAATGCCGGTCCAATGTCGGTCCAATGCCGGTCACAGTGCCGGGAGGTCGCCCGATCTCCGGAAAGGGCCGTTCGCCTCCGTTAAGGTCGCAATTTGCGGGCGAAAAACCAATATCCACCTCACAAGGAGGGCCGGATACCCAAGGCACGAGTCACGATACGCAACGACGGGGGTGGGGAAAAGAAAAGGGTGGAGGAAGGGTGGGGGAACGGCGCGGCGAGGCCGCGCCGGGCGGTCATGCCGTACGTCGGGAGGGACAGGGGTGCCGGGGGACGCAGAGACGTGGGCCGCGCCGGGCGGGGAGGTCTAGCCGAGTCGCGTCCGCAGGGCGTTGATGCGGGTCGCGAACAGTGCGTCCGACTCGATCATCTGCTCCGCGCGCTTGAGGCTGTGGATCACCGTCGAGTAGTCGCGACCGAAGGACAACCCGATGGTGTGCAGCGAGTTGTCGGTCAGCTGGCGCGCGAGGTACATCGCGGCGTGACGCGGCTCCGCCACGTTCTTGCGCCGCGTCTGCGACGTCAACTGCGCCGCCGGAATCCCGAACTCTCCCGCCGTGGCTTCGATGATGCCCTTCAGCGTCACGCGGCGGCCGCGGTTGCGCACCGTATCGCCGAGGATCTGCCGGGCGATGTCCACCGTCAGCGGCGCGCCCGAGAAGCAGGCGTACGCCGACAACTTGATCAACGTGCCTTCGAGTTCGCGCACGTTGGAGGTCACATGCCGGGCCACGAAGTCGAGCACGCCCTGGTCGATGCACGATTCCGCGTCCGACTCCGCCTTCTTGCGCAGGATGGCGAGACGGGTCTCCAGCCCCGGAGGCTGCAGGTCGGCCAGCAGGCCGGTGTCGAAGCGCGAGATCAGACGCGAGTTCAGGCCGTCGATCATCGCCGGCGGCCGGTCCGAGGTGATCACGATCTGGCGGTTGAAACTTTGCAGGGCGCTGAAGATGTTGAAGAACTCGTCCTGCGTCCCGGGCTTGCCCGCGAGGAACTGGATGTCGTCGATCAACAGGATGTCCGCGTCCTGATAGGACTTGTAGAAGGCGCGCGAGTCCTTGTTCTTCTGCACG
>CAZKRC010000211.1:0-2026 GCA_964555105.1 uncultured Bifidobacterium sp. | reverse complement strand
CGACGTCCGGCCGTTAGCCGGCATCCTGTCCTGTGGTGCCCGGACTTTCCTCCAGCCCCCGCTTGCGCGGAGACCAGCAGCCATCCGGTCCGCTTCCTTTCCGGAAACACGGGACATAAAGTAGGAAGTTGCGGACGGGCGCACGATGGAATGTCAGGAGGAAGTTGCGGGCGGCCGCATGATGGGACGGGGGCCTTTAATACCCGCAAGAATGCGCGCAAGAATGCCCGCAAGACGGGCCATCTTCCCCCGTGTCCGCCTTAAACCGGAGTCCCGTCGCCTTCTTCGCTTTTCTTCGGATCGGCGGGCATCCACACCAGCGACATGGCCCACGCGATGGCGACGGCCGTCAGGCCGCCGAGCAGCACTTCGCCGGCGCGGATCAAGGCGATCTCCAGTCCCGCGCCCCACGAATTGCCCGCCAGGCCGCCCGTCAGCACGACGCCGGCGGCGACGGGGGTGGTCCGCCAGGCGGAGGGCGCCTCCGGGGTGCGTGTCGAGAACAGCACGGCGAGCGTCACGCCGATCGGAACCGTCCAGGCACGCGGCCCCACGACGATCAAGGCGGCCAGCGCGATCGCGCACCCCACGGCGGTGTTGTAAATGCGCAGGCGAAAGGTGTCCAGCGCCGTGCGCATGTGGGGTTCGGTCACGAACACCATGGTGATGATCGCCCAGATCGCGTTGGTGGACTCCGCGCGCTGCAACAGGATCCAAAGAAACGCCGTGCCGATGAAGATGCGCACCGCATAATGCAGCGCGAGCGGATCGCTCAGATAATGACCGAGGAGCCGATTGAAAAGACGACTCGCGAGGCGGATCTTCGGTCGGTTCAGGGGGCCGGGGAATGACACGGGTTGAATTTACCTATTTGGCATCGGGGGAGCCGAACACGACGGTGTCCTGGACCCGGCCCTGGGCCCGATCTGTCCGACTAATCGTCCGGTCTGTTCGCCTTGTTCGCCCTTAATCCCAGAATCCCTCGCGTCCCAGCAGCACGGCGCGCACCTTGAGCAGCAGCACCGACGCGGCCAGCACGAGGGTGACGCCGTTGGCGATGATGACGGGACGCGCGTCCGTAAGCAAACCCCACCACAGCCAGCAGGCCACGCCGGAGACGAACAGCGCATACATGATGAGCGAAATGCCGGACGTGTTGCGCGTCTTGAGGATCTTGAGCACTTGCGGCACGAACGACACACTGGTGAGTATGGCGGCGGCGTTGCCGAGGAGTTCGGTGGAGGTCATGAACGGAAGTTAAGAATTAAGAGTGAAGAATCTGGAATGTGGTGCGGGGGTATGAGGCCGCCCAGCGGCGTGCCCCTGAATGAGGCCGAAGGCTGAATCATCAGGGGGAATCGGGATCACGGGATGAATCAGGATCGGGAAAAAACAAGAGATGGGGAAAACACGGGATCTGGATGTGGGGGGTGGGGTGTGGGGCCGACAGGGATGTCGTTCACGGTAGGGAAGGCCTGGGGGAGGTCTGGTCCCCCCGCATGGTGCCTTGTTGAGGCCACCCCCGGGGTTATGCGAACAGGGTGGCCAGCAGCTCGTATGACCTCAGGCGCGCGGCATGCGCGTAAACGCCGGTGGTGACGATCACTTCGTCGACCTCCGTGCGCGCGATGAACTCCGTCAGGCCGTCCCGCACCGTGTCGGGTGCGCCGACGAAGGAGTAGCGCAGCATGCCTTCGGTGCGCGCCTTTTCTTCGGGGCGCCAGTACACGTCGATGTCGTCGAGGGGCGGCTGCATCTTCTGCCGCACGCCGCGGAACAGGTTGGTGAACTGCTGCTGTGTCGAAGTAAACAGGCGGCGCGCTTCGGCATCGGTATCGGCCACCACCACGTTCACGCCCGCCATGGCGTGCGGGCGCGGATGCTGGTCCGAAGGCCGGTAGCGTTCCCGATAGGTGTCCAGCGCGGCGAGCAGCGCCTGCGGCGCGAAGTGCGACGCGAAGGCGTACGGAAGGCCGAGCTCCGCCGCAAGTCCCGCCCCGAACAGGCTGGAGCCGAGGATCCACAG
>CAZKRC010000210.1:0-2206 GCA_964555105.1 uncultured Bifidobacterium sp. | reverse complement strand
GGTGCTGGTCAGCAGCTTCTCGCCGAACTCGCGCCGCGACAGCGTCTCGGTCGTCTCCCGCGTCAGCCCGTCGCCGGTGTCGATGGTCAGCGTCGTGTTCGGCCGCGCCCCCGCCTCGGCGGCGCGGGCGTAGTCCCGGCTGACCATCTCCGTGTCTTCCTCGGATCGCAGCGGCTCGGCCTCCTCGTACTGCCGCTCCTCACGCACCTCCCGACGCACCGGGTTGGTGCTCACCTTCACCGCCACGATCACGCCGTGGATGGTGCGCAGCGTGTCCTCGATCTTGCCGCGGTGGTATTCCTCCTGGCTGCGGATCAGTTCGACCACCTCCGTCGGCACCACGTCCCGCGGATCGGCCACGGTGTGCTGCCGGCCGCGGTTGGCGTCGATCACCACCACGTCCGCCGGCGCGAGCTCCGCCACCGCCCCGCTCACCAGGCCCGCCAGCGCCGCGACCAGGTTGTTGTCCACCGCCTCGCTGCCGTTCATCGTGACGGTCACCGAGGCGGAGGGGCGGACGCTGCTGCGGCCGAAGCCCACGCGCTCGGGCAGCGAGATCACCACCTCCGCCGAGCGGACGCCCTTGAACTTGCGGGCCACCGCGTTGAGGTAATTCTGCATGGCCAGCAGATACTTCCGCCGCCCCTGCGCGTCGGTTTCCCAGGGGTTGCCCGCCAGGTCGGCGAAGGCCATCGACGCGTTCTCGCTGAGCAGGTCTTCCCGCGCCAGCAGCGCGATCGCGTCGATCCGCTGATTCACCGGGACGTAGACCTGCCCGTTGCGCATCTGCGCTTTGATCCCCGCGGCGTCGAGGCGGGCCACCACTTCCTCGCTGCGGCTGGCGGCGAACTGGCTGATCGGCACGGTCTCGGACTTGCCCGCGTACAGCACGGCGATGAACCCGACCAGCAGCATGATCACGACCAGCGAGCCGATCAGCAGCTTCGTCGCCGCGGGCAGACCCTCCATCTGCGCACGGATCGTCGTCCAGTATCTTTTTACAAAATCCACCGCGTCGGCCTCCTGCCTTTGCTCAGTGATGAGTTACCAGTAAACAGTGACAAGTGGGCTCCGCCCTGTTCACTGCTAACCTGCAAATACACTCGTCACTGTTCACCAGTCACTGTTCACTTGCTCAAACCCGGATCTGCTTGACCTCTTCATACGCGTCCATCAGCTTGTTCCTCACCTGAAGCATCATCTGGAAGGCGACGTCGGCCTTCTGCTTGGCGATCATCACGCCGTCCACGTCGTCACGCCGACCCGTCGCCAGGTCCTCGATGGCAAACTCCGCGTCCTGCTGCAAGCGGTTGACGTGCTCCAGGTTCTTCATCAGCACATCCTTGAAGCCCGGGCCTTCCGCCGCCGGCTTCGCGCCAAGCGGTTTTCCCGGCTGAAACGGGCTGACGCCCGAAGGACCGTGATTCGCATTAATCAGACCCAGCGGGTCACTCATGGCTTATCTCGCTGCGACGCACCGCGTCGGAGTGGGGGGAAAACATCGGTCCATCCGATCACGCGATCAGCCGCAGCGACGCCTGCAGCATCAGCTTCGTCGCCTCGGCCGCCTGGATGTTGGCTTCGTAAGCCCGCGAAATCTCCAGCGCGTTGACCTGTTCATAGATCGGGTCGATGTTGGGATACTTCACGTACCCGTCGGCGTCCGCCAGCGGGTTGTTGGGCTCGTGCTTCATCTGGAACGGGGCGCGGTCCAGCAGGATCTCCTGCACGTGGACGCCCTTGTCCTTGCCCGCGGCCGGGTCGCCGGGAGCCAACAGCGCGATGCGGCGGCGGAACGGCACGTTGTTGCCGTGTTCATCGGTGATGCTGTTGGCGTTGGCGATGTTCGCCGCCACCGTCTCCATGCGGACACGGTTGGCCACGAGGGCGGACGTCGAGGTGTCGAGGGCTCCAAACATGCGGGGGTCCGGGAGTGGGAATCAGGGAACAGGGATTAGGGATCTAAGGTTTAGGGCCGGGGGCGGGGGTTGGGGGTTGGGTTGAGGGATGATGCGTTTTCTCTTTCCTGTTCCCTGTTCCCTAATCCCTGTTCCCTGGCCCCTAATCCCTAAACCCTCTCGCTGATCGCCATTTTCAACAGCGAAAATTCGTTCTTCAACAATTCCAGGCCGGCGTTGTGGGCCAGCGTGTTCTCCGCCAGGTCCTGCATGATGCGTTCCAGGTCGCGGTTGTTGCGGTCGTGGAA
>CAZKRC010000209.1:0-2217 GCA_964555105.1 uncultured Bifidobacterium sp. | reverse complement strand
GGCCCGCGGACCTGGCCTGCGTTGATCTCGGTGGTCATCACGGCCCCGAAGGCGCGGATGTCGAAGAAGTTGCCACACATCCACCTCGTGATGGCCTGGTCTTCCTCCAGCTTGTCCTTCCCCTTGGTCTTTCGCTTCTTGGGGTCGATGCCTGCCTGGTCATAGGCCCGCTGGTGCTGGAGGTTCAGCACCGCTTTCTCCTTCACATAGATCTCGTAAGGCGGCCGCTCTTCATGGACCAGGCCGACGTAGTTGCGGATCTTGCGCTTGAGGCAGACATCGGTCACGAGGCCCTGGCCGGTCTCGGGGTCCATCCGGGGCAGGTTGCCCGCGTCGGGGTCGCCGTTGGGGTTGCCGTCGGTGACGTCGAAGAAGTAGACAAAGTCGTAGCGGTGGGCGATGGGTTCGGGCATGGGTCAGTTCTCCTCGGAAGCGGTGGTGGTGTCGGAGGCCTTCTTGGCGAAGAAGTCCTGGGTCTGGTGGTAATAGCCGATAGCGAACGCGCCTTGTTGCTGCAGGGAGAGCCGGCGGGGGAAGTCAGTAAGGGCTTCGCAGATTTCGCCGATGAGTTTCTCGCGAACCACAGCCAGCCCCTTTTTCTCACGTCGGAGTTTGTTGAAGTGGTGCTGGTTCAAGCGGTAGAGCCGGGGGAAAACGCTGGCGGGGGACGCCGACGCCGAAGCGAGGTAGCTGTCCCGGATGGTGCGATTGAGGCTGCCCCCGGATGCGTCATGCTGGACACGTTCGTAGGTGGCGAAGAGCCGTCCGAGACGGTAGGGCGTATCTTGACGAGCCGTATCAAGCGACATCGGAAGTTTCTCCTGGTGATTGCGGACGAGCCATGCCTTCAGGCCCGCAGCGCGAAGATGGTTGATGGTCGAGTCTGCCACTATGCGACGCAGCAGTGCCACGGCGAATGACTGGGGGTAAGGGGTATCGAGCAGCACAGACCGGGCAAGGTCACCCGCAAGTTGAGGAGGAATATCCTTGGGATCCCGGACGGTTTCACGGAGGAGCTGCCGGATGTGAGGGCTCGCGTTGCCATCCCGCGCCCCACACATCTCCAGCGATGAAACATGCTTATCCAGCCGCTCGGCCATCTCCTTAACGGTGCTCCTGAGCCAGAAGCGGACGCTGAGGCGGGCGGCGTTGGGGGAGAGGCCCAGGACGCAGAACGGGGTGTGGCGTGCCGCGTCATCCAAGGCCTTGCCCCCGGGGGCAGACTTGGCCTGGCGGTAGCGGGCGAGGAAGTCGGACAGGGCGCTGTGGGTGATGGCCTCGTCGGCGGGAGCGGCGAGGGTCTGGTCGTCCTTCGCCTGGTCCTTCTCCTTGTACTGGCCGAAGACCTCGGCCAGGGCGTCGGCGGGGTCCACGCCGGCCCAAGCTGAGTCGGCGTGGGCTTGTGGAGATGCCCCTGCCGAAGCTGTCTCGCCTTCCGGGGCCGGGGTCGGCTCGGTCCAGAAGACGACGGTGGTGTCACCAAGCTGGACGCGGTGCTGTCGGTTGGCGAGCAGGGCGTTGAGGGCGGTGGCGTAGCGGAAAGACACCTGCTGGCTGATGGGGGCGTTGTAGCCCTGCTCCCGGCCGTGGGAGTTGAACGCGTCGAGGTTGAACGAGACCAGAGCGGCACCCCCCGCCTGGGAATCTTTGACGCCCTTGATCTTGGGTTCTTCGAGACGGGCGAGCGGTGCGATACGGCCTGTCACCAAGCATAAGCCTCTGGCGGCAGACAATGTCGGGTCGTTCTGCTCATCGCTGGGTGTAGATTGAAGTCGGCTTTCCCAGTAGCTGCGAATCGCGGGACGTTCATGTACAAACTGCGAGTCACCCCGCAGACGGAAGACGCCGAAGCCGGGCCGGTTAAGAGGTTCGATGTCGGATCGCTCGGCGAGATAGTCAGGCTTCCATTGGGCGAGAAACCGGCACACGCTGGCGAAACCCCCATCTTCTTCTAACTCGCTTCGCAGTTGCAGGTGCCGCTCGCGGAAACCCTCGAACCGAATGCTAGCCCAAGCGAGGTCACGCCCCTGCTTTTCAATCTGATCGGAGGATAGATAGCCCAACAGATACGTCGGGTTGTCCCACAGGAAGCACGGATTAATCCCTTGACCGGGAGATTTGCTCTGGCCGGGCACGACGAGCTTGACCGGGCGCGGCTTGCCCGAGGACGCATCCAGCAGCGGCTCGATCGCGTGCAGCGAGCCATCGGGTTCGAGG
>CAZKRC010000208.1:0-2232 GCA_964555105.1 uncultured Bifidobacterium sp. | reverse complement strand
GATCAGTCCGGGTGAGACCCATCCAAACGGCGGGAGCCATGGGGAAGTCGCCGAAGCGTGCGCCGCCAATTCCGCCTTGGGTTGTCCGCGCTTGCCCCCCGGCCCTGGTGATGCTCAGGCGGACGGGCCGCGGGCCGGGATCGACGCTTCGAGCCCCGACTCCGGCGGCGCGAGATCTTCAGGCGGCACGTTGGCGACCACGTCGGCAAAGCGCGGCCCGGCGGGCACGGCAGGCGGCACGGCGTCGCAGTGCTCGACCGGCTCAAACGCGAACACCCGCACCGTCTCGTCACCCCACGTCTGCTGCGCCACGAAACGCAGCGCCCGGGTTCGCACGTTCAGCGGAAGACGAACCAACCGGTTGTAGTTGTTCGACTCTTGATGGATCGTCGCCCACTGCCCGTTGTCATTGAGCGCTTCAAGTCGATACTGGCGTACCAGCGAGCCGGGCACGGCAGTGCGACTGCCGCGCTGCGGATAGCTGCATGGCATCCGCTTGTGATTTTGCAGATTGCTGTCGAAGACGAACCGTACCCCGCCCAACGCCACGGGCTGCGGCCAGCAGTACTCAAGGATGCCGCCGATCGACCCTTCCCATGCGTGAGCCTGGTTTTTGCGGTCCCGGTCCAGGCCATCGTGCAGAAGATGCGCACCTTGTCCGTCCGCCTTCAGATCCGCTCGCTGGGCAAGATCGCTGATCGGCCTGGCCGTACCGGGCAGCCAGGCGTCGTCGTGCATCAACGCCTGCTGCAACTCGGGGAGGTGAGCGCTGTGGATGTCGCGGGGATTGCACTGGTGCTTGTGGCACAGCGCGGCGGCGGTCCCGGCTGCTTGACCGAGCAGGGCGCATGTCCCCATGACGCGCGTTGATGACAGGGCCGCGTGGGTGACGCTGACGTTCCGACCCGCGTACAGCAGATTGGTCACATTGCGCGAGTAGAGGCTGCGATACGGGATGCCGTAAGGCGAGGGGGCCGGGTGAAACACGGTCGGCTCACCGGGATAGAGAATGCCAGCGGGATGGTGATCGTCCATCGACCACCCGCCATAGGCGATGATGTCGGTGAAGCGGCCGCCATCGCGGATGTCGTTCTGCGTGAGGATGTGATCGCCGATGTACCGGCGGCTCTCGCGCTTGCCCGGAAGGGCACCGACCCACTCCAGGCCCCAGTTTTCCGCCTTGTCGCGCTCGGGCGCGCGGTTTTTGACGTAATCCCACACGCCCCAGGTGATCTTCATCAGTTCATCACGGATGGGTTCGGCATCGCGGATGGTATCGTCGAGTCCGCCGACTTCGATCCACCACCAGTTCGATCCGCTGACGCCGTTGATTCGGTGCGGCAGGTCGTCGGGGCTCTCGAACTTGTAGGCCCACTTTGGCGCAATGAATGGCTGCGGTTCGTCGGTCCGTCGAATCTGGATCAGCATCGAACTGCCCATCGTCCTGGTGTCGGCGACGGAGGGTTCGATGTCCTCATCAAACTCGTGGCGGGCTTCGCGGCCGGTGCGGGTCTGAGCGCCCGACAGCGGCGCGAGGATGCTGTCTCCCGAGCAGTCGATGAACTGTCTCGCGTGAATCGTGAAGCGCGTCTGGCTGGTGAGCTGCCAGGCGTCGAGGGATTCGATGGTGACGTCTTCACCCTTCCTGGTGACGCGGGCGTTGAAGCAGGAGGTATTCAGCAGTGTCGTCAGGTTGGGCTGAAAAAAGGCTTTTTCGTAAAGGACGCTGTCCCAGATGTTGTAGTGACCCGCGGGGTTGCGGTAGGCGTTTTCAAGCTGTATTTCCTCGAGCAGGCCCGTTTCCTTGTTGTGATCACCGCGGGCACCGCAGATCCACATCCGGATCTCACTGCTGGCGTTGCCTCCCAGCACCGGCCGATCATGAATCAGCGCGGTCTTTGCCCCGTGCCGGGCCGCAGCGATGGCGGCACACAGTCCCGCCATGCCGCCGCCGACAACACAGACATCGACTTCCAGATGTTCATGGGGCAGGCCGTTGTCTTGTGTGGTCATTTCAGAAGCATTCCTGTGCGATGAAGCTCATCACCTGGCATCGCGCCCAGGTCTTGCGGGGTGGAAGTACCGCGCCGTTGCGTCGGTCGTGCATCCAAAGTTAACCCCGCGCCTGCCGAGGCTGATCAGCCCCGGCGACGGCGCAGCAGGACCATTCCGCCCAGCGCGAGGAGGCTGAACGCCGACGGTTCGGGGATCACCTGGAAGGACACGCCATCG
>CAZKRC010000207.1:0-2270 GCA_964555105.1 uncultured Bifidobacterium sp. | reverse complement strand
AACGTATCGTGGCGGACACCACCCGGGACGGGGAAGACAGCCTCTACACCCGCCGCGCGTTGTACGCGCTGGCCGCCCTGGAAGCCGACGGCGTGACCGCCCCCGACGGGACGGTGCTGCGCGCGCCCGACCCGGCGCGCGGGGCGGAACTTTACCGCGCCGTGATCGCGCGCTACCCGGCCACCGAGTGGGCCAAGGCGGCGGAGCGGAACCTGGGCCTGCCACCCACGGTGAAAACCCCGCATGACAGCGCGCGCATCCTGCTGGTGGAGGCCGAACGCCGCCGGTTCGCCGGGGAGGACTTCAACGCCCGGGTCAAACCGGCGTACGAAGCCGTCGTCGCGCGCTATCCCGCTTCCCCGGCGGCCGCGCGCGCGCAACTCGCGATCGCCTTCCTCGTGGAGGAGGCCGCCGTGCAGGGGCGCGTGGGCACGCCGGGACAGGCACGCGTGGATACCGTGAAGGCGGAGTATGAACGCGTGCGCGAGCGGTTCAGCGGCACGCCGCAGGCCGATCTCGCGATGCGGCGCATCGACATCCTGAACAGGAATGTGGAGGACGTGCCGTCCGATGACGGACGCGGGGGCCGCGGACAAGGCGAGGACGAAGTGTTCGAAGACGATGTGGGCACGCGTCCACCGCGGTCGGAAAGTCTGGAGGATTCCGCGGAACAGGATCTGTACTGATCTGTACTGACCCGACGACTGCTTGACCTGATACCCGTGCGCAGTGCCTGTGCGCAGCCCGGTGCGACACACGGCGCTGTCACACTCTCCGCCTTTACGACTTGCTGCGCAGTTTCTGGCCTTTCCACGTGCTCCACCCGAAGATGCCGCAAACCGTGGCCGCGAGGATGAGCGGAATGTGGATGAGCGCCGCGAACGGAAAGTAGCGGATCAGGGAAAACTGGTTGAACAGCGAGAGGCCTTCGCGCATCACCAGCAGTTCCGCGCCGGCCTTCAGGCCAAGACCGAGCAGTCCCAGTTTCCCGAGCTGGCCGTCCCCGAGTCCGAAGATCCCGGCCACCAGCAGGACGGCGATGCTCGCGTAGAACGTGAAGATGAAGAGCAGAAAGAGGAGCTGCGGGGCGCGGTAGTACACGCATTTGCCCGCCCAGCGTTTCCGCTGTTCCCAGAAGTGCCCCCACGTTTCCGGAGGCGTGGTGAAGACGCGGGATTCCGGGTGGGTGCAATAGCGGACGCTCCAGCGGCCGGTGGCATGGATCTCCTGCAGGATGAAGTCGTCGTCCCCGCTGACGTCGCGATGGCGTGCGAAGCCGCCCGCGTCGTCGAAGGCCGCGCGGCGGTAGGCGAGGTTGTTGGCATTGGCGATCACGGGGAAACCCAGTCCCACCAGACCCGCCGCGCACACGCCATACGACAGGAACTCGAGCGCGCGCGCGCCATGCGAAGGCGTGAAATCGCCGCGCGGAGCCTGATACGCGGTGGGGCCGACCACCATGCCCACGGGCTTGTCGGCCCCGGCCGCCCCGGCAACGGAGGAGGTCGCCTCCGCGGAAGAAGCGAAGGGCGCAACGGGATCCTTCGGGGAGGGGGAGGCCGACGGGGATGCGAAGGCCGCGGCAAGACGCGTGAGCCAGCGCGGGCCCATGATGCAATCCGCATCCGTGACGGCGACCCACTCGCCGCGCGCGATTTCGAGCCCGCGCATCAACGCGTGTTTTTTGGGGCTCAGGCCCTGGGGGAGGTCCGTGACGGTGACAACGTCGAGGCGTCCCGGGTGTCGCGTGACGAAGTCGGCAAGCACGGAGGCCGTGCCGTCGGTACTGCGATCATTGATCACGATGATCTGGGTTTTCTCCGCGGGCCACTCCTGCGCCAGCAGGGCCGCCAACGTGCGCGGGAGGTTGTCCTCCTCGTCGCGCGCGGCAACCAAGACGGAAACCAGCGGGCGCGCGTCGCCGTCCAGAGCGGACGCCGGGGACAGGGGGGCTGCGGCGAGGTCACACGCGGGATACGCCTCCCCGGGAGGCGTGCGCAAGGCCCTCAGGCCGCGCACCAACCACAGGTTGAGCAGTACGTAAACCGCACAGGCTGCCAGAAAAATGAGGGTGAACATCGAAAAGAAGGTAGGAAGAATGGGGGGCGCAGCAGTGCCACAAGGGGCATCAGAGCATCACAGCATCGCAACAGGAGAGCAGTACAACAGTACAACGGTAGGGCAGGTGAGCACGGAAAACGGGAGCCAGGGAAAATGGAGCAAGGGGCAGGGAGCAGGAGGGGAGTCTGTCGAGGGCGGAGAGGTAGGGG
>CAZKRC010000206.1:0-2275 GCA_964555105.1 uncultured Bifidobacterium sp. | reverse complement strand
AGACGCTTGAGCATTTTGGAATGAGCTTTCAAATGGTTGCGCAGAACCTTCCGGGACGGCTCGGTCCCGGAAGGTTGGCGAGCGTGGCTACGAAGCCATTATTCTGCCAGCAGATCTTCGATGAGAACGTGCAGCGCGCCGTAACCAAGAGCATCGTAAACGCCCTTGGTCGCTTCGACGAATGGCTCCACGTCGACATAATCGACCGATACGCCTGCCGCCACGAGGTCGGCTTCGATACCAGCCAGGGCATCGGCCGTGCCGTAGGATGCAACATCACCCGCCGCCAGCGATTCTTCGCGGAGGATGGTCTGGAGGTCTTCCGGCAGGCTGTCGAACCACGGCGCACTCGTCACGAGGCCCGTAATCAGGTTGATGTGGCCGGTCATGGTGACGTGCGTGATAACTTCTTCCAGATTGGCGCCCACAAGAGCGGGAAGCTGGACTTCCGTGCCATCGATCACGTTCTGCTGGATGGCGCTGTAGACCTCGGCGAACGGCATCGGGGTGGGTACCGCGCCCATTGCGGCAACGGTTTCGAGCCAGACGGGCGCGCCGGGCGTCCGCAGGCGCTGGCCGGCGAGGTCGTCCGGTGTAGTGATCGCCTTTTTGGTGACCACATGGCGTTCGCCCTGCCACCAGTTGAATGAAAGAACCTGGTGACCCGAGGCTTCGCGCAGCATCTCGACCCACTGCTCGAAGATGTCCGAGGTCACGACCTTGCGGATGCCGTCATAACCCTGCGCGAGATAGGGTGCGCCGAGAATGCCGAACTCGTCCACAAACACGGCAAGACGGCCGCCGTCGACGACGACTGCGACAGGAGCGCCCGCGCGGGCCTGCTCGAGCACGTCCTCATCGGGGCCGAGCTGCGAGTTGGGAAAAAGCCTCACTTCAAGGCGGCCGTCCGAACGTTCGGCGACCTTCTCGACAAAGGATTCAAGGCCCGCATAGAGCGGATCGTTGGTTGCCAGTGCGGTGTTGACGCTCAGGGTGTATTCCTGCGCGTTGGCTGCGGTGGCGAGGGTGAAGCTTGCAGTGGCCGCAAGAAGCAGGCCGGTGAAACGGTGAAATGTCATCAATGTCCTCCCTGACGTTCCCCGGCAAGATGGCCGGTCGTGACAACCTAATACTAGTATGGTAGTACGGTAGAAGTCAATCTCTTGACTTGTTCCGTGTCGCATAGTCCTTAACGGCGTGCTGCGGGACGGCGCGAAAAAAGATTTAAGCAGGGGCTGGCATGGCGGGCACGCAGAGCGAAGATATTGAAACTGCTGAGGAATTTGAGCTTGCCCTCCTGGCCGATGACGGTGCCGTTTCTCGTCAGGCGACCATCGGTTATCGCGTCTACCACGCGCTCAAGCAGGCCATCGTCCGCGCCCGGTTCAAGCCAGGCCATCTTCTGTCCGAAGCTGAAATCGCCCGTCAGCTGGGTGTCTCGCGCCAGCCCGTACGCGAGGCCTTTATCAAGCTGGCCGAACTCGGCCTCGTCGAGATTCGCCCCCAGCGGGGCACGCTGGTGCTGCTCATTTCCCGCAAGGAGGTGGAAAACGCGCGCTTCATCCGCGAGGCCATCGAGGTCGCCGTCGTCCGCCGCGCGGCAGACGTAGCCTCGCGTGAGGACGTGAAGATCCTGCGCGAACTGCTCGATCAGCAGGTCGCCGCGGGGGATCACCCCGACCAGGCCCATTTCCTCGCGCTGGACGACAGCTTTCACCAGATCATTTCGCGAATCGTCGAATGCGAGAACGCCTGGCGCGTTGCCGAGGACCTGAAAGTCCAGATGGACCGCGTGCGCTTCCTCTCGCTGGCCAACGCGACCCCGGTCGAAACGATTATCGGCCAGCACCGCGCCATCGTGGATGCCATCGAATCGGGCTCCGGCGAAGCCGCCGAAGCGGCGATGCGCCTCCATCTCTCCGAAGTGCTCCACTCACTTCCCAAGATCGCCGAGGCGCACGCCGAATTTTTCGTGCCGTGATCGGGAGCCCCGTGCTTGGGGCAGGCATCGCTCGGGACCCCGGGAATGAATCCCGGGGTGACATTGGGGTGGAGTGGATCCAGCAGAAACCCCTTACTCAGCTTCACCATGCGCGCAGTCATGCTCTTCCGGCGCTGCGCGTGCACCGATCGGGGCGATGGCGAAGGTCACCTCGACGCTCCCAGCCCGTTCGAATTCGAGCGTCACGGTCGCCGTGTGTCCCTCGACGAGGGCTTCCTGCATCCCCATGAACATCAGATGGTAGCCGCCCGGTTCGAGCGTAACCGTTTCACC
>CAZKRC010000205.1:0-2278 GCA_964555105.1 uncultured Bifidobacterium sp. | reverse complement strand
CGAGGCGCTGCATGCGGCCCGGCATGCGGGCCGCATGCAAGGCGGGCAGCCACGCCGCCTCCGGCGGCAGCGCCTCGCCGCGAAAGGCCTCCAGCGCGAGCACCGCGAGCGCGGCGTTCCGCATCTGGTACTCTTCCGCGCGCAAACCGGCCGGCAGGGCGTACGCGCGGTACCGTCCCTGCAGCGTCCACATGGTGGAAGCACGGGGCGCACGCGGCGTCGGGTCCGGGCCCACCGTGTGCCCGGCATCATCGGCGGGAGCGACGAGGCGGCCCGCGAGGTTGAGGCACGTCGCTCCCGCGGCGCGCGCGGCGACTTCCGCCGCGCGCGCCAAAGCCGGGCGGGCTTCGTCCACCACCAGGGGAACGCCCGGCTTGACGATGCCGAGCTTCTCCCGCTGGACGGCCTCGAGCGTATCACCGAGCATGGCGACATGATCCAGCGAGATCGAGGTGATCACCGCCACGCGCGCCTCGATCACGTTGGTGGCGTCGAGACGCCCGCCCAAACCGGTTTCCAGCACCACGGCCTCGCAGCCACATTCGCGAAACCAGGCGAAGGCCAGCGCCGTCACGATTTCGAAGTAGGTGGGGTTCAGCGCCTCGAGCGCCTGAATGTGGGTGTTCAACCATGCAGTGACGAAGGTCGCCGGCACCGTTTCCCCGTCGACGCGGATGCGCTCCCGGAAGCTGACCAGATGCGGCGACGTGTACAATCCCACGCGCCGGACACCCAACGCCCCCAGCATTCCCGACAGGGCGAGGCAGACGCTGCCCTTCCCGTTGGTTCCCGCCACGTGCAAATACACGCCCCCGCTTTGCGGGTTCCCCACCACCTCCAACAATTCCCGCGTTCGTTCCAGCCCCATCTTGATGGAGAACTGATTGCGGGCATACAACCACGACAAGGCGGAGGAATACGTGGGGAAACGCATGGGGGAGAAAATCAGAAATCAGAAGTCAGAAATCAGAAACGGGAACACGGAAAAAACCTGGTTCATCATCCGCTCTTTCGTTGGCCCGACTCTCTCGCAATACCACACCCACGCTTTATCCAAAACCAGAATCAATACCGGATCACGGAAGTCAGGCCAACCTGTTTTTCTTTCCGAATTCTGATTTTTGATTTCCGATTTTATTTCGCGTACACGTGTCCGAGTACGGTGGCGATGGTCGCCTTGAGCTCGGGACGAGGGGCGATCAGGTCGACGAACCCCTTTTCAAGCAGGAACTCCGCGCGCTGGAAACCCGGCGGCAGCTGCTGGCGGATGGTCTCGCGGATCACGCGCTCGCCGGCGAAGCCGATCAGTGAACCGGGTTCCGCGATGTGGAAGTCTCCCAGCATGGCGAAGCTTGCCGTCACGCCGCCCATGGTGGGGTTCGTGAGGATCGACAGATAGGGCAGGCCCGCCTCACGCATGCGCGCGATCTCGACGGAGGTGCTCGCCATCTGCATCAGCGACAACACGCCTTCCTGCATGCGGGCGCCACCGGAAGCGGTGACGATGAGCGCGGGGGTTTTGTCCTTGAGCGCGCGACGGAACACGCGCGCGATCTTTTCCCCTTCCACCGATCCCATGGAACCGCCGATGTAGCGGAAGTCCATGACGCCGAGGGCCACGGGAATGCCGGAAAGCAGGCCGGTACCCGAGAGGACACCAGAGCTGGCGCCGGTTTTCTTTTCGGCTTCCGCGAGGCTGTCCTTGTATTTCTTTTTGGCGGCGAACTTGAGAGGATCCGTGGAACGCAACGTGGTGTCCATGGGAACCCACGATCCGTCGTCGATCAGGATCCGGACGTATTCGTTCGCACCGATACGGAAGTGGTGACCGCAGTGTTCGCACACATGAAAGTCGCGCGCCAGCTCCTTGCGATACAGAACTTCTTTACAGCCGTCGCATTTTACCCACAAGTCGGCCGGGGTATCCTTCTTGATCAGGGTACCGATACCGGATTTTGCCTTGCGAAACCATTCCATGTCGTTTTTCGCCGTTTTTTTCGTGAAGTTGCAAGATAACCTCTGCCCGGAGAGGTGTCAGTACGAGGCCACGGCCCCGAAATGAAAGCGCCGCCCGGGAAAACCCGGACGGCGCCTGTAATCATCCGATCGCGTCGATCAGTTCGTTCCGGCCTCGTTGAGCGCCACCGGACGGTAGCCACCCTTCGAGCGGTAGTACAGCATCAGGATGAGGTAGATCACCGCCATGGCCAGCGGGATGTACGCGTCGACCTTCAGGGTCTTGCGGTCGCCGGCTTCGCTGGCTTCCACGATCACCTGC
>CAZKRC010000204.1:0-2349 GCA_964555105.1 uncultured Bifidobacterium sp. | reverse complement strand
GGTCGACGGCGTGGCCGATCAGGCCGGGGGCCAGGGCGGGGCCGTTATGCCACATGGCTCCGGTCTCATGCACCGTCGCATCGCCGGAGACGCCGCCGGTGCTGTCCCCGAGGTGCCACACGCCGCTGAAGCCGGCGGCCGTATCGAACACCGCCGCGCCGTTGGATTCGCTCGTCGCGGCCGCATTGCCCCAGTGCATGTGGATGCTTTGCGTGGCGTTGTTGCCCTTGATGGTGTCCACCTTCACCCAGATGGCCGCTGCGGAGGCGGACCACGACTCGATTTCATACGGCAGGGGGGTGGCATTCTCGGTCCTGGAAAAGCGGATGCTGTTGCCGCCGTTGGCGGCGGCGAGGATGGCCGCTTCGCTCTTGCCCAAGCGGATCAACACGGGGAAGTCGTGCACGTCCGCCGTCACGTTCGCACCCGTGGAGGATGTGTTCAGCACGATGGGGCGGTGCTCGCTCCAGGCGGTGTAGTCGGCTGCGGCCGGCAGCGCGCAGGCCAGCAGGAGGCCTCCGATTCTGCGACGTAATGCGGTCATATTCTCTCCTTTGAAAACGGGAATGCTTAATCTAAGACTCCATTCTCGAAGGAGTTGCGGGATTTTGATAAATCAGGGACGTATTGCGCGGATGTTGTGGTGTTCGGAGTTGTACCGGCCGGAGCCCGCTTACGTTTGAAACACCAAAAAACATCTGAAACAACGAAAAAAATCCCCCGCCGCCCTTTCAATCCGGTTTTTTCGTACCATATTCACCCCTTATGCCCTCCTTGTTTCGCGCCGCCCTTTTTTCGACTCTCGCGACCCTCGCCCTCGCGGGTTGCTCGGGGGTGTACTTCAACACGACCTTCAACGCCGAGAAGGCCCATGACAAGGCGTTGTCGATGCGGGCGGAACGCTTGCGCCAGAATCCCGAAGACACCGTGCAGGTGACGTCGGAGGAACGCCTGCAGTTGCAGCGCGCGGTGCGTAAAAGCTCCAAGGTGCTGGAACTGTGGCCCAACCATCCGGAATACGCCCCGCGCGCGGTGTTCCGCATCGCCGAGTGCCAGTACCTGATGGAAGACTATGGTTCGGCGGCGGTGAAGTACGACGAGTTCATCCGCTACTTCCCGGAGCACGAGCAGGTGCCGATGGCGCGCGTACGCCTGGCGCAAGCCAACTTCAACGATGGGAGAAGCCTGGCCGCGCGCGAAGCCCTCGACGAGGCGATGGCCGATGGCGACCTTGAGGGCGCGGCGCGGCGCGAGGCCCTGCTGTTGTCGGCGCAGATGATGATCGCCGAACGCACGGCGGAGGGAACGGGAGATGCGCGCGCCGATGCGGCCGCCGGTCTGGCGGTGTACGAGCAATTGCTGCAGGAAGGCGCGTTCACGACGCCGGAAGCGCGCAACGAAGTGCGCTGGCGCGCCGCGCAACTGGCGTGGGATCTGAAGGAGTGGGAGAAGGCCCGCATCTACGCACTCGCCGCCAATGAAGGCGTCCCGCCGATGCGCATCCAGTTCCGCAACCGCCGCATCGGCGTCCTGTCGTTCTATGAACAAGGCCGCCATGGCGAAGGACTGACCGAGGTGCGCGACATGTTGGGTCAACGGCCGTACCGGCCGTTCCGCGGAGAGCTCAAGTTGTTGGAGGCCCGGGGCGTCCACCTGCAGGGCGACTGGCCGACGGCGCGCCGTCTGTACCGGGAGTCGATCCGTTTCGCGCCGCGTGAAGCCTCGGCGGCGGAGTCGTGGTACCGGATCGGGGAACACTTCCTCGACGTGGCGAACCACGAGGATTCGGCGCGGGTCTACTTCGACTCCGCCGCCGTCGCGGGCCGCAGCTTCGAATACGGCATGCGGGCCGCGGACTACAGCAGCGCCTTGAAGCGCCTCGCGGAACTCCGTCTGATGGACTCCGCCGCCACGGCCGACCGCCGCGAGGCGGCTCTTGCCGCCCTGACTGCCGGGAGCGCCCGCCAGACCCCGGGCATGGGCAACGGGTCCGACAGCGCGCGCGCCGGAGAGGACTCCCTCGCCCTCGGGGCCACCCCGGACGTTGTCCCGGAACTCACCCGTGAACAGGTCGACAGCCTGGCGCGCGCGCGCATCGCCGAACTCGCGGAGCGTTACCCCAACGTGCCCCCGGACATCCGCGAAGCGCGCGCGCTGCAGGATTCACTGGACCAGGTGCAGGCCGCGCAGCGCGGCCGCGGCGATGCCAAGGATACCGCGAAGCCTAAAATCGTGATCCCCCGTCCTCCCAGCGTCCAGTACGCGCCGTTCATGATCGCGGAACTGTTCCAGTTCCGCCTGACGAAGCCGGACAGCGCCCACCGGTTTCTGGAACGTATCGTGGCGGAC
>CAZKRC010000203.1:0-2459 GCA_964555105.1 uncultured Bifidobacterium sp. | reverse complement strand
GGCGTTCATCGACCACGCCAACCAGGTCGTGACCGGCACGGTCAGGGTCAAGCTGTACAAGGGCCGGGCGCTGGCCATCAGCGCCGACAGCCCCACGAGCCTGTACGACCCGCAGCTCGCCAGCTTCGCCATGGCAGGCTACGACGTCACGGCCGCCCGCGGCTTCATCGACCTGTTCGGCCTGCCCATGAAGGTGCGCGGCCTGCGGCAGGGAGGCGAGTAGCCGTTAGCTATAAGCTTTCAGCTGCGGATTGTCAGGATCGGGTGCCATGGCTTGCGGCGCAGCCCAAGCCATGCGAACCGGCGACGACGTCCCGCACGGCTTGGACTGCGCCGCAAGCCGTGGCACCTGAACCCTGGGCGAGGCAAGGACACGTTGAGTAGCCCCTCTCAACTGCACGCCAATCCGCAGACGGCAGGCTGATCGCTCAGCTCGCCCGCGCATGAAAAAGCCTCGGATGGCTGGGTCGGGGGGGGGGTCCAAAAAACAACCATCCGAGGCAAAAGATTCTGGGGGAGGCCCGGCGGGGGCGGCGTCGCCGCTACTGATGGCGACACAAGTATTATCGGATAGGTTTGCTTCAGGGGAACAGGGTATTTTCACCCAATTTGCCCGGAGCGCCCGGACGTATTCATCGGCGTGGGGCCCGTCAGTTGCTGCCGACGTACGTGAACGCACGCTCCGATGCCGATCAACCCCAGCCCGACCCCAGCCAGCGGGTTACCCTGCAGCGCGGCACCGTCGGCCCCGATCGCGAGGTACAGCACCGTCAGGATCAGAAACGTCCAGCAGACAAAGACGGCGACGGCAATCCTGTTCGGCACTCGGATTGTATCGCAGGTCGGTTGGTGGCTTGAGGGGTGAAGCGTTCTCGGGCGTGGGGTGGCGTGAACGGGGCGTATTGGGCGGCCTGGCGGCGGATTCGGTCGGCGCAGCATCGACCGGGGCGGCATGTCGCGGTGTGACAGCCACGGGGTCATCGGGCTTGAACAATCGGCGGCAGCCGATCGAGGTGGGCGGTCAGTTCATCTTCATCAGCCAGGCCGGTGAAGTAGAAACAAATCATCTCGTAAGTCCGCAGCGTCGGTTTGCGGCCGGTCCACAGCGCGATCAGCAGGCATGCAATGATGGCGCTGTACGTTTGAATCCTGATGCCGTTGACGCTGTGACTAAGCAGGTGACGGCAGCCCAGCACGTGCTTGAAGAAGCGGAAGAAGATCTCGATCCCCCAGCGCTGCTGATAGATCAACGCGATCACGTCGGCCGATAGATTCGCTTCGACCATGTTGGTGGCGATCAACAACTCGTCGCCCTGTTCCGGGCCGCCGCGACCGACCTTGTATGGCTTGCGGTGGGGCGTGCATTGGACCCGCACCAGGCGCAGCGTCGTCTTGCCGCCGTTCATCGAGACGATCTGATCACTGAGCACGTTTGCGTCCCGGTCCGCATCGGCCAATCGGCGGTCTTCGATCACCTCGTACACGCTGTTGTCACGCAGTCGGCAGACGAACGAGGACTTGGCCGTCGTGATCGCGTCGAACAAGGCAAACGAGGCGTAGCCCCGGTCCATCACGTAAACGCGGTCGGGCAGCAGCGTCTGCTTCAGTTGCTCGCGTTCGTTGCCGCCGCCGTCGGTGACATCCATGCGGACCGGCACGTTCTTGAGCAGCTCGAAGTGCGTGTGCATCTTCAGACCGATGCCCGAACTGTCGGTCCACATGGCCTGGGTGAGGCGCGGCAACGCGCTCAGCGTTGAGCCGTCGACGAGCGTGAGGATGCCGCGCACATCCTGAATGCGCGGGTCGTGACGGATCGGCTGCAATTCGTCGGCAAGTTCGCCGATCAGGCCCACGAGCAAATCGCTGTCGAAGACCCGCGCCGCTTCCGACAGGCTGCCCAGCGAAGCACGCGGCACGCCAAGCTTGCGCTGGACCTTCTGAAGTTGGCTGGCCTGCTGGATACCGCGCAGGCTGGTGAGGATGGGATTGAAAAAGTAGAGCAGGATCAACGCGGCGTACTGATCGAAGTGCAGTTGCCGATTGTGGGCCGGGTCCCGCGCGCAGGCCGTATCGTGCAGGCGGTCAAGCATCCGCAGAATCTTGCGGAAATACTTGAACCCGACGAGCTGGTCTTCCGTGACCTCCTTGCGTTTGCTCCGTGCCATGATTCCTATGATGCGCGATCGCAGCCAATGGCGCAAGGCGCGACTGAGTCTCAATTAGCACGCCGCCACGCAGGAATGCAATCCGAGTGCCGAACAGGATTGGGACATTCTACTTTTCACGAGGCCTCCCATCGCCCCAATGCCACGGTTGATGACGTGGTAACACACCCCTCCGACTGATGCCCTCGCTGCAGCGCCTGGACTCGCGTCGCGCCGCACTGCATGGCGGCGCGGTGGGCGGGCAATTCTCGAGGTGTCTTTGCTTGTCAAAGATCGTCGTGATTATAGTGGCGG
>CAZKRC010000202.1:866-2467 GCA_964555105.1 uncultured Bifidobacterium sp. | reverse complement strand
GGCGCGTCCGAGAGCGTCCAGCTCGTCGATGAAGATGATGGCCGGCGCGCGCTTGCGCGCCTGCTCGAACAGGTCGCGCACGCGGGCCGCGCCGACTCCCACGAACATTTCCACGAACTCGGACCCGGAGATGGAGAAGAACGGCACGGCCGCCTCTCCGGCCACAGCCTTGGCCAACATGGTTTTACCGGTGCCCGGAGGTCCCATCAACAACACCCCCTTGGGCATCCTCCCCCCCAACCTTCCGTAGGCGGCCGGGTTCTTGAGGAAATCCACCACCTCCTGTAATTCGGCCTTGGCTTCATCCACACCGGCCACGTCCTTGAAGCGGACGGTGATGTCGGTTTCGGCGTAGATGCGCGCCTTGCTTTTGCCTACGGAGAGGAAGCCTCCGCCCCCGCCCCCCATGCCGCCCCCCATGCCGCCGGCGCGCCGCATGATGAACAGCCAGATGGCGATGAAGAAAAAGACGGGCAGCACCCAGGAAAGAATGTCGCGGAACAAGGTGTTTTCAATGGTGCGTCGGAACGCGATGCCCTGTGATTCGAGACGCTGGGCGAGATCTTCGTCCACGCGTGTGGTGACGAACTCGGTTTTCCCGTCGGGAAGTGCCTCTTTGAGCTTGCCACGGACCGCGTCGCCCGTAATTGTGACGGAATCGATGCCATTTTCCGCCGCCAGCTCCAGAAACTGGCTATAGGGGATCGTGGCGATTTTCGCGTTCGTGTTGAAGAGGCGCTGTCCCCAGAATACCGTCATCAGAACCAGCAACAGGAACAGGAGGTTGACGGGGGGGAATTTGGTCGGTTTCACGGTGTCTCCGGGAGGTCAGGCGTGACGGGGAAAGGAAGCCCCGTGATTTGTCACGGCAAGGCAGGACGGTCGCTCCCAAAATACGATTTTGCCGGCTTGCCACCGGTATTCGTGCCGAATTGGAACGCGAACTTGCTACTTTTACGACGCTCAGATACAATACGCTCATAATCCAAGCACGTAAAGTCCGGATGAAGTCCCGGGCGCAGTGCCTGAATGGGAAGGGGAAACGAAAATCCCCCCCGAAGTGCTTTCAACGAGTCATACGCAAAGGAGAAGAATTTGGAAACCTTGAACAACGCCATTCTGAAGCGCATTGCGGACAATATCCGCGTGCTGTCCGTCGCCATGCCTGAAACCGCCAAGTCGGGTCACCCCGGTGGAGCCATGGGCGGTGCCGACTTCATGGCGCTTCTTTACGCGGAATTCCTGAACTTTGATCCCTCCGACATGGCGTGGCCGCACCGCGACCGTTTCTTCCAGGACGCCGGCCACCTGTCCTCGATGATGTACGGCACGTTGTCGCTGTTCGGTAAATACACGATGGACGAACTGTCACGCTTCCGCCAGTGGGATTCCCCCACGCCCGGACACCCCGAGCGCGACGTACTGCGCGGCCTTGAGAACACGTCCGGCCCGTTGGGTCAGGGTCACGTGATGGGCGCGGGTGCGGCGATCGCCGAGCGCGTGCTGTCGGACCGTTTCGGCTCGTGGACCGACCACAAGACGGTGTGCTACATCACCGACGGCGGCATCTACGAAAACGAAGGCGTCGACCCCCTCCTCAG
>CAZKRC010000202.1:0-856 GCA_964555105.1 uncultured Bifidobacterium sp. | reverse complement strand
ATCACCGACGGCGGCATTCAGGAAGAGGCGTCGCAGGGCGTGGGCCGCATCGCGGGCCACCTCGGGCTGTCGAACCTCATCATGTTCTACGACTCCAACGACGTGCAGCTGTCGCACATGACGTCGGATACGATGAGCGAGGACACGGCGAAGAAGTATGAAGCGTGGGGCTGGGCGGTCGAGACCGTCGACGGTCACGACTTCGACCAGATGCGCGCCGCGCTGAAGCGCGCGTGGGCCCGCACCGACAAGCCGACCTTCATCGTCGGCAGGACCATCATGGGTCGCGGCGCGCTGCGCAAGGACGGGACGAAGTTCGAAGGTTCGCCGAAGCTGCACGGCAACCCGCTGTCCAAGTCGGAAGCCTGCTACGACACCACGCTGAAGGGCCTCGGCTGCGACCTGCCGGAAAATCCGTTCCGGATTTTCTCCGATGTGCAGGAAGCGATGGACAAGGTGATCGCGGCCAAGACCGCGAAGGCCGCCGAGAGCAAGAAGCTCGAGGCCGAGTGGGCCGCCAAGAATCCCGAGCTCGCGAAGAAGCTGGCCGTATGGCTGTCGGGCAAGCTGCCGCAGCTCGATTGGTCCGCCGTGCCTCAAAAGGGCGGAGAGGCGACCCGCGCGGCTTCGAAGAACGTACTTGAGTTCCTGCACGGCAAGGTGGAGAACCTCGTCGTGATGTCCGCCGACCTGGCGGATTCCGACTACACCGAGGGCTTCCTCAAGAAGACGAGGATCTTCCGCAAGGGTGATTTCTCCGGTTCGTTCCTGCAGGCCGGCGTGGCCGAGCTGACCATGGCGGGCATCATGAACGGCATCGCCCTGCACGGCGGCCTGATCCCGGTCGGCGGCACGT
>CAZKRC010000201.1:0-2662 GCA_964555105.1 uncultured Bifidobacterium sp. | reverse complement strand
TGGGCGTGCCGTCGGCTTCGATCATCAGCTTGTCGAGTTCGGCCTGGCAGAACGGGTCCTTGCCGCGCAGCGTCTTGGCCAGCACGGTCTTCACGCTCTTGACGGCCTTCAGCACGCCCTTGCCGACGTACTTCGTCTTGTCGCCGTCGCGCAGCTCCACGGCCTCGCGCTCACCGGTGGAGGCGCCGGAAGGAACGGCCGCACGACCCACGACGCCGCTTTCGAGGACGACGTCCACCTCAACGGTGGGGTTACCCCGGGAGTCGATGATTTGGCGGCCGGTAACGGATTTGATCGAGCTCATAGTTGATAGACCTTTCCCGGTCCTTCGCGCATGACGAAAATCCCGGCGGAAAAAACGTGTGGAAGCGTCCAAAGATAAGAACGGCGCAGGGGGGATGTCCACAGGAAGGAACCGCGGACGCACGAAACACCTCCGCCCGCATCTCCCCTTCCCCCTTTCAGACTTCAGACTTCAGACTTCATGCTTCGGATTTCGGACTCCAGTCCGCGCGCCACCAACTATTCTTCTCCCATGCTTCGCCCCCTCTTCTGGCTCCTCCGCTGGGTCATGGCGCTTCTGTTGCTGGGGTTCATGGTGGCGATGGCGCGCGCGACGGGGGCGTCGTTCGCGCGGGGTGAGGGTTGGGACCTTTCGGCGCTTTCGGCGTCCTGGGTCGCGATCGGGATGGTCTTCGCGGGCTTCGCCGCACGCTGGATGCTCGCGCGCCTCCCCGGCGGCGACCCGCTCGAGTTCGTCGATACGCTGGAACACGAACTGACGCATGCCCTCGTGGGAACGCTGACGTTCGCGCCGCCGGTGGCGCTCACCGCCACTTTGCGCGACGGCGGCGAGGTGGAACTCAAACGTTCGAACCCTTTCGCGGCCCTCTCCCCCTACTGCCTCCCCCTCTTCGCCGTCGCGCTCGCGAGCCTCACCTTGATCCTGCGCGCCGACTGGGCGACCACCGGAACCTTGGCGGTCGCCTTTCTGCTCGGAAGCTTCGCGTGGCGGCTTCTCCGCGAATTCCACTGGGGCCAAAGCGATTTCCGCGTGTATGGATTCGTGTTTTCCATGGTGTTCATCGCGGGCGCGTTGCCTGTATGCCTGATCGCGACCGCGGAACTCGGCGGCCTGCTCGACGCCCCTTGGGGGCCCGCGTCCCGCCTGTTCCGGGAACAGGCGGGAGAGGTCGCCGGCATGCTGGGTTCCTGGCTCAAGTGAGTCAAGTGGGAGAGGGAACCGGGAGCGTTCGAAGGTGTTTGAAGGCGTTTGAAGGCGTTTGAAAGACGACCTTCGCAGGGCGGACATAGCGATCCTGCGCCCTCCCCACACCCCCGGATCCGGCCAGACACGGAGGGCACCGAGCTCCCCGCCGAAACCCCGTATCATCCGGAAAAATAATGACTTAAGGGAATGATATGGCGTGATCAGGGAGGGTACGGCAGAGTCCCGTATTCATCCCGAACGGCCATAGGGGACGCTAACGCAGCCCCAGCTTCGGTCCCTTCGCCGCCTCGATGCTCACGGTTTCGCGGCGCGCGCTCCCGCCCGGGGCCGAGGGATTGGTGGCGCGGAAGGAACCCTGCACCCCCATTTCGTCGGAAGGATTCCCGGTGTGCCGCAGCGTCGCCACATAGCGCCCTTCGATCACCCCGTCCGCCCGACGTTCGACAACGAGGCGACACGGCGCATCGGCGCTGGCGCGATAGGTGTTCGCCCCATCAACGCGCAACTCAAGGGACGCCACCCCCGCCTCGCCGCAGGCGAATTCCCCCACCCGATCGGGGCCTTGAAGCCGCAAATCAAGCGTGGGACCGCCATCCTGCCCCCGAAAGTCGGCGTAACCTTCGCCGCTTTCAGGCAGGATTCCGCTCCGCCACTCGGCGATCTCGTATTCTTCCCCGCCGGCAAGGCGACCATTCCCTGAGACGACGTGGATCGTCGCGGTCTTGTGCAAGGCATGTGCGTCGGCCGATCCCTCGTCGCGCGTGCAGGCGGACAATCCCAGGATGCCCGCGACCGCAACCGCAAGCCCCCAAAAACCGGTCATTCCCCAAACTCCCGAATCCCCCGAACGCGTGGCGTACGTGTTCCTCGAAGTCATGGTTCCTCCTTTCATGTCCCCGTCGTGACGCTCTCCCTGTGTACGGAACACATCGGGACTCCGCCACGACGACGGAAACTTCAGCGACCGGCGACCGCCTCCACGAGCCGCTCACCCGAAAGTCGGGTGGCAGTCCGGAGCGCCCGGGCCGGCACGGACAAGATCCATGCCTGACCGTCCAGTGGCTTTGAACTCTTCCGGACAAGGTAGTTTGTCCTCTCCCAAATGACACGCGCATGTCAAAATATTGTGACCCGTACTCTCTGGAATACCATATGTTGTGTCCACACGAACTTCGGTAATTTGGGCTCCCGCAATGACTTAACTGAAGCTCCGCCGCAATCCGAACCCGACCGGGAGTCCCGGAACTACCGGTCGTCATTTCCGGAAGGATCATAAAAACGTCAAAAAAGTGACACCCGGCATCTTCTTGAAGGTGATTTTTTTTTTGAGGGGGGGAACCCGCTGCGCCGGGCCGCAAACGGGCACGGCCCGGCGCAGCGGGGGCGGGGCCGGGGGCGCGCAGGGTGGTCCCCCACGTCGTGCGTCTCCGG
>CAZKRC010000200.1:0-2671 GCA_964555105.1 uncultured Bifidobacterium sp. | reverse complement strand
CACCAGGCCGATGGCGAGCACCAGCCCCAGCAGCGTGAGCACGTTGATGGTGTAGCCCGCGAGGAAAACCAGGAACAGCGAGCCGACCAGCGACACGGGAATCGCGATCGCGGGCAAAAGCGCCGAGCGGAAGTCGCGCAGGAAGAAGAACAGGGTCAAAAGCACCAGGCCGAAGGCGATCGCGAGGTGGTCCGCCACCTCCACGAGCGAGCGGCGCACGAAGCGCGTGCCGTCGAAGCCGATGCTCACCTCCAGATCGGGAGGCAGGTCGGCGCGGATCTGCTCGTAGCGCTTGTAGAACTCGTTGCCGATCGCGACGGTGTTCGCGCCGGGCTGCGCCACCAGGCCGAGGCCGATGGCCATGCGGCCGTTCACGTGCAGGCGGCTCCGTTCGTTTTCGGCGCCAAGGACGGCTTCACCCACGTCCTGCAGGCGCACGACGCCCCCGCCGAGGGATGTGCGCAGGACCAGGCGGTTGAAGTCTTCGGCGGTGCGCAAAAGGCCGCTGGTCTTGACGGTCAACTCCGTGAACACGCCTTCGATGCGCCCGGACGGCAGCTCCAGGTTCTCAGACCGCAGCACGTTGCGCACTTCCGCCAACGTGAGGTCGTGCGCCGCCAAACGTTCCGGATCAAAGCGCAGGCGCATGGCGTAACGGCGTTCGCCCCAGATGCGGACTTCCGCCACGCCGGGGATCGTCTGCAGCTGTTCGCGCAAGCGGATGCCCGCTTCCGTCACGTCCAGAATGTCGCGACTGTCGCTCTGCACCACCATCATCACGACGGGGAAGGAGTTGGCGTCGGCCTTCGCCACCGTGGGCGGTTCCGCGTCCGTGGGCAGGCGACGGACCACGCGGGAGACGCGGTCACGCACGTCGTTGGCCGCCGCATCCAGATCGGCCGCCAGGCCGAACTCGACCGTGATGGAGCTCCCGCCCTCGCGGCTCACCGAGGTCAGCGAGCGGATGCCGTCCACGCCGTTGACGGACTCCTCGATGCGTTCGGTGATCTGGGATTCCACCACGTCGGCGCTGGCGCCGGGATAACTCGTGGACACCGTGATGCGCGGCGGGTCGATCGCGGGAAATTCGCGCACGCCCAACTGGGGCAACGCGATGATGCCGAGCACGGTGATGAACAGGGAGATGACGATCGTCGCGACGGGACGATCGATGCTGAAACGGGCAAACTTCATGTCAACGTCCCGAATCGGAAGCGGAAGGGGAGGCGGACCGGGATGGGGGGGAAGCGCCGGCGGCCGTTCCCGATGTCGACCGGCGGGTCGGGGCGGTATCCGGATTTGCGGTCGCCCCGGATTCCGCGGCGCCCGCGATCTGCGGAGCCACCGCTGCGCCCGGGCGAAGCTGGAGCAGGCCCGAGACCAGGATGGTGTCGCCTTCGGACAGGCCGGACATGGCTTCCACCATGCGGGCTTCGCGCATGCCGGGTTCGAAGGTCACCAGTTCGGCGACGCCGCCGCGCACGCGCCACACCTGGGCGCCCTGCGCGCTTTGCACCACCGCCTGGGTGGGCACGCGCAGCGCCTGGGCCTGGCTCAAGGGCAACTCGACGCGCGCGAACGACCCCGGCAGCACGCGGCCCGTGCCGCCGCTCCCGCCTTGGGTGCCGCGGGTGCGGGCGCGCACGCGCAGCAGGCGCGTGTCCGCGTCCACGCGGGATTCGACGGCATAGACGACCGCTTCCATCGTGTCCAGCGCGCCGGTGGTGGTGAAGCGGACCTTGAGTCCGGGGCGGACGAGTGCCGAGAGACGTTCAGCGACGGCGAATTCCACCCGAAGCGAGGCGAGGTTCTGCAGCGTGGTCAGACGCGTTCCGGGTTGCACGACGGATCCGAGCTCCACCTCGCGCAAGCCGACCACGCCGTCGAACGGCGCGCGCACATGGGTTTTCTCCCACTGCGCCTTGGCCAGGGCGGCCTCGGCCTCCGCGGATTTCCATTCGGCGTGGACCTGGTCGTATTCGCTGCGGCTGACGGCCTGCGCCTTGAAATCCTGCTGCAGGCGCTTTTCACGCGTCCGTGCGAGCAGCAACCGGGCACTGGCCTGATCGGCGCGCGCTTTCAGTTCGGCGTCGTCGAGGCGGACCAACAGTTGTCCGGCCTTGACCGGCTCCCCTTCCCGGAAACCGATCTGCGTCACCTTGCCCGCAATCTCGGCCTGTACTTCGATCTGCTGCTCGGCCAGGACGTTTCCGGGAACCGTCCAGCCCGCCGAGGCGAGCGCGGAGGGTGTCAGCACGATGGCCGCGAGACGCGCCGCTTGCGCGCCGCCGGAGCCTCCCCCCGCCGCGGACTGTTTGTCGCCACAGCCGACCATAACGGTCGTTGAAACGAATGCAAGAGAGAGCAGGCCTGCAAAACGCAGGACGGAAAGAGAACGATGAGGCATGGAGTTCCACACGGAAAAAAGATGCGCACAACCTATAAAACGGCACCCCTGAAAACCCGTCCGGGTTACAAGCCGTTACGTGCCAAAGGGCTCGTTCATGCCGAATTTCGCGGTTTACCTGCGAAATATCCGCCGCATTTCGCGGGTAAATCGCGAAATGCCTTCACCCGCGGGAGGTGTGCGCAGGGCGGACCGACGCTTTCCCCCCCCATAATCCGGCCATTCTGCCGGTTCTCCCCCCTTTTCTACCATTCCCGGGGTGGA
>CAZKRC010000199.1:0-2725 GCA_964555105.1 uncultured Bifidobacterium sp. | reverse complement strand
TAGCGCGTGCCGATGCAGCGGTTGTACACCATGTCGTTCAGGCCGTCGTGCGAGTGCACCGTGGCACCCACGGGGCAGACTTCCTCACAAGGGGCGTTTTCGCACTGCTGGCAGGTCATCGGCTGGAATTCCAGCTGGGGATCCTCGACGTCGCCGGTGAAGTAACGGTCGAGACGCAGCCAGTGCATCTCGCGACCGCGCAGCACTTGCTCCTTGCCGACCGTGGGGATGTTGTTTTCAGCCTGGCATGCGATCATGCAGGCGTTACAACCCGTGCAGCTGTTCAGGTCGATGACCATGCCCCACTGCATGCCCTTGGTGAAGTCGTAGGTGCCGCGCACCGACTCGTCCCACAAGCTTTCCTCGGGAGGGTGTTTGTTCCAGACGTCCTCGGACGCGAAGTCGTCGGGGTTCCTGAGATATTCCTCAAGGTCGCCGGTGCGCACGATGGGACGGCCCATCAGGGACCAGTGGTCCTGCGTGCAGGCCAGGGCGTACAGACGGTTGATCTTTTCGATCCGGACGTCCTGCGCGAGATAGGGAGAGGCGGAGGACGTGAGCGTGAAGGCGTTGAAGCCGGCCTCTTCGCCGACCGTACCCACCTGCATGCGCCCGAAGCCGAAGTGGAGCAGGGCGCTGTCGTCGGCCATGCCGGGCAGGATCCATGCCGCGACCTCGAGCGTCTTGTCACCCACCGTGACGCGCACCATCGGACGTTTGCGGTAGTCGGCCATCGTGGTGCCGGTCTTCTCCGCGTTCAGCAGGTTGGCGGTGAGGCCGAGTTGCTCCCCGAGGGCCGGGCCCACAAGCAGGGCGTTGTCCCACGTGAGCTTGGTGATCGGGTCGGGAACCTCCTGAAGCCAGGCGTTGTTGGCGAAGCGTCCGTCGAGGAGGCGCGAGTCGCCGCGGAACATCAGTTCAAGGCCTTGGGCCGCGGCCGGTATCGCCCGCACCAAGGTGCCCACGGGGGCCGTTCCCGCGTAGGATGCGGTCGCGGCGCCGCCCTGGCTGACGATGCCGTCGTGCAGCCAGCGGCGCCAGGCGGTTTCGAAACCGAGGCCCGAGCGCGAGACCCAGTAGGCGCGCACGATGTCGTAGCTGGTCGCCTGCGCATGACCGGACAGGCGGGCAAGGACTTCGGCCGCGTCGTGGGTGTCGTACAGGGGGGCAATCAGCGGCTGGGCGAGGGAGGTCGTGCCGTCGAGGGCCACGCCGTCGCTCCAGGTCTCCAGGAAGTGGCTGAGGGGCAACTGCCAGGTGGAGAGCGCGGAGGTTTCATTGGCTTCGGCCGTCAGCGTGACGCTGAAGTCGGCCTTGGAAATCCGGGCACCGAGTTCAAGATCCGCGGGCGCGGCGTAAACCGGGTTGGCATCCAGGACCACCAGGGCGCTCACGCGACCGGCGTCGAGGTCGGCCGCGAGCTCCGTCAGGCGGGCGAGACCGTTCTCCGGGGCGCCGGCGGGATTTTCCGCGTTCAGGGCATGCAGCGGGGATACCTTCCACTCGACCGTCTTGCCCACGTTGCCGAGCGCCTGGTTGAGCGCCTGGGCGATGGCGTGCACGCCCGCAGGCTGATATGGGCCCACGGTCACCACGGAGGCGCCGCGGAAGGCCATCAGGTCGGTGGCCAGAGCCTGGATCCAGGTGGAGGAAATCCCTTCCGCGTTGCGAGGGATGGTGTTCAGATTCACGCCGAGGTTCGGCACGTTCAGGCCTTGCGCCTGCAGTTCGCGGGCGAGCGACAACAGCGCGTGGGGTACGGCGCTGGGCTTGACGCGGAGGCGGTGATCGGCCGCGCCGCCCGTCACGGAGAAGCCGGACTCGATCACGTACAGGCGGCTCATCGAAGCGGTGCCCTTGTCAGGGTCGCGGCCGACGGCGAAGTCGCGCGCATGCGCCAGGTGGCCGGGGTCGGTTTCGAGGAAGTCGCTGTCGATCGATACGATGCGCTTCGCGAGGTCGAAACGGTACAGGGGTTCCGCCGCCTTGCCGGTCAGCGCGTACAGGCCTGCCATGGCGTTGTCGCGCGGCAGGGCTTCATACGTGATCCAGCGGGCCTTGGGGAACACCTTCATGGCGTGATCGCGTACGGCCCGGAACGAGGGGGAGGCCGACGCGCCGGAGAGAAAGCGCAGGCCTTCGCCGCCGTTTTCACGCAGGGCGGAGAACACGGAATCGGCTTCGTTCCAGAAGTGGGCCCAGGACGTCTCGTCACCGTTCTTCGCGGGAGCCTTGAGACGCTCGGGGTTGTACAGGTCGAGGATCGCAGCCTGATGCTGCTTCGAGGTACCGCCGCGGCTGGCCGGGTGGGCCGGGTTGCCTTCGATCTTGGTCGGGCGACCTTCGTGCGATTCGACGATCAGGCCCACCGCTTCACCGGCCAGAACGTGCGTCGTGGCGTAAAACTGCGGTACGCCCGGCACGAGATTCTCGGGCATCTCGTTATAGGGAAGAATATGCTGTTCGGGGCGGCGCAGGCCCTTGCAGCCGGTGAGTCCGGTGACGCCGGCGAAGGCCATGCCCGCACCCATCACCTGGAGGAAGCGGCGGCGGGAGATGTCCGCGTCCATGGTATCGGCGCCGGCCGGGAACTCGTGCTCCGCGAAGTCCTTGAATTCGGGGGAACCCGAAAGTTCCTCAAGACTTTTCCAGGAAGCCTTTTTGGTCTGCTTGGGATCGAGATTTATCGGTGACATGCGGAGCAATCCGTTCTGGGCTGAACGTT
>CAZKRC010000198.1:0-2828 GCA_964555105.1 uncultured Bifidobacterium sp. | reverse complement strand
CTGTGAGCTGTGAGCTGTGAGCTGTGAGCTGTGAGCTGTGAGCTGTGAGCTGTGAACAACAAAATAAAACGCGATCCAAAATAATTTATCATAAACGAAAAACCTTATTCCGCAGCCGATTTGTTCTACTGTGGTACTGTTGTACTGTGGTACTGTTGCATTGTTCTATTGTTCTACCGCCCCACTTCCCCCCAAAACCCCTCGTCCTTGCGGTCGCGGAGCGCGGGAAAGACGCGCCGCCAGGCGCGGACGTGGTCGGCGGAGATTGCGGCGCTGAACACTCCCTCCGCTTCACCTCCCGCCGCGAGCACGTCGCCCTTGGGCGATACGAGGGCGCTACCGCCCGCGTAGGACGTGCCGTGCTGCGTGCCGAGACAATTCACGCCCGCGACGTAGCATTGGTTCTCGATGGCCCGGGCACGCAGCAGCACGTCCCAGTGCTCGCGGCGGCTCGCCGGCCAGTTGGCCGGCACCACGATGAGGTCCGCCGCGCGTCCCCCGCCCTGGCGAAGTCCGGCACGGAACAGTTCGGGAAAACGCAGGTCGTAACACACGGCGGTCTGCAGCATGAAACCACCCCCCGTCGTGGTCACCACCGTCGTCCCCCCCGCAAAAATCCTGTCTTCTCCGCCCAGCGAGAACGGATGAATCTTCTGGTACGATGAGACCTCGCGGCCTTCGGGGTCGATCACCACGCACAAGTTGCGCAAGCGGTCGGCGGCGTGCCGCACCGGCTCTTCGCCGAGGACGCCCGCCACCACGTGCGAGGCCGTTTCGCGCGCCAGCGCCGCCAGAAACGCACGATCCCCGCGTGCGATCGCCGCCGCACCCGGACGGTCGAAATCCTGCGGCAACGTCCCGGTACTGAACAGCTCGGGCAGCACCAGCATCGAACCGGGCGTCACGCCGGCGCCGTTCACCAGCTCCCGCACCCGCGTGCGATTCGCCTCCGGTCGCAAGGACTCAAGCGCGTACTGGATGAGATGCAGGTTCATGGTCCCTCCACGCTAGTCGAAAACGTCAACAATAGAACAATCATTGTTCTACTCTTCCCCCCATGGACACCTTGAAGATTCTCGTGGACAGCGTGGCGGCCGCCGACGGCGCGGGCGGCGGGTTGTTTTCGTTCTCGCACTCGTGGCTGCAGACGACCTTTCTGTACAACACCCTGCGCGCCTATCTGTACTCGGGCGCCTTCATCCTGATCGGATGGCTGGTGGTGGTGTTCCTGGACCGCGTGATGCTGCGCCGCTTCCTCACCCTGGCCGCGCGCACCGAATCGGTTTACGACGACTTCGTGGTCACCTCGCTCAAACGCTACGGCGTTCCCGCCCTGTACGTGGTGCTCTTCTACCTGGGCGTGCGCGACTTGAACATGCGCGACGCGTTGGCGAAGGCCCTGCAGATCGGCGTGTATTTCTGGGTTTCCTTCAACACGGTCCGCCTGCTCTCGGGCATGGTCCAGGTCGCGCTGGAACGCCACATGGAGCGGCGCGCCGAATCCTCCGTGGTGGCGGAGCAGGAAAAGAAAAGCATCCGGGGCATGCTCGTCTTCGTGAAGATCATCCTGTGGATCCTGGCCTCCATCCTCGTGATGGACAACCTGGGCATGAAGGTCACCACCTTCGTGGCCGGTCTCGGCATCAGCGGCATCGCCATCGCGCTCGCCGCGCAGACCATCCTCGGCGACCTGTTCTCCTACTTCGTGATCCTCTTCGATCGTCCGTTCCAGGTCGGCCACTCCATCAAGGTGGGCAACTTCCAGGGCGAGATCGAAAGCATCGGCGTCAAGACCTCGCGCATCCGCAGCTTCACCGGCGAAACCGTCATCGTCTCCAACAAGTTCCTCACCGACAACCAGGTGCAGAACTTCCGCCTCATGAAACGGCGGCGCATGAGCGCGCTGCTCGAGGTGGAATACGCGACACCCGCCTCCACGTTGCGTGAAATCCCCGTGTTGATCCGCGATCTCGTCAAGCAGGCCGGGCCGAACCGTCTCACCACCCTCGACCGCTGCCACCTCAAGGAAATCGTCGACGCGGGATTGCGCTACGAACTCGTCTATTTCGTGGAAAGCCCGTCCATGGACGTGGCGGCCACCGTGCAGCAGGAACTCAACATCCTCATCAAGGAAGCCTTCGACACGCGCGGGATCTCTTTCGCCTTCACCACGCGCACCATCAACGTGCAGTCGGTGGGGGCGAGCGGAGACACCACCACGGCGGTCGACCCGGGTGAGGTCGGGGGCGCGGCGGCCGCAGCCACCGGGACTCCCCAACCCGCCGCCGGGGCGTAAAACGGTCAATTCCCCGGCAAATCGGGGGCGTGACCGCGTACGGCGGGAACAAGATTGAAACAATCCTGAAACATCGGTTTTATCCCTTTGAACGTGTTGCCCCGACGGTCGGGTTCGGCACCGGAAACTCCCGGTCAATGCCACCCGCCTGCGGGCACGTTCACCACGACGTGTAACCGGGCCATGCCCCCACACTGCAGGGAGACCTCATGAAAAAGCCGACACTCACTCTCGCGCTCGCCCTGACTCTCACGGCCGCGCTGGCCGCTCCTCGCGCCGCCCGGGCCGACGTCACCGGCGCCGGCGCGACCTTCGTGTACCCCGCGCTTGCGGCCTGGTCCGACACCTACCACAAGCAAACGGGCGTCAAGGTCAACTACCAGTCGATCGGATCCGGCGGCGGCATCGCACAGATCAAGGCCGGCACGGTCACCTTCGGCGCCTCCGAGCGCCCGCTCTCGAACGAAGAACTGGAAAAGTTCGACCTGATGCAGTTCCCCCTCGTGATCGGCGGCATTTCCGTGGTGGTGAA
>CAZKRC010000197.1:0-2907 GCA_964555105.1 uncultured Bifidobacterium sp. | reverse complement strand
ATTCCGGCGAGGGGCGCGGTGCGAAAAGTTGAACCGGGTATTTGGGATTCGGATCACGAAGGATCCCGTAAGCGAGAGTCCGGAGTCGCAGCCTGTTCGGGTTTTCCGGATCCGGTCCTTTTAGCGGAGGACGGATGCGAAGAAAGCCGGAGGCCTTGCACGGGGACGGTTCGCCGGTTCGCCAGGTGCGGTTCCGTGGGCTGTCATCCGGGGAGTGATTCTGCCGCTCGCCGGCCTGTCCCGTACCAAGGAGGTAAGCGGGGGTGAGGGGAGAGGGGAGACTCCGGCAAAGCCGTGGAGCGCTCAAGCGAAAAATCGTTAAAACCGGGCTCATCAAGGCCGTTGTGCCAAGCCGCGCCCTTGCGCGGCGGGAGGCAGACCTCAAACACCTGTTTCAAATCTACTTCCCTGAAAGGGTGTTTTTCATTTTTGTTTGGGGCGGGCGTGAAATAAGTGATGAACGGATTGACAGGTGGCTTTATGTGCAGTATATTCTCTCCAAGCGTGAAAAACCATGAAAATGGGGGTTCCATGAGCAGCATCCAGTCGACACAAGAGAGAAAACCACTGACCGCCCGCCAGCGCGAGGTCTTTGAGTTCATCAAGGAGCGGATCCAGACCACCAGTCGTCCGCCGACGCTGCGGGAAATCGGAACGCAGTTCAACATCACGTCCACCAATGGCGTCCGCAGCATCCTGCACGCCTTGGCCAAGAAGAATTACATCGAGCGCTCCCCCAAGCTTTCCCGCGGTATCGATCTGCCCGAAATGGAGAAGTCCTCGGCGGACGCCGCGCGCGACAGCGCTGTGGAAATCCCCATTCTCGGGCGGGTGGCGGCTGGTACGCCCATCCTTGCGGTGGAGAATCTCGAGGGTACCGTCGTCGTCGACCGCGAGTTCCTCATGCGTCAGGAAAACGTCTTCGCCCTCAAGGTGCAGGGCGACAGCATGAAGGACGCGGGGATCATGAGTGGCGACCTGATTTTCGCCCGGCAGCAGAAGACCGCCGAACGGGGGCAGATGGTGGTGGCGCTGCTCGGCGAGGAAACCACGGTCAAGTACTACTACCCCGAAGGCTCCTACATCCGTCTTCAGCCCGCCAACGATGCGTATGGTCCCATCATCGTGGGCAGCGACATCACGGACTTCTCCGTGCTCGGTCGCGTGATCGGCGTGATGCGGAAGTACTGAGACATTCCGACAGAAGAGCAGTACAGCAGTACAGGAGTACAGGAGTAGAACGGCAGTCGATCTGGCGTCCCTCTACGGAATCCGGGTGGTTTGTTTCAAGCCGGGTTTTTCACTGCTGTGATGTGGTGATGTCAGGATGCTGTTCTCCTGTTTGCATTCGTATTTTCACGGGCCATGCGCCCGTTTTTCATTTTCCCCGCCCACCCCATGCCCGGACTGCCCGCGTTGTCCGCGCTGGTCGGTCTCCTGTTGTTGACGGCGTGCGCGTCTCCGGGATGGTTCTTTTCCCCGGCCCTTCCCCCGCCCTTGAAGGGCAAGCATCCCGGTGGGGGCCCCCGCTATCACGTGGAAGTGGACGACGAGGGCCGCAAGCACGGGACGGAACGCTGGTGGCATGAGAACGGGCAACTCCAAAGCGAAGCACGATGGATCGGGGGGCGGCGTGACGGGGACTACCGGGCCTGGTATCCTCACGGCACGCCGTGGTACGCGGGGCGGGACAGCCTGGGGGTTGCGGTCGATACCCTGCGCGTCTGGCATCCGAACGGACGGCTGCAAAGCCTCTCCGTTCATGACGGTGGGGAAACGGTTTTTCTGGAAACCTGGGATAGCGCCGGCCACACGTCCGCGGAGAGGGCGCGTCTGGACACCGCGGAAGCGGAGCGTCTGAGGGCTGCACGGGAAGCGGATTCCGTCGCGACCGTGCAGGCCATGCGCGCGGTGGCGTTGGCCGCATGGGTACCGCGCGTACGCGCCACCGTCGAAACGTACTGGAAACTTCCCGAATCCATGAAGAAAACACCGCGTCGTGCGGTGGCGCGTTTGCGCGTTTCGCCCCATGGCTCGCTCCTCGACGTTACCTGGATCGAGAAAAGCGGGTCGGCGGAGTTTGATCGTCGCGCCGCGCAGGCGCTGGCGAAAATCCGCAAGTTCCCGCCGCCGCCGCCCGAACTGGGGCAGGAACCGCTGAACCTTCGCTACGAATTCGCGACCACGGGTTCCGGGAGCGCCCGGCGCCGTTTGCAGCTGAGGGAAGGCGATGCGCGATGAGCAGTACAACAGTACAGCAGTACAACAGTACAGCAGTACAGCAGTAAACAGGAAGAGGCGCATCAAAACCGTCACCAGTCGTTTTGGATCAGGGGTATCCCTAATTGCTGTTATTCATAATGTCACGATGATATTAAAAATATAAAGGAGAGGCTGTATAGCCCTGCGTTCTATTGTTGTGATGCTGTGATGCTGTGATGTTCGGATGCTGTGATGCTGTGATGTTCGGATGCTGTGATGTTCGAATGTCGCGTTGATCTGCGCATTTCACAATAAGCATTGAGCATGCGGCCTTACTCTTTGTCCATCTCCCCCACTAATTCATCATTCTTAATTCCAAACTCTTAATTCCCGACCTCTCCCACCACCGCCTCATCATCTTCCTCGGCCCGCAGGATCTCCCGCCATTCTTCCGACAACGGAATGTTCGTGTTCCGCATCGCGATGAGCACGTTGCGGATCAGCATGCGGCGGCCGGCGCGCTTGAGCGGCGTGTGACGCATCAGGCTGCGGAAGCCTCCGTTGCGCCGCAGTAGCGTCAGCCACGCCTCGGCCGTGCGCGGCCAGTCGCCGGGAGCGAGAGGTTCGTTGGGGGGGGGGGATTTTCGGCCCGCTCCGCGGCATGGCGTCGTGCGGGCTTGCGGTTCCAGGGACAGGCGTCCTGGC
>CAZKRC010000196.1:0-2917 GCA_964555105.1 uncultured Bifidobacterium sp. | reverse complement strand
AATCACCGGTAAGAAGCGCCAGTCGGGCATGCAGGTGTCCCACGCCATGAACCACTCCCGCAAGTGGTTCGAGGTCAACATTCAGAAGAAGCGCTTTTGGGTGCCTTCGGAGAAGCGCTGGGTGACCTTGCGCGTCACGGGTGCCGGCATTCGCTACATCGCGAAGAACGGCATCGAGGCCGCGCTGAAGCAGGCCGCGAAGCTGAAGCTGACCGCCTGATCACGAGAGAACGTTCCGTCGGCCTTTCGGTCGACATTTCCTCCCGATTTTGTTTCGGGGGGTGAACAACAAAAAACCCCGACTCCTGCGGAGCCGGGGTTTTTTGTTGGGTGGGGCGTGGGCCGTCAGTTGAAGGTGGTGTTGAACAGGTCACCATGCCCCGTGTCGATCACAACAGCTTCATCAGCACCGAGAAGTCCTCGTCGCCCAAGCCGTTCGCCATGCCTTCGTCGTACCGCGCCTTGAGCGCCTGGATCTGCGGAAGGTTGAGATCGTCCATACTTTCGAACGCCAGGCCGAGATCCTTGTGCATGTGCTTGAGTGAAAACTGGGGGGCATAGTCGGCTGCCCGCAGCTTGGGTTCTTTAAGGTCCGACATGGGGGAACGGGCGGCGTTCACCTTGAGGGCCTCGAAGTAGATCGCATCGGGGATACCCGCCGCCCGGGCGAAGCGCAGGCTTTCGGCGAGCGCCTGGGACACCATGGCGATGTTCATGTTCATCGCGAGCTTCAGGGACGCGGCGCTGCCGAGCGGCCCGATGTGGATACGCGTCTGCGAGATGCGCGCGAGCACGGGTTCCGCGCGCGCGAGGAGGTCCGGGTCGCCGCCGACGTAGAATACGGTTTTGCGGTCGATGGCGGCGGGCTTGCTGCCCGTGAACGGGATTTCGAGAAAGCGGGCTCCCGTAGCCTCGACGCGCGCGGCGAACTTCAGGTTCCACGCCGCCGAGACGGTACTGGCTTGCGCGACGATCTGGCCGGGGCCGAGCGCGGGAACGATGCGGTCAAGAACCGAGGTCACGGCGGCGGGGTCGGAGACGACGATGATGATGAGGTCGGTGTCGCGCACGGCGTCGGCGGGATTCGCGGAAGGAGCGGGAAGACCGGCATCGACTTTCGTACTGCGATTCCAAACTGTAAGTGGGACGCCGTCACTGTACAGGTTCCGCGCCCATTCGGTACCAATGATGCCCAGTCCAAGTATCGCAGTCTTCATGACCCTATTTCCTTCTTGAGTAAACCCGGAGATCGGTTAATAATAACGCCCGATTCTTGAACGCTTCCTGTTTCAGGTGTCCCCAATGTTCCTGCAGTTTTTTCAAAATTGCAGAACTGTTCGGCTGCCGAAGCGCGATCACCACGATGCCGCAGTGTTCCGCGAAGAGCAGGGGCATCGTATGGAAGAAATCCTTGTCCGTCGTGAGGAGGATGGCGCCGTTATCCTGCGCATAGGCAAAAAGCGTCTTGTCATCGCAGCCTTCGAGAGCTGTTCCACGGATATCCATGATTGTACACCCTTGAGTCGCCAGGAAGGTGCGTGCGATGATCGGGAAGTTTTCATCGAAAAGGATCGTGAGATTCATAGAATGAAATTGCGTTCCCGCGTCGGGAACTCAATTCCCCATCTGCGTGGCGCTGACTAGGTGGGGTTCTCGGAAGATTCCAGTTCCAACGTCGCGAGTTCGCTTCCGAACTCCAGAGCGGCCCGGATATCTTCCTCAGACAGGCCCGGGTAATTCAGCAGGATTTGAACCGGGGTCTCTCCTGCCGCAAGATCGGCCAAAATATTCGCGACCAGCACACGAGTACCCCGAATGACGGGCTTGCCGTGGCAGACAGCCGGATCCATTGAAATGCGAGGGTTCATGATGGGGACTCCAACCTCCAATATAGAATGGCTGTCCCAAGATGATCCTCTCCGATGAGTACGGCTTGTTTCTTGCATAGGAATGAATTTATGGCGAAATGCATGCCAATCCGAAAATACCGGAATTCCTTCTAAATGAAGCCGAAGCGCAAAGGGCCACCCCAATCGGAGCAGCCCTTTGCACAAATCTCACGCACCGATTTTCACGCCGATCCACGCAGGATCAGCTCCGCGTCAGCGGCTTGTACTGGATGCGGTGCGGCGTGTCGGCGTCGATACCCAGGCGCTTCTGGCGGTTCTCCTCGTAGGCCGCGTAGTTGCCTTCGAAGTACACCACCTGCGAATCGCCTTCGAACGCCAGGATGTGCGTCGCGAGCCGGTCCAGGAACCAGCGGTCGTGTGAGATGATGACGGCGCAGCCCGAGAATTCGGAGATGGCGTTCTCAAGCCCCTGCAGCGTTTCCACGTCGAGATCGTTGGTCGGTTCGTCAAGCAGCAACACGTTGCCGCCCGTCTGCAACAGCTTCGCGAGATGCACGCGGTTGCGCTCACCACCCGACAGGTCCTTCACCTTCTTCTGCTGATCGCTGCCGCCGAAATTGAACTTCGCGACGTAGGCGCGCGCCGGCACTTCCACGCCCAGCGGGCCGCCCAGCTTGATGAAGTCGACGTCGCCGCCGGCGATCTCCTCGAACACGGTCTTGTCGCCATTGAGGGAATCACGGCTCTGGTCCACGTAGCTGAGCACCACGCTTTCACCCAGACGCACGGTGCCCGCGTCGGGCTTCTCCTGGCCGGTGATGAGTTTGAACAACGTGGTTTTACCCGCGCCGTTGGGGCCGATCACGCCCACGATGCCCGCCTTGGGCAGGCTGAATTCGAGGTTCTCGAACAACAGCTTGTCGCCGTAGGCCTTGCGCACGCCCTTGACCTCGATCACGGTATCACCCAGGCGCGGGCCGGGCGGAATCGAGATCTGCGCGCTCTTGAGCTTCTCGGGCGTGCTTTTCTCCAGCAGCTCCTCGTACGAGGCCAGACGCGCCTTGCCC
>CAZKRC010000195.1:0-2926 GCA_964555105.1 uncultured Bifidobacterium sp. | reverse complement strand
GGCGCGGACGACAGCAGGGCGCGGGCGAGGCCCACGCGCTGGCGCTGGCCGCCGCTGAGGTTGATGCCTTTCTCGCCCAGCATGGTCTCGTAACCCGCGGGGAATTGCGCCAGGTCGCGCGACAATCCCGACCATTCGGCGGCCTTCTCCAGCGTCAGGCCGGCCTCGGGTTTTTCCCTGCCGCCGAACAGGATGTTCTCGCGGATGGTGGTGGAAAACAGGAAGCCGTCCTGCGGCGCATAACTGAAGCGCGCGCGCCACTCCTCGTCCGGCACCTGCTCGCGCGACACCCCGTCCAGCCGCAAGGTTCCGGGTTCATCGGGCGGGTACAACCCGCACAGCAGATGCAGCAACGTGGTTTTGCCCGCCCCGGTCGCGCCCACGATGCCCAGCGACACACCCGGCTTGAGCGTGAAGTCGATGCCGCTCAAGACCTTCGATACCCCGCCGTACGAAAACGCGAGACCTTTCGCTTCGAGGCTTCGGAAGGGGAGGGGGGTGACATCCGCACCGCCGTGCAGGTCCGCATCCCCCCCGGACTTCGCGGATGGTGCGGACGGTGCGGAGGCGGAACGCGCAGCAAGGGTGGGGGGAGGGGGCGCCGCGGGGGATGCCGCGGCGCGCGCCCGCAGGTCTCCTTCCGCGGGAGTCGCCCCGGGCGGAGCCAGGCCCACGGGCACCACGAACTCGGACTTCAACTGCAGCAAGCGGTCGAGCGAGACGTTGCCCCGCTGGATCATGCTCGCCACCCAGCCCAGGCCCACCAGCGGGAACTGCAGACGCAGCAGGTACAGGATCGCCGCCGACAACGTGCCCAGGCTGATTTCGTCATTGATGACCATACGCCCGCCCAGCCAGGCCGACAGCACGATGCCGATCACGCCGAGCACGCCGATGGCGGGCCAGATGCCGGCGTTGAAGCGCGCGATCCGCAGCGAGGAGTCGCGCAGATCGGCCGAAGCCGCGGCGAACTTGCGTTCGAAAGGATCCGCGCGTCCGAATCCCTTCACCACCTGGATCCCCGTCAGCGTATCCTGCACGAACCCGTTCAGCGACGAGAGGTTTTTCTGGATGCGGCCGAAGTGCGCGTACATCTTGATCAGGAACCAGTTCGCCAGCACGGGCATGATCAGCGCGGGCAAAAGACCGGTGAGCAACAGCTTGGGATGGAGCATCGCCAGCGCCGCCGTCGTGAAGATCAGCAACAGGCCCATGCGCGCCAGATGCAGGATCACCGGTCCCACCATGTCGCGGATGCGGTCGAGATCGTTGGTGGCGCGCGACATCAGGTCACCGGTGTTCTGCGTGTCGAAGAAGGCGCGCGGCTGCGCTATCAGCGCCGAGAACAGGTCGCGTCGCAGCGAGTACTCGATCGCGCGCGACGAGCGGATCACCCACAGGCGCTGGAAAAAGAGCAGGAACGCGGATACGACCGTCGCCCCGAGCAAGCCTCCCAGGGCCCAGTACACCGGCGTCATGCCCGCACCCGCGCCCAGGCTGTCGAGAATGACCTTGATCATCCACGGGCTGACCTGATCCAGAGCGGTGGAGATGACCACGAAGGCCCAGCCCCACAGGATGGGCCCGCGGTGTTCGACAAGGTAGGGCTTCAGCAGGGCCCAGCGGTGGGCGAAGCCGAACTTGCGGGGCGCGGCATCCGAAGATTTAGAGGCGGTACGTGTCGACACTTACTCCCCGCGATGAGTTGAAAACGAATCGGCAGGCGAAACGCATGGAAACGAATGAAACGAATGAAAACGAAGCGATGACAAGGCTGTCATCGCCGGGAACCTGTCGTCTTGCCGTGCGGGACGCGCGGGGACTTGTCTGTTCCAACGCCGAAGCGACCTCCAATGTCTAAAACATCAAGGCCGGTGGAAAGGACTTGAAAGGAGTTTGGACGGCTTAAAGATCACGCATACGGGAGGGAAGGCTCACCGCGCCCCGCTTTCGGTGAACAAGCGCGGGTCCCCGTAAACGTCCCGCACGTCCCGGTGCAGGCCCAGCGCGATCTTCAGGTTCACGATATCGTCCTGGTCGATGCGGTGGTCGCGCGCGGGTCGGCCCGAGAGCACGGGAATCTCGTATCCAGCCGATGCGGCGCGCGGAAACATGGAATCACTCATGACAGTCCCCCTTTCCACTCACTCCCAATCTACGCGAAAACGTGCGTCGGGAAACGGGCAAATTCGCACAATGCGACGGGTACAAGGCAGTGGGGGGGAACCCGGCGCCATGCGCCGGGGGAGCCGGGGCGGCAGGCGAGGGGAAACCATGCCTCCTGGTGGTGATTTTGGCACCGACCCTTTGACGGCACGCCGCCGTGTAGTACTATTGATCACCTCGTTGGGGTGTCGTCCAATGGTAGGACAGCAGATTCTGGTTCTGCCTATCGAGGTTCGAATCCTTGCACCCCAACCACTTGATTTGAAAAAAGCCTCCGCGCATGCGGGGGCTTTTTTCTTGCCTCCCGTTTTCCAAATCTTCCCCAATCTTCCCGAACCTTTCCCAATCCCCGCCCGAAATTTCCTCCGGAATTTCCCTCATCGTTGCCAGGTCTTTCCCGAATCCTTCCCGGATTTTCCCAAATCTTTCCCAAAGCCTAGAGTCGCATAAGATATATTATGTAAACTAATTACAGAAAAACCTAGGGAACCCCGCTTTCCGGTATCACCCATAATCCATTGGTTTAACGTGTATTAAGGTCTGTAAGATCACGAATTGCTTCATCGTAACCCGCGGTGGCGGAGGTTCATGATCTCGGAGGCTGGTGCCACCGCACCCTTGACCCATTCCTGTGGCATCCAGGGCGACCAAAACCCCGCGCGGCGCGCTCCGGAGATCCGGCGGCAGGCACCCCCAGGTACGGCATCAGCGGGCGAGGAACCCGCAAAGCGCACCGCGCGTTCAACCCCCAACCTTCCCC
>CAZKRC010000194.1:0-2965 GCA_964555105.1 uncultured Bifidobacterium sp. | reverse complement strand
CCTGGACCTTGGCGTTGAAGCGCGCGTACACGAAGGTCGAACGCGGGTCGCGCGCCGGCTTCTCGAGTTCGGCGACGATGTCGGTCAGCGTGGGCAGGCCCACTTCGGCCGAGGCGTATTTGCCGAGGTCGATCTTGCGCACCGCTTCGGCATTGCCGATCATCTCCTTGAGCGGCACGCCCGCGTCCTCGCACATGGTCTTCACGAGCTCATAACGCTCGGGGTGCACGGCCGACGCGTCCAGCGGGTTTTCGGACTCGCGCACGCGCAAGAAGCCCGCCGCCTGTTCGAACGCCTTGGGGCCAAACTGCGGAACCTTGACCAGCGCCGCGCGCGAGGGGAACGCGCCGTGTTCGTTGCGGTAGTCCACGATGCTCTTGGCTAGGGCCTTGTTGATGCCCGAGACCTGCGCCAGCAGCGGCTCCGAAGCCTGGTTGACGTCGACGCCCACGCGGTTCACGCAGGACTCGACCACCTGCTCGAGCTTGGTCTTCAGTTCGTTCTGGTTCACGTCGTGCTGGTACTGGCCCACGCCGATCGACTTCGGTTCGATCTTCACCAGCTCGGCCAGCGGATCCTGCACGCGACGGGCGATGGACACCGCGCTGCGGATGGTCGCGTCGAGGTCGGGGAATTCCTTGCCCGCGATGGGCGACACGGAATAGACCGACGCGCCCGCCTCCGACACGATCACCTTGATCGGCGGATTCTCGAGCTGCTTGAACGCCTCGGCGACGAAACCGTCCACCTCGCGCGAGGCCGTGCCGTTGCCGATGGCCACGAGCTCGACCTTGAAGTTCTCCACCATCGCGAGGAAAATCGTGGTGGCCGCCTCGACCTGCTTGTTCTGCAACGGCTGGATCACGCGATGCTCCAGCAACTTGCCGGTGGCGTCCACCACAGCGAGCTTCACGCCCGTGCGGAAGCCCGGGTCCACACCCATCACGACCTTCGAGCCCGCGGGCGGAGCCAGCAGCACCTCGGAGAGGTTCTTCTGGAACACCTTGAACGCCTCGGCCTCCGCGCGCTCACGCAAATGCAGGCGCGTCTCGGTCTCGATGGCGGGCTTGAGCAGGCGGTCGTACGCGTCGCGCACCATGCCTTCCAGGTCCGTGCGGAACGCGGAGTTCGCGCGCACCGCGCGCTCCTGCAGCATCGGCACGACCTTCTCGTCGTCGAGCCACAGCTCGGTCTTGAGCACGTTTTCCTTTTCACCGCGACGGATCGCGAGGATGCGGTGCGAAGGCAGGTCCTTCACCTTCTCCTTGAAGGAGTAGTACATCTCGAACTTGGAACGCTTGCCTTCCCAGTCCTTGCGGGCCTGGGTGGCGAGCACGCCTTCCTTCAGCGCGATCCCGCGCAACAGCGCGCGGTTCTCGGGGTCTTCCGAGAATTCTTCGGCGAGGATGTCGAGCGCGCCCTTGAGCGCGGCGGCCGCGTCGGGCACGTTCTTCTCGGCGTTGACGTAGTCCGCCGCGATCTGCTCGGGCGTCTTGTCGCCGACAGGTTCCTGGGCGGCGAGGATGCGGGCCAGCGGCTCCAGGCCGGCTTCCTTGGCCACCATCGCGCGCGTGCGGCGTTTCGGCTTGTAGGGCAGGTACAAATCCTCAAGCACGGTTTTGGAAGCCGTCGCGAGAATCTTCTCCCGCAATTCGGGCGTCAGCTTGCCCTGCTCCTCGATGCTCTTGAGCACCGTTTCGCGGCGCTCGGAAAGCTCCTTGTAATACTCGTAACGTTCTTCGATCGCGCGGATCGCGTTCTCGTCGAGGGAGCCGGTGGCTTCCTTGCGGTAGCGGGTGATGAAGGGGACCGTGGCTCCCTGATCGAGGAGGGCCAATGTGTTGCGGACGCTCTCGGGGGAGAATTTTGACTCGGATGCAATGATTTCGGCGAAATTCACGGTAAACTCCAGAAAAAAGGCGCCCCCGGCCAGCCAGATGCGGGGGACAGGGTCGTCAAAGTTAGCACCCGGCAAGATACTTGGCGCGAAAAAATGCGGCGAAATGACCGTTTCGTGACAAACCGGGCCCCGTCCCCGCATATGTTTGAATCATAAACCCCAACCAAGGATTCAGCCATGACACACGCATCGATGGAAGCCTGGGAAGGCGCGACCCTCTACTACCAATACATCAAGGACATCAACAAGTATCCCCTCCTCACCCGCGCCGAGGAAGTGGAACTGTTGCGGCGCGTGAAGGCCGGTGACCAGCGCGCCATGGACCGCCTGGTCTGCTCGAACCTCAAGTTCGTCATCAACGTCGCCTTCATGTACAAGAACCAGGGGTTCTCCCTTCCCGAACTGATCAACGAAGGCAACCTCGGCCTGATCGAAGCGGCCAAGCGCTTCGACATCAACCGCAACCTCAAGTTCATTTCCTACGCCGTCTGGTGGATCCGCCAGTCGATCACCCGGGCCATCGCCGAGCGCGCGCGCCTCGTGCGCATCAGCGCCGAAAAGGAATTGATCCTGCGCCGCTTCTCCAAGCACAACGTCTCCATGCGTCAAACCATCGGCGGCGGCCTGATCATGGACACCGAAGCGCTGGGTCAGAAGATGGGATACACCGGCCGCCAGATCGAAAAGATCATGGAGATGGGAATGCGTCACGCCTCCCTCGACGATCCCATCGGCACCGAGGAGGGCACCTCCATTCTCGACATGATCGAGGATACCCACATCGACACGCCCGACGCGCCGGTGCAGGAGGAGTCGAAAAAGCGCCAGGTTTCCACCCTTTTGTCCCGCCTGCCCGACCAGGAAAAAACCGTTTTGGGCATGTATTTCGGATTGAACGGGCAGGAACCGCTGAATTTGGAGGAAATCGGGGAAGTCATCGGGCTTTCCAAGGAACGCGTGCGCCAGATCAAGGAAAAAGGCCTGGCGGCACTGCGGAGCATGGAAGAGGCCCACGAACTTGCCATGTTGGGGTAGATTAAAAACAGGCGGGTTTAAAAACCTGGA
>CAZKRC010000193.1:0-3008 GCA_964555105.1 uncultured Bifidobacterium sp. | reverse complement strand
GTAGGTCAAAGCCGGGGGATAGCCATCCCCCGGCTTTCCCCGCTAAACTCCCCGCTCCTCCCCACTCGAGACCGACCATGCCCGATACCACCGCCCCCGAATCCAAATCCATGGATGAACTCGTTGCTCTCTGCAAGCGACGCGGCTTCGTCTACCCCGCCTCAGAGATCTACGGCGGGATCAACGGCTTCTGGGACTACGGCCCGCTGGGAACCGCCCTCAAAAACAACATCCGTGACCACTGGTGGCACCATATGGTCACCGCTCCCCCCCTCGGCCCCCCGGAACTCACCGATGGCCAACCCGTCGAGATCGTCGGCGTCGATACCGCCATCATCCAGAACCCCAAGGTCTGGGAAGCCTCGGGACACGTCGGGGGGTTCAGCGATCCGATGGTGGACTGCACCGAAAGCAAGCGACGTTATCGAGCAGATCACCTCTGGACTCGAAGAGCAATCTTTAGTGATAAATCGGAAATCTCATTCACTATCGCAGTAGATAGTAGTGAAACCGAATCGGCTTTCGCACAATGGCTTGAGAAGAGGCGTCCCTCCAACCTCAAAAGTGCATTCACAAAAGAGATGTGGTCGCGGCTGAGCGATCATGGTGGATATACGCCACTCGACAAGCCATTCCTTGAATTGGATGAAGACGAACGCAAGAAAACGATCGGCCCGGATGCAACGCAACCCGGCACACTCACCCAGCCCCGTCAGTTCAACCTCATGTTTGAGTCCCACGCCGGAGCGATCAAGGACGACGACAACAAGGTCTACCTGCGGCCCGAGACCGCGCAGGGCATCTTCCTCAACTACAAAAACGTTCTCGACACCATGCGCGTCAAGCTGCCCTTCGGTATCGCGCAGATCGGCAAATCCTTCCGCAATGAGGTCACCCCCCGCAACTTCATCTTCCGCTCCCGCGAGTTCGAGCAGATGGAGATGCAGTGGTTCTGCCCTCCGGAGGATTCTCTGAAGTGGTACGAATTCTGGAAGGCCGAGCGCATGGAGTGGTGGCTGTCGCTGGGGATCAACCCCGACAACCTCATTTTCCGTGACCACGATGACGACGAGCTGGCGCACTACTCCAAAGCCTGCGTCGATGTCGAATACAAATACCCCTTCACCGCCCCCGGCTACGGCGAGTTGGAAGGCGTCGCCCACCGCGGCGACTTCGACCTCAAGGCCCACTCCAAGTCCAACAACAGGAACTCCAACGCCCAGCTCGACTACTTCGACCAGGAGTTGCAGGTCCGTCTGCAGAACGAAGGCGTTTCCTCGGAAGAGATCAAGAGACGCTCGCGCTACACCCCCCACGTCATCGAGCCGGCCTCCGGCCTGACTCGCGCGGTGCTGGTGCTGCTGTGCGAGGCGTTCACCCCCGACCCGTCCCGGCCCTCGGGCGTCGTGATGAAGTTCAAGCCCAGGTTCGCGCCGATCAAAGCCGGCATCTTCCCGCTGGTCAACAAGGACGGCCTGCCCGAGGTCGCCCGGAAGCTCTACATGCAGCTGCGCGGCAAATACGCCTGCGACTACGACGCCAAGCAGTCGATCGGCAAGCGCTACGCCCGTATGGACGAGGTGGGCACGCCCTTCTGCTTCACCATCGACAACGACACCCTGACCGACGGCAGCGTGACCGTCCGCCACCGCGACACCCAGGCCCAGGAACGGGTCAACCTCTCCCAGGTCGAGGCCTTCCTGGCCCAGCACCTGGCGGAGTGAGTGAAACGCCAAGCGGCAAAGACATGAACCACGAAGGTCACGAAGACACGAAGGCGCGAAGGCGCGAAGAAGAAGAACGGAGAGGGAATTCTCTTATCCTCCAACTCAACCGCCTTTCTTCGTGTCTTCGTGCCTTCGTGGTTAAATTTTTCAGAAGGGCGCGCAAGAAAAAACCCGCCTCTTTTGAAGCGGGTGAAGCAGGCCCACAGGGATTTGAACCCCGACTGACTGGACCAGAACCAGTAGTGCTACCGTTACACCATGGGCCTAGGTGAATGGGTCGGGCTGTATGCTAGAACGCCCGGGCCGCGGCGTCAATGCGAGGGCGAAGCCGGTCCCGGGGCCGGCTTCTCACGCCCTCAGCGCGGCGATCGCGGCGGCACGGTCGCGGGCTCCGAACACCGAGGAGCCCGCGACGACCACGTCGATGCCCGCGGCCACGGCAGCGGGGGCCGTGTCCGGGGCCAAACCCCCGTCCATCTCGAAGCGCACATCCTCCGGGAGCTTGGGCGTGAGCTCACGCACCTTGTCGAGCACCCCGGGGATGAAGGCCTGTCCGCCGAAGCCGGGGTGGACGCTCATGGCCAGGATCAGGTCGACGTGGCCGACCAGGTGCTGGACGGAGGCGGCGGTGGTGGGGGGGTTGAAGCAGACGCCCACGGTGCAGCCGGCGGCGCGGATCTGCTCGATCAGGTCGAACTCGTGGTGCTGCTTGCGGCCGGCGGTGGCTTCGATGTGGAACGTGATGTGGTCGGCCCCGGCGTCGGCGAACGGGCCGACGAACTGCTCGGGGTGGCTCACCATCAGGTGGACGTCGAAATAGACTTCGGGGAAGCGTCTGCGCAGTGACGCCATGACCGGCGGGCCGATCGAGAGGTTGGGCACGAAGTGGCCGTCCATGATGTCCACGTGGATGCCGTCCGCCCCGAGGTTGAGCACGTCCGCCACCTCGTCACTCAGCTTCGTGAAGTCGGCGGCGAGGATCGAGGGGAACACCAGCGGCTGGTCGGGCTTTGCCTTCAGGTCGAGCATGTCATCATCGTAACGAAACAAGCCCGCGGCACGCCGCCGCTTGCGAAATGTGGACGTGTGCAGGCTATATCGCCCGCCCCGTCCCACCTGGACTGCCGCGAAACCCCCAAGGTGCGGCACCCGGCGGCATCGAGCTCCGCAATCCGTATGATGATCCTGGGGGGGGGAGGAATGCGTGATGAAGCGGCTGATGGATCTTGCGATCGCAAACGGTCTGTATGTGAGTCAGCGGCCGGGTAATCGCCCGATCGG
>CAZKRC010000192.1:0-3029 GCA_964555105.1 uncultured Bifidobacterium sp. | reverse complement strand
GCTCTGGAAGCAGCTGTACGACCTGCGGGCTCCCGTGCCCCAGCAGGAACCCGTCTTCGTCGTGCGGGAACTGGCCGCGTTGACCTCGATCATCCACGATCGCCTCGTCGAAGAGCTTGAACCCGTGTTGCAGGAAGCCCAAAAGCGCCGTGCGGCGGGAGTGGTCGAGGAGCGCGCCCGTTAAGCCCATGAATGCCGTCGCCCGCATGTTCTCCGTCGCCGTTCTGGCCGCCCTGTGCGTCGGCGGCAACGCCTTTGCGATCGTCCTCGACGGCTTGCCCGGCGAAGAGGTCGTGACGCGATCCAATGTGCAGAGAGCGAGGGCGGACCAGCCGGTGCATCGTCCCCCGGTCGATTCCATTACCGGGGCGAACTGGCTCGCGCCTCCCGTGCATGAGCAGCTGGCGCGCGACCCGGTGTTGCTGGCGCTGGGCAAGGGCGCGTTGTTCATGCCCACGTACAGCGAGCCCCGGCGCGAACCCGACATCGCCATCCTGAATGCCGAAGGAGACCTCGTCGCCACGGGGCAAACGGGGCGGCGCATCCAGCTGGATGCGGGAGATTACGAAGTCCGTTTCGGGTCCGGCGTCAGCGCGCGCCGGTTGCGCGCCAACGTACGGGTGGACGAGGGGCGCACGACCACCGTCGCGCCTTCATGGGGCGGGTTGCTGGTGGAAACCCTCACGGAAACCGGAGAGTACATCGACGGGCAGTACGACCTCATCCGCATGGATCCTTGGGTGAACTACGGCCGTGGACGCGGCTATACCGAGGAACGCCTCCAGGACATCGACGTGTGGGTCATCGAGCCCGGCCTCTACCGCATCTCGCGTGTGGGCGAGGGCTACAACTCGTTGCGCAACTACATCACCGTCCAGATCAACCCCGGCGAGCTGCACACGGTGGAACTCGTCTTCGACGACGAGACCGGCGACCTGATCGCCGGCGGCATCAAGACCCTTAACACCCGCGCCCGCGCGGGGAGCTACTGGAGTTACGGCCTGCGCGCAGGCGGAAACGCCGCGCTGACACGCGCCGTCTCCGACGGCGACGAGATCACCCAGAGCCTGCTTTTCTCCACCGACCTGCGCCTGCGCGCGCGTTACGACCGCGAAAGCGTCTTCGGCATCAACGAGTTGTTCCTGCAGAACAGCTTCACGAAGAACGAGGGCGCCTCCCTGCTCGTGACCCAGGACTTCGTGCAGCTGCGCTCCACGTGGGTGCGCCGGCTCAACGACTGGCTCGGACCTTACGTGCGCGGCCAGGTGTCCACCCACTTTTTCCCGCTCGACGTCGTCCGCGACACGGTGCGTTTGATCAACCTCGACGGCGACACCTCCGTCGTGGGCACCGGCGGAACCTTCGAACGCCAACCCCCGTTTTTCCCCATGGCGCTGGCCCAGGGTGTGGGTGTGAACGTGGAGTGGCTGGCCGATTATGCGGTGGAGGTGTCGACACAGACGGGCCTGGCGTTCCGCCAGGACATTTCGCGGGGCGATTACCTCAGTCGTGAAGTCGACCTGTTCGAAGAGAACCGGTCCTTGTACTCGGTGGGCGCGGAGGGGATCCTCACCGCCAAGCTCCGCATCTCCTCGCGGTTCACCCTCGACTTGCGGGCGGAGGCGTTCGCGCAGGATGCCGACATTCGCAACACCCGCCTGGAGAACCTCGAGGCGGATTTCCGCTTTTTCCTCACACGCAACATCGAGGTGGGCTACCTGTTCCAGATGCAGGAAAGCCTGACCGACACACCCAACCGCTTTCCGCGCAACCACAGTGTGTCCTTGCGCCTGAGTTTCAACTACTGATCCGCCGCCGTACTCCTCGTTCCTCAAAGTGTGGCGGCTGTTCGCAAGGATCCTCATGACGCTTCATCCGGGTCGAACACTTTTCTCCGCGGCGCGCACAGCGTCTTCCGTCCTGTTCGCGCTGTGCGCCCTCGCCCCCTCGCCCCGCGCCGCGACCCACCTGTCCACGGTCCACCCCGCATACACGGTGACGAGCCTCCGGCCTGGGAACTTTCGCCCCGACGTTGGCGGCATGGCCTTTCTGTCGGACGGCCGCCTCGTGGTCGGCACATGGGGAGGTTTGCGTACCACCTGTTGCCCCTCCGGGAACACCCCCATCGTGGCGAACGGACGTCAGCACACCGGCACGGTGTACGTGCTCAGTGGCGTGGCTACCGCGACCTCGCCTTCGGCCGTGAGCGTCGACACCATCGCGACGGGCCTTGAGGATCTCATGGGCCTCACCGTTGTCGACGATGTGATCCACGTGTCCGGCGGCAACCACATCCTGCGGCTCAACCGCAACGGCAACAACGGGCCGGTCACGAGCATCGACACGGTTTTCATCCTGCCGGGCACACCCCAGTCTTCCGGACCCGAGGCGGGAGACTCGCTCCGCCCCGTCAAGGGCCGCAGCGAATGGCTGTACGGCCTGCTGCACCGCGACGGCGTGTTCTACCTCAACCCCTCCTCGATGGTCAACGGCAACATCGTGCAAGTGAGTCCTCACCGGGGCCGCATGCTGGAAGTGACACCGGGCAACGGCACCACGAACAAGCGGGGCGGTTTTCGTACCGTCGCCACGGGGTTCCGCCATCCTACGGGCCTGGCTTTCGGCGCCGACGGAACGATCTGGACCAACGAGACGCAGGGCAACTACGTGCCCACCAACAAACTCATCGCCGTGAAGGAGGGCGCGCATTACGGCTATCGTCATGCGGGCATCGCCGCCGATTCGGCCTGGAACGGCCTGCCCGAAACGCCCGCCGCCGTGTTCCTTCCCCAGGAGGGTTCGGGGGGAAGCGGGAGGATGAACTCAACCGGCGTCTTTTCCAATTCCCCCGGCGCGCCGCTGGTTCTCACCAAGGGACTTTACGCCGGGCAGATCATCATGGGAGACGTGACCTGGGGCGGGATCCAGCGCTTTTTCGTGGAGAAGGTGGGGGGAGAGTACCAGGGGGCGGGCTTCGCCTGGATGGGGGGCCTTGAAGGCGGGCCTTACCGGTTGCTGGAGGATGCCTC
>CAZKRC010000191.1:0-3061 GCA_964555105.1 uncultured Bifidobacterium sp. | reverse complement strand
GGGCGACCGAATAGAACTCGCCGATGCTGCCGTCACCCTGCAGGATGCAGCTGGGGTATTTCCAGGTGATGGCCGATCCGGTTTCCACCTGGGTCCAGGAGATCTTGGAGTTCTTGCCCTTGCACAGGCCGCGCTTGGTCACGAAGTTGTAGATGCCGCCCTTGCCGGTTTCCGGATCGCCCGAATACCAGTTCTGGACCGTGCTGTACTTGATTTCCGCGCCGTCCAGGGTGACCAGTTCCACCACGGCGGCATGCAGCTGGTTGGTGTCGAACTTGGGCGCGGTGCAGCCTTCGAGATACGAGACGTAGCTGTCTTCGGACGCGATGATGAGCGTGCGCTCGAACTGGCCGCTTTCCTCCGTGTTGATGCGGAAGTAGGTCGACAGTTCCATCGGGGACCGCGTCCCGGGCGGGATGAACACGAACGAGCCGTCGGTGAACACTGCGGAGTTGAGGGCCGCATAGAAGTTGTCGCCGATCGGCACCACGGTGCCGAGGTACTCCTCCACCAGTTCCGGGTATTCCTGCAGGGCATCCGTGATGGAGCAGAAAATCACGCCGTGCTCCATCAGCTTCTTCCGGTGGGTGGTGGCCACGCTGACCGAGTCGAACACGGCGTCCACCGCCACGTTGGCGAGCTTCTTCTGCTCGTCCAGGGGAATCCCGAGACGCTCGAAGGTCCGGAGGATCTCCGGATCGACTTCGTCCAAACCCGAGAGCGTGGGCTTCATCTTCGGCTTCACGAAGTAGGCGATATCCTGGTAGTCGATGGGCGGATACTCCACGTGGGGCCAGATCGGCTCCTCCATGGTCAGCCATTTCCGGTACGCCTTGAGGCGGAACTCCAGCAGGAACGCGGGCTCGTTCTTCTTGGCGGACAAGGCGCGGATCACGTCCTCGTTCAGGCCCTTCTTGAATTCCTCAAGTTCGACCTTGGTGGTGAAACCGTACTTGTATTCCGAGGCCGTGTATGCGTCGGCGACCCCGGCCACGTCGGTCACGGCGGCCGCGGCGGTCGCTTCGGCAGTGTGGCGTTCCGACGCGGTGGTGATGTCCTGTTCCTTCGTCATCAGAAAAATCCTCCGTTGACCGGCCGCCCGCCCTGCAGCGGCGCATTGGCCGGATCGTCGGGAGTATTGAAGGGAATCACCTGCATGCCGCCGAAAAGATTGCGGCGCATGGTGTCCTCGATGAAGGCCAGCGTCGCGCCCACGGACGAGCCGCAGCTGCCGCACGCGCCTTCGTAGCGCACCTTCAGGGTTTTGCCTTCCTCGAGATCGAGCACCTGCAGGTCGCCGCCGTCCATGTTCAGTCCGGGGCGGATGTCGCTGTTCAGCAGCAGCTCCACTTCCTCCAGCTGCTTCTCCTTGGGCTTGGCCAGCCACGCGTTGTCGGCCTCGGTGAGGGACTCGTAGGCGCTCCGCCGCGGTCCGCCACCGGCGGCCTGCTGCTGACGCAACTGCAGGGACGCCAGCGCCAACGCCTTGGAGGCGGGGTAGGTCTCGCGCGCGGTCTCCAGCAACATGGGGAGGTTGGCGAACGCCACCTCGGGCGGCTGGGCCGTCGCCGGCACGCCAGCTTCGTCGCGCAGCAGGTTGTCGATCTCCTCCACCGAGGTGTCGCAGGCCGTGTCCAGCTTCATGCCGCGCACCAGCGTGCACAGGATTTCGCCCATGGCCATCGAAACCGGGCCACCGTAGGAAAAGAACTTCGCGTCGTAGATCAGGTCGGTTTGCGGATCGACCAGCCAGTAAACCTTGATGTCCTTGTACTTGGCCGTGACCAACGCGAGATCCTTGGCCGTCGCATCTTCGGTAAAGAAAGCACCGCGATGACGGGGGTTGGCCGCCAGGCTTTCTATTTTTTGTGAGAACTTGCGTGCGCCTTCGACGCTATCCTTGCGCTCCTCCACGGAACCTGTTGTCTGAGTCATGGGAAACCCCCTTCATGTCTCAATTTACCAAATAACTACTGATTTGGTAGGTATTTTGGAGAGGCAGAGGTTGGGAGTTGGTGGTTGGTAGTTGGTAGCAAGCAAAAGGACTTATTTTCAGCGTTCTGGCTATTTATTGAGAAAATTTGCTGGTCGAAAGATGTGAGGAGTGCGGAAATTTTGAGTTTTTCGCCCCCATTCACATCCTGAGGATGTCAACCAAGGATCAGTAGCCGAACTTTCGTGTGTTTGTTGTATTCTCGGCCAACCACCAACTACCAACCACCAGCTTTCTCCATGTCCCAACGCCACAATCGCCTCAAAATCGCCTCGATCCTCGAGGACACCACGGGTTCCCTGCTTGATACCCCCCTCACCATCATGGGATGGGTCCGCACGCGACGGGAGTCCAAGGCCGGCCTTGCGTTCGTGGAGGTCAACGATGGCTCGTGCTTCGACAACCTGCAAGTGGTGATTCCGGTCGGCTGGCCCGGTTACGCCGACGTCGTGCCGCGTTTGCATACGGGAACGTCGGTGCGGGTGGAAGGCGTGCTGGTGGCCTCGCAAGGGGGCCGGCAGGCGGTGGAGTTACGGGTGGAGGAGTTGGGGGCGGCGGCGGTTCCTGCGCCCGCGCCCGCGGGCTCCGGAGCCGGGCGAGAAGAGGCCGCTCGCGGCGTGACCATTTTGGGTGAATGCGATCCGCTCGCGTACCCTGTGGGCAAACAAAAGATCAGCTACGAAACGCTCCGCGACTTCACGCACCTGCGGCCGCGCACCAATACCTTCGGGGCCATCGCGCGCTTGCGCGATGTACTCGCCGCCGAAGTCCACGCGTTCTTCCGCGGCCGCGGCTTCCGCTGGGTACACACGCCCTTGATCACCGCCAACGACGCGGAAGGCGCGGGCAAGGCGTTCCAGGTCACCACGCTGGACCTCGAGGGGTTGGCGAAATCCGGGAAGTCCCCCGACTTCTCGCGCGACTTCTTCGGCAAGCCCGTGAATCTCACCGTGTCGGGTCAGCTCGAGGCGGAGGGTTACGCGCTCAGTCTCGGCGACGTGTACACCTTCGGACCGACCTTCCGCGCCGAGAACTCCCACACGTCCCGCCATCTCGCCGAGTTCTGGA
>CAZKRC010000190.1:0-3181 GCA_964555105.1 uncultured Bifidobacterium sp. | reverse complement strand
TCATCATCGCGGAGAACGTATCGTCGAATCTCGTGGTGTACCCCAAGGTGATCGAACGTCGCCTGCGCGAAGAGCTTCCCTTCATGCTCACCGAGAACATCATGATGGATGCGGTGAAGCGCGGCGGCAATCGCCAGGAGCTTCATGAGCTCATCCGCGTGCACTCGGTGGAGGCGGCGCGTCAGGTGAAGGAACACGGCAAGGCCAATGACCTGCTGGAGCGTATCGCGGGCGACAAGGCGTTCGACACCACGGTGGAAAAGCTCACCGCGATGCTCGACCCGTCGAAGTATACGGGCCGCTCGAAGGAGCAGACCGAAGAGTTCCTCGCCGGCCACGTCCACCCCGCGCTCGCGAAGTGGAACGACTGGAAGACGCTCAAGGGCGAGGATCTGAGAGTCTGAAGAGAAATCAGAAATCTGAAAGCTGAAATCAGTGCCGTAGGCATGAGGCCGCGAAGCGGACGAATCAAGCTGAAAATCGGAACTCTGTGTGTTGATGAAGTCGTCGTAGACGAATGAATCAATCGGAAGCTCGAGGCGATCGGATTCCAAGAATAGAAGCGGGCTGCGGTGATGCCGTGGCCCGTTTCTTTTTCAGAAAAGTCAGAAGCGCAGAAGCATGTTAATGAACACAAACCCCAGCCTCACGCCACAGCTTGTGTTCATTTCTGAATTCTGATTTCCGATTTCTGATTTCCGTCAGTACTTCTTGCTGGCCTTCTTCTCCAGCTTCTCCGCCTTCTTTTCCTTCGCGGATTTTGCGGGTGCTTTTTTCGTGTCCTTCTTGGCGTCCTGGCTCTTGCCCATGGTCGTCTCCATGTTCGGGGTGCGTCGTGTTCCGTCGTCGGTCGCGACATGTGCTGCCGACGCCGTACACTTTAGAATAACTCCGCGGGTTAAGCGCGTGGGGTGGTTCCGTCGGGGCGCGAGTCCGGGGGCGCGGCGGCCATCCCTCTTTGAAACTTGAAGCGTGGCGCGAGGCTGGTCGGAAAGACGGGTCGGAAGAGTGTGTGGGGGAAGGCGCGGGGAGACACGGTCCGGGCCGCCCGCGCGGGAATGGTGGGACTTCCGGGCGTGGGGGTGCGTCCCTGGGGGTTGTCGGGGCGACCGATGGGAACATGACCGGGAGACATGAAAAAAGCCGGGACGGCAGGCGTCCCGGCTCCGGTCATTCTCCGCGGGTCTTTAGCTCCGGCGTCGTCATACGCCGGCTTCCCTCCCGGGTCAGCCGCGCCGTTTGTCCTGCTCGCGCTCCACGACGGAGGTGAGGGCGTTGTCCAGTTTCTGGAGGGCTCCCGCGAGCGCCTCGCGCACGGTGGGCGCGAAGTGGGTGGCGGCCAGGGGTTGAAGTCCCGCAAGGCGCGCTTCCAGCGTGCAGCGCTTGTCGTCCCCGACGTTCTTTTCGCTGCTGTTCTCGTCGGCGAAGTGCGCCGTCACGCGCGTGATGCGATCCTGAAAACGCGTGAGCGCGCCCTTGATGGCACCTTCGGTGTATTCGAGAAGGCGCTCGTCGCCGGTGATGTTCTTGTCGGTAGTCATCTCAATGTGCATAAAGGCACCTCCTGCCCCCATTATACACATTTACGGTCCGTCTTTCTTTCGATTCCCCCGCGTCCGTCGCGGTCCCAGGGACGTGGTTCCGGGTCAGGGCAGGACGCGCACCCGTTTGGCATCCACTTCGGCCGCCCGCAGCGCGCTCTTGTCCACCTCACCCGTGATCTCTACCCGCGTCTTCTCGCTGACCTCCACCGTGGGAAAATCCTCGGCGTCGATTTCCACGCGGATCTCTCCGGTGTCGTCCTTGAACAGGTACTTGTCCTTGCCCAGCTTCTTCGCGAGCACGCCTGTGAGCACGACGGGCTGGTCGTCCTTGTTGTGCTCACGGATTTCCGCGACGGTGCGCAGGGGGGCATCCCCCTTCTTGCCTTCGACGGGGCCGGTGTACTGGGCCAGGGCGACGGTCGCACCGAGTGCGATCAAGCCGGCCGTCAGCAGGGTGCGCAGGGCGGAGAGGTTGAGGGTGCGGGTCGCCGCTGTCCGGTTGGCCTGGTTTGCCGTGTTCATGGGAGACTCCTGGGGCGAGGGGTTTGTCCAAGAAACCTACAAGGCCGAGGCGGTCGGGACGACCGGGCGATGGGACGAGGGGATGAGGGAACGCGGGGCCCGAGGTCCGGAGCGTGTGCTCCCGGTGCCGGGTGACGCTGGTTTCCGGTGGAACTCAGGAGGGTTGCGGCATCATGCTCATGAAACGGAACGCGATGCCCTGCGCGCGTTGCTTGATGAACTCCGCGCGCTTGCCCGCGAAAAGCTCGTCCACGCTGCGCGTGAAGATCTCGAGCCAGCGCTTGAAGTGCTCGGGTCGCAGGGCTTCCTTGTCGTTCAGGAGCAGGTGCACCTGCAGCGGGTTGCGGCCATGCCGGGCGTAATCACCTGTTCCAAACATCACGGTTTCCCAAAAGTCGCCGATCACCGGGAGGTGATGGTCGAGGTCGAGTTTCGCGACGTCGGTGAACAGGTAACCGATCACATCGTCCGCGAACACGGAATTGTAAAAGAGGTTCATTAGGGCGTCGATGTCCGCCCGGTTTTCGATGTCATGCATGTGTTCCTCCTTGTGGGTTGACGGATCCGTCGTGACGGATCGGTGTTGACGGATCCAGGGGCCCCCGTGTGCACGTAGGGTGCGTGTGCGTTTGCGTGTGCGTTCGGGTTCGCACCCCGAACCCGCACCGGCGGCGACGCCGCCTTGCACCTGTGTTACGGCCGGGCCGGAGGCCCTGTGTTTCCAGCGTCGCAACACCCCCCGACACTTGAAATTCCGGATACGAACAGTATCCGAAAAAAAAAGTCCCCACATTCCGGCGGAATATGGGGACCCTTTCGTGACGACCGGCCGGCTCAGGCTTTCGCCAGCGCCTGCGCGATGTCGGCTTCGAGATCCTCCGCCGCTTCCAGTCCCACGGAGAAGCGCACGTAGTCGGGCGTGACGCCCGTGCTCTTCTGTTCCGCTTCGCTGAGCTGGCTGTGCGTCGTGCTCGCGGGGTGGATCACGAGGCTCTTGGCGTCGCCCACGTTGGCGAGGTTGGAGAACAGTTCCAGCGCGCTGACGAAGCGCTTGCCGGCTTCCGCGCCGCCCTCGATGCCGAAGCCGAGGATCGCGCCGTACAGGCCGCGGTGGA
>CAZKRC010000189.1:0-3198 GCA_964555105.1 uncultured Bifidobacterium sp. | reverse complement strand
AGAAGATCAAGGAACTCATCGGCCCCGGCGGCAAGATCATCCGCGGCATCCAGGAAACGTCCGGCGCCACCGTCGACGTCACCGATGTCGGCATGGTGACCATCGCGGCCCCGCATCGCGGCAACGCACTGCTGGCCCTCAAGATGATCAACGAGCTGTTCGCCGAAGCCGAAGTGGGCAAGGTGTACACCGGCAAGGTCAAGGGCATCACCACCTTCGGCGCCTTCGTGGAGATCCTCCCGGGCAAGGAAGGCCTCGTGCACATCTCCGAGCTGGCTCCCCAGCGCGTGGAGAAGGTCGAGGACGTGCTCTCGATGGGTGACGAAATCGAAGTCAAGTGCATCGGTGTCGACCCGACCGGCAAAATCAAGCTGAGCCGCAAGGCTCTGCTGCAGGCCGAATAGCCGTCTGGTCCGGGACCGACGCCCCAGGCGCGGCCCCGGACGGTGTCACGAACAGCCCCGTACCCCGCGTGCACGCGAAGGGGCGGGGCTTTTTTGTATCCCTTGTCGTTGCCCCCCTGCCCAGGACGTGAAGGGGCGACGACGGAACCGGCCCCAGGGTCGTACGGAAAAACGCATCATGGTCAAATCGAAAATCCCTCTCGCCACGAAGCGCACCCTGCTCGAGAACGGTCTGTGGGTCGCCACGGAAACCCTGCCTCATGTGCGCTCGGCCTGTCTCGGCGTCTACCTCGATACCGGCTCGCGCGACGAGCGTCCCGGGGCGAACGGCCTCGCGCACTTCTTCGAGCACATGGTCTTCAAGGGCACGCCCCGGCGCGGCCCCCTCGACATCGTGCGGCGCTTTGAGGCCACCGGCGGCCAGGTGAACGCCTGGACCTCAAAGGAGCAGACCTGTTTCTACGGCAAGGTGGTGGACAGCGAATCGGACGGCGCGCTCGACGTGTTGCTCGACATGGTGTTCAACGCCAAGTTCGACGCCGAGGACATCCGCAAGGAAAAGGACGTGGTGATCGAGGAGATCCGCAGCGTCAACGACTCCCCCGACGACCTGGTTCACGAATTGTTCTCGCAGGCCTCCTTCGGCGTCCACGCCCTCGGACGCCCCATCGCCGGTACGGAGAAAAGCGTGCACGGCCTCACCGCCGAGCTCCTGCGCGGCCACCGGGATGCGGCGCGGGGCGTGACCCCGGCGGCCGTGGTCGCCGTGGGCTGCGTGGACCACCATGAAGTCGTGGCCCGCGTGCGGCGGTATTTCAAATTGAAATCGTCCGTAGGAGGGAGGCATGCCTCCCCCCTACGTCCCCGCCGCACCGGATCCGCCGGATCCGGCCGCGTGCCCCTCGACCGCGAGGCCGCGACCTTCGTCCCGCGGCACCTGGTGCAGGCCAAGGACGTGCAACAGGCCACCGTCCTCATTGGCGGCGAAGGCTGCGCCGCGCGCGACGCCGACCGTTATCCGTTGTTGTTGCTGCACTGCGTGCTCGGCGACGGCATGAGCTCGCGCCTGTTCCAGAACCTGCGCGAAACCCACGGGCTGGTCTACAGCATCTACACCGTACCGGAATTCCTGTCCCGCGAAGGCGTCTTCGGCATCGGGTTCGCCACCGACCCCGCGCAGGTGGAGAAGGCCATCCGTGAAGCGGGCCGCGAGCTTGCGCGCGTGCGCGACGAGGGCTTGTCCACCACGGACCTGCGCCGCGCGAAGGCCAACATCAAGGGCAGCATTCTGCTCAGCCTCGAGTCCACGGGATCCCGCATGTCCAGCCTCGCGCGGCGCGTGCTCGGCGATCGTTGGGACGAAACGCCCGACAAAATCCTGGAGAAAGTGGACGCCGTCACCCGCGCCGACGTCCTGCGGTGCGCGCGCCAGTACCTGCGCCCCGATACCTGGGCCTCCGCGGCCGTCGTCCCCAAGGGCTTCAAGGTCGATCTAGGTGCGCTGCTGGCCAAGGCCTGACCCCGGGCTTTCCCCGGATGCCGGGAACACCCCCCGGCATCCCGCCCCGTCGCGCTCCCCGGGCCCCGCACCTCTTCCCGACCGGCGCGGCCTGTGGACATGGGCCGCGCCTTGCCCCCCCCAAAAAACCCTTCATCTTCCCGATTGACGAGGACTCCCGAACCTTTCTAGGTTGACCCCTGAAAAGGGAGTAGATCGCCCGCCCGGTGTCGAAAACACAGGGTGGGACCGACAGGCCGTCAGCACGATGCCCGTTCGCGGGAATCCGGTTTGTGGGAGACGCACCGCGCTCGCGGGGCCGATGATCGAGACTTTTTGCGGCCCGAGCGGCGCAAAGGACTCTCTTTGACCTCCTTTGATTTCATGTCGCGTTGTGGTCCGCCGTGGGTCGCTTCCGGTCAGGTTCCGCAGGTTCCGTCCGGGGTCGTCTCCGTTTTTGTCGTTCCTTTTTTGCGTGAGATCATCAACAAGGATTCATGATGCCCGAATTGCCGCTTCTGTTCCCGATGGCCGAGTACTGGTGGTTCTACCTCGCGTTCACCGGTTTCGTCATCCTGCTGCTTTCCCTCGACCTCGGTGTTTTCCACCGGAAGGCGCACGCGGTTTCCTTCAAGGAAGCCACCATCTGGTCGGTGGTCTGGGTCTCGCTCGCGCTGACCTTCAACGTCTTCTTCTACTACTTCTCGCTGAATTCATTCTCCGAGAGCGTGCGACTGATGTCGATCCCGGGGTTCGACCCGCAGGCCGAAGCCTGGCGCGTCTCGCTTGAATTCCTCACCGGCTACGTCATCGAAAAGTCGCTCTCGGTCGACAACATCTTTGTCTTCGTGGTCGTCTTCTCGTACTTCCAGATTCCCTCGCAGTACCAGCATCGCGTCCTGTTCTTCGGCATCCTGGGCGCCCTGATCTTCCGCGCCATCTTCATCGGTCTGGGCGCGGTGCTGATGCAGTATCACGCCGTGGTCTTCCTGCTCGGCGCCTTCCTCATCTTCACCGGCGCGCGGATGATTTTCTCCGGAGACGACCAGGTGCATCCGGAAAAGAACCCCGTCATCAGGATCCTCCGCAAGATCATGCCGGTGACGCACGAACTCAAGGGTCAGAAGTTCTTCGTGCGCAAGAACGGCCTGCTGCACGCCACCCCGCTGTTCGTGGCCCTGATGGTGCTGGAAGCCACCGACGTGGTCTTCGCCATCGACTCCGTCCCGGCCATCTTCGCGATCACGCGCGAACCCCTGATCGTGTTCACCTCCAACATCTTCGCCATCCTTGGCC
>CAZKRC010000188.1:0-3235 GCA_964555105.1 uncultured Bifidobacterium sp. | reverse complement strand
AGGAGCACTACTTCCGCATCGGCGGCGGCTTCTTCGAGTTCAGTCACGACAAGGGCGTGCTGCTGGCCGACAGCGCCGAGCAGGTCTAGGGTATAGAGGTTTAGCGGCCTCTTACCGGTCCGGCGGTTCCGGCGTTCCGGCCCTGCGCAGCTCCGGGAAACCGGCACGCAGCGTACGGACGCGGTATCCCGGTTGACCCAAAACTCCCGGCAGTCTTCATTTACAGCCGGCCGGTTGACCTCCGGTTCGTTTCCGGCCCTCCCCCCCCCCAAAAAAAACGATAATCATCCATGGCCTCGATGAGCTCATTTCAGCTGATCACGACCGCCATCGCGGCCATCATGCTGTTCTTGTACAGCCTGCAATCGTTCTCGCGCGAAGTGCGCGCCCTGGGAAACGAACGCCTGCGGCGCTGGCTGGCGGTGACCACGGGAAACCGCTTTTCCGGATTCCTGCTGGGCGCCGGCTTCACGGCGATCGTGCAGTCCTCCACCACGGTGTCGATTCTGGCGTTGTCGCTTTTGAACGCGGGGCTGATGGCGTTTCCCGGAACGCTGGCGGTGCTGCTCGGCGCGAAGGTGGGTACGACGCTGACCACGTGGCTGGTGAGCTTCAAGCTGACGGGTATCGGATCGTTCGCCATCATCGCAGGGACGATCCTTTCGGCCTTGCCGTACGGTGTGCGCGTCGCCGGCAAGAGCGTGTTCTATTTCGGATTGATTTTCCTGTCGCTCGATCTGGTGTCCACCGCGCTCGGTCCTTTCCGCGAGGATCCGCGTTTGGTCGCCTCACTGGCGTCGGCGTCGGTGCCGTGGATCGGCGTATTGGCGGGTACGCTCGCGACCGTGGTCCTGCAGTCGTCGACGGTGACGGCGGGTCTGGCGGTGGTGCTGGTGCAACAAGACGTGTTGCAGACGGAGGGGGCGGTGGCGATCCTGCTGGGCGCGAACGTGGGCACCTGTTTCACCGCATTGATCGCGGGGGCTTCGATGACGCAGGGGCCTCGTCGGGCCGCATTGGCCTATCTCCTTTTCAGCCTTGTGGGAGTAGTGGTGTTTTTCCCGTTCATCACGCCTTTCACGACGCTGGTGGTGGCGTGGGGGGGCACGAACGCGGTGGCGCTGGCGCATCTGTTGTTCAACGTCGTGACGGCCTTGATGTTTCTTCCCCTCCTCGGGCTCGTCATGCGCATCATGGAACCCAAGGCGCAACCCGATCTGCTCAAGGATGGATTGAACGTCTGAATATCGTGACACCCTGTAAAAGGGTGTTTTGGCGCGTCTGCGGACCAAAAACACCAATAATTGTATATTTTGGAATCTGCGGTCCGGTTTAGTGAATTTTCGCCCGGCCCGCATCATTGCCGCTATTGCCGCTATTGCCGCTTCGGCTTTTCCGTGCGCCCTCCCGCGGGCGCCCCTTGGCGCACCTCACCGGGCGCCCCTGACATAAGGAGTCCCGATACGATGCAGGGTTTGCACCTGACTGCGGATCTTTATCAATGTGCCTGTTCCCCGAACCTGCTGACCGACGCGGAGACGCTTGCGTCCGTATGCCGGGATCTGACCCTCAAGTCGGGTCTGACGATCGTGGATGAGAAGTGGCACACCTTTCCCGATTACCATGGACAACCCGGTGGCGTCACGGGAACCCAGCTCTTGATGGAATCACATCTTGCCATTCACACATGGCCCGAACGCGGCGGCGTGACGCTCGACGTGTACGTGTGCAACTTCGAAACCGACAACTCCTCCAAGGCGCAGCAGTTGATGGATGATCTCGTGGCGGCGTTCAAGCCGGAACGGGCCCAGCACGAGCATTTGCTGCGCGGCGACGCGGATGGTCCCGCCGCCCAGGGCGAGTTGATCATGGAACCGGTCAGCGATTCAAGCGCGAGCGTCTACGGCTTCCGCTTCGACCGGCGCCTGCTGACGCGCAGGACGCCCTACCAGCTTCTGGAAGTGCTCGAGTCGCGACAGCTGGGGCGCACCCTGCGTCTGGACGGCTGTTTCATGACGTCGGAGGCGGATGAATTCTTTTATCATGAAGCGCTGATCCATCCGGCCGCCGTGGCGCATGCCGATCCGCGCTCCGCGCTGGTGATCGGCGGCGGGGACGGCGGCGCGCTCGAAGAGTTGCTCAAGCATCGCACTCTCGAACGCGCCACCTTGGTGGAGCTCGATCGCGAGGTCGTCGACGTCTCGCGCGAATACCTGTCGAAGGTCCACCGTGGCGCTCTGGACGACGCGCGCGTGACCGTGCGCATCGAAGACGGCATGAAGTTCGTCAGTGCGACCGACGAGCGTTTCGACCTGATCTATCTCGATCTCACCGATCCCGGAACGCCGGCCTCGCCGCTGTATACCGAAGCGTTCTTCGCGCGGTGCCGCAGCATTCTCGCGCCCGGTGGCGCGATGGTCCTGCACCTGGGCGCGCCCTTCTTCGACAACGCCCGCATACGCGAACAATCCGCCATGCTGGCGCGCGTCTTCCGTCGGGTGGATGCCTTCGGTGTGTACATTCCCCTGTACGGCTCGTACTGGGGCATGGCCGTGGTGTCGGATGCGCTGGAGCCGCGCGCCCTTGCGGCCGACGAGGTGGCGCGCCGCCTTGCCGCACGCGGCGTAGGGGATCTGCAGTATTATAACGCGGAGGTTCACGGGGCGCTGTTCGCCCTGCCGACGTTCTACCGCGATCTGCTGCCAACGCTGCCGAAGCCGTAGACCGCGAAACCGCGCCGCCGCCGACAGCTGATCGGCGGGCCGCAAGGGTGACCGGTCCCCGGCCTGTGAGGCGGACGAAGTTTTGGAGAAGTTTTTAAAAATCGATTATCAGGAAATTCAACCAACGGAACACAAGATGGAACAAAGACAACTCGGACGTTCAGGATTGCGTGTGCCCGTGCTGACTTTCGGCACCGGCACGTTCGGCGGCGGCGGAAACTTCTTCAGCCAGTGGGGTGACACCGACGTCAAGGGTGCGACGCGCATGGTCGATATTTGTCTCGAACACGGCGTCACCATGTTCGACTCCGCGGATGGCTACTCGGGCGGCGCGGCCGAGGAAATCCTCGGGGCGGCGTTGAAGGGACCCGGGCGCCGCCGGCAAGCGTTGATCTCCACCAAGGGAACCTTCCGCAATGGCAAGGGCCCCAACGACGTAGGCAATTCGCGCCTGCATATCACGCGCGCGGTGGAGGCCAGCCTCAAGCGCCTCGGCACCGACTACATCGACC
>CAZKRC010000187.1:0-3248 GCA_964555105.1 uncultured Bifidobacterium sp. | reverse complement strand
GATCCCGGTGAAGCTGTCCGAACAGCACATCGTCGAATACTACTCGCGCTAAGCGTTCAGCGAACTTCGGTTCAACAAAAAACCCCGGTGCAAACCGGGGTTTTTTGTTGTTTGTTTTTTTGCTTGCTGTGAGGCTGGCGGACCGGTCAGGCCTTCGGCGTGCCGGTGAAGTTCCCGAAGATCTGGATGTTGTAGCGCTTGGGCACGAAGCCTTCCTTGCGCAGGATCTCCGCGAACGCCGTGATGATCTTTTCGTTGGTCACTTCGCGGACTTCGTCGCTGTCCAGGGACACGAGATGGATGTGCGGATCGTCGTCCATGTCGACTTCGTAGTGCGTATGGCCATGCCCGAAATCGGACTCGGAGAGGACGCCGGCTTCCACCAGTTGGCTGAGCGTGCGGTACAGGGTCGCGCGTGAAACCTTGAGGTTGGTCCGCTGCATCTCGAACAGCAGCTCGTCGGCGCTGAAATGACCGTTCTGCCGGAAAATGAACTCGAGCAGAGCGGTGCGCTCCTTGGTGAGGAACATCTTGTTGCGCTTCAGGAACTCCGTATAGCGGTGTTGCGCCAGCGCGAAAAGGTCGGGATTCTCGTGTGCCACGGAAGACAAGATACCCTTTTATCGTCCAACGGTCTGAGGGAGGAACTCGAAGAAGGCCACCCCGGTGGCCTTGCCCCGGCGTGATTCGAGGTATTCCGCGAAATCCTGTTCCACCACCCGCCGCTGCAACTGGCTGGCGTGGCGCAGCAGGGGGCGGCCGCCGTTCACGGCGGGGTGGACGTCCAGAAACCCGGTGTGCGTGGCGTCAAGCCCTTCGATGCCGGTCATGAACGCCACGCCCAGAAACCGCTCGCCGAGCGTCCAGTTCCGCACGAGATGCAGTGCCTGGTCGTAGGGAAGATAGCGCAGCGTGGCGGGCACGTCCTCCCCGGCGAGCCCCTTGCCGGCGAGCAGCTTCCCGCGCGTCAGGGTTTTGCGGACGATGGTGTCTCCCGGCAGCGGCAGCACGCGGAAGTCGCGCGGGTTGTGTGCGAGCCATTCCCCCACGAAATAATGGTTCCGGTTTTCATACCGGATGCGGTCGCCTCCGTCCGCTCCGCCGGTGTGGTAGCGGAAGGGGATGATGGCGGGCACGAGGTCCGGGGCCTGTCGGGCGCGCGCCAGACCGATCACGTTCTCCATGTAGGTGACGCAGTCCATGCGCGTGAGGTCGACCAGGGGCAGGGGGTCGACGGTGCCGTAGCGGCCTTCGCCGGTGGGACCGAGGTGGTAGGGACGGCCCAGAAGGGCCTGGGAGAAGTGGCGCAGGCGTTCGGGGTAGGTGGTGGGGACCTCGGGGTGATTGAGCAGGTGATAGGCCTCGGCGGCGGCAGGGCGTCCCTTGTTGTACCACTGCGCGGTACGCACCAGCAGCGAGTCGAGCAAGGCCGCGGCCTTGCTCCCGCCGGCTTCGTTGAGGATGAGGACGACCGACAGCGTGTCGTCGTCCGCGCCGAAGGCATAGCCGGCGAGGGCGGCGACGCCGTTGAGCGATCCGGTTTTGTAGCGGAGCAGGCCGCTGCCGGTGTAGTCGCGCAACCGTCGGCCCGTCGCGCCGTCGAGACCCGGTTGCGCGAGGGAGATCACGTAGTCGCGGCCTTGGGGATGCCGGGCCATGCGCGCGAGCAGCAACGCCAGCGCGTGCGGCTTCACGCGGTTCAAATGCGAGAGGCCCGATCCGTCGCGTAAATCGAAGGCGGCCGTATCCAGTCCGCTGCGGACGAGGAAATCCTTTTCGGCGGCGATGCCGGCGCGGTCGCTGCCTTCGCCTTTCACGTGCAGGCCGAGGTGGCGCAACAGCAGTTCGGCATGGAGGTTCTGGCTGCGCTGGTTCACGTCGTCCACCAGCGTGGCGAAGGGCGCCGCGCTGAAGCGCAGCGCGTACAAGGGCGTCGGGGCTGCTGAGGGTGCGGCGGCCGCGGGCTGGTCGATCACCACGAGGCCGCGCGCCTTCAGGGCCGTCAGGAACCCGGCGCGGAAGTACGCGGTGGGATCGCGCACGGGCATGAGCCATGTGCGTGCGCCCGCGCCGGTGCCGATGCGGCCGCTGAGGATGACGGTGCTTTCCCCGTCCCGCTGCGTGGCGGTCACCCGGTTACCGCGACCGCTTACCGTGGTGGCGTTGTTGATGATCTTCACGTAGCCCACGCCGGGCGCCAGGGAGACCACGGGCTTGCGCCCCGCGCGGGTGCCGGGACGGACGGTGAGTTCGAAGGTGTTGTCGTTGAAGGAGAGGGCCGAGACCTCGGCGCCGTACCACGCGTTGAAGTGACGCGAGGCCCACGCCGCGGGGCGGTGCGGGCCGGTGAAGTAGGCATCGGAGGCGACAACGCGGCCGCGCAGGGTGTCGATGCCGCGCGCCTTCAGGCTGTCGGCCCACGCCAGCAGGGGCGTGACGGCGTCGGGATAAAAACGGTCGGAAATATTGGGGTCGCCGCCGCCGAGCAGGCGAAGCTCGCCGTACAGAGTGCGGCCGCGCAGCGTGCCGGCGACCTCGAGCGTGGTGCGCGGCCCGGCGTCGGGAGGAAGCGCGTCCAGTGCGGCGGCGGTCACCACCAGCTTGAGCGTGGAGGCGGGCACGAAGAACAGGCTGTCGTTCCAGCCCGCCTCGAAGCGTTGATGCTTTTGCGAATACACGGAGACGGCGAGCCTTCCGCCGACGCCGGAGGCCTCGTGCGCGTCGCGCAGGCCGCGCAGCAGTAAGGGGGAGGGCGGGCCCGAGAAGGCGGTGCGCGCCGCCCCGGTGTTGAAGACGGAGTCCGCAAAGGCGGAGGCGGTCGCCGCGCCGCCCACGGAGCGGGGCGTGAGCGACAGCAGGCCGGCGAGGGCGAGCGCGGAAACCAGCACGCAGGAACGCATGGCCCGGTTTTTCACCCGCCCGCTCCCGTCATGCGCGCGAACGCGTCCCAGTAGCCGGGGTACGTTTTGCGCACGCAGCCGGGATCGTTGATGGTCACCGGTACTCCCTTGGGGCCGAGCGTGACGAGCGAGAAGCACATGGCCATGCGGTGGTCGTCATAGGTGTCGACCACCGCATGCGGCGTGAGGTGCGCGGGCGGATCGATGCGGATCCAGTCGGGGCCTTCCTCCACGGCCGCGCCCAGCTTGCGCAATTCGGTGGCCATGGCGGCGAGCCGGTCGGTTTCCTTCAGCCGCCAGTTGCCCACGTTGCGGATCGTCGTCGGACCTTCGGCGAACAACGCCGTC
>CAZKRC010000186.1:0-3379 GCA_964555105.1 uncultured Bifidobacterium sp. | reverse complement strand
TGATGGGCTGCATCGTGAACGGCCCCGGCGAAATGGCCGATGCCGATTTCGGCTACGTGGGTGGCGCGCCCAACAAGGTGAGCCTGTACGTGGGCCGCGAGTGCGTGCAGAAGAACATTCCCGAGGACGAGGCGCCCGAGGCGCTGGTCGAACTGATCAAGTCGCATGGCCGATGGATCGAGCCGTGATGTACGCTTTCCGCGAGGCATCCGCGTGACGTCGCCGTCCGCCGCTGCGGCCGCGCCTTTCGTCATCGTTCTGTCCAATCCCGAGACACCCGAGAACATCGGGTTCGTGGCGCGCTCGATGGCGGCATACGGCGTCGCGGAGCTGCGCCTGGTCGGCATCCCCGAAGTCGCGGCAGACAGCAAAGCCTACTGGACCACCTGCGGTGGCGAAGACATCCTCCGCAACGCGACGTATCACCCCGACGTGGCCGCCGCGGTCACCGACTGCGTGCAGGCCGTCGGCTTCACGCGGCGCGTGCGTGACCGCTCGCAGCGCCTGTTCGACTTCACCGATGCCTTGCGTCGTCGCGACGGCCTGCTGGACGGCGCGCACCCGCACTACGACCAGCTTCCCCTGTTGTCCGGAATCCGCCCGGGTGAGGCCTCCGGGGAGTCGACGCCCCCGAAAACGGCCCTTGTCTTCGGTTGTGAATCGAAGGGCCTGCTGCATGAGGAAACGCTCGCGATGACGCATCTTGTGCGCATCGCACTGGCGGGGGAGGGCATAAGCCTCAACCTGTCGCACGCGGTCACCGTGGTGCTCCACGACCTGACGCGTCCCGCGATCAGGACCGGTCCGTTGAGTCATCCCCATGCGGGCCCGGCGGCGACGCTGGAGGATTCGCTGGCGGCGCTGGAGGAATTCCTGGATGCGCTCGATCGCACCGGATATCTCGGCAAGGGCGGCAAGGAAGGCACGCGTCGTGAAAAAGTGAGCGTGCTGTGGAACCGTTTGCGTCCCACCGCGCGCGAGGTCGACTTCATGCGCGGCGCCCTCAAGGCCTTGGCCGGGACGCCCTCCAAGCGCGTGGCCGCGCGTCAGGCGCAGGCGCGCGCGGTCCCGGAAGCGGTGGAGGGGGGCGGCGATCCGCAACCGGGAGCCTCCGCATGAGCCTCACGATTGAAAAGACCTTCATCGAGGGGCTTCTGATCGTGAAGCCCCGGGTATTCCGTGATCCGCGCGGTTCGTTCGTGGAGAGTTACAACCGCATCCGGTTCGCGGACGCCGGCATCACCACGGAGTTCGTGCAGGACAACCATAGCCTCTCCGCGCGGGGAACCCTGCGCGGCTTGCATTTTCAGACGACGCCCGGGCAGGCCAAACTGATCCGTTGCACGCGCGGCCGCATCTGGGACGTAGCGGTGGACATCCGGCCCGCGAGCGCCACCTTCGGCAAGCATTTCGCCCTTGAACTCACGCCCGATGATTTCACGATGCTGTACATCCCCGTCGGGTTCGCGCACGGCTTTCTGGTCTTGTCGGACGAAGCCGAAGTACAGTACAAGTGTTCGAACATCTACGACGCGGCCACGGAAGCGGGGCTTGCTTGGGACGACGCGACCTTGAACATTCCCTGGCCCATTGACCGTGTGGGTGGAACGCCTCTCCTGTCGGAGCGGGACCAACGGAACCCGTCGTTCCGCGAATGGCGGGCACGGGCGCAGCCGTTCACGATGCCGTGACGCGCCTGACGGTACGAGGGGTCAGCCCGCACCCCATATCATCGTCATCGCGCGCGCACCGATGTTCTTGATGAACTGATCGTAGTGATTTTTACCCTCGGGGGCGTTCTTTACGGCCATTCGTATTCGCGCTTACGCCCCCACAATCTTCGCGAGTTCCTCCAGCGCCTTCTCCAACTCGTCGTTCACCACGGTGAACTCGTACTTCCCTTTTTCCTTCGCGAAGGCCAACTCGTCCACCGCGTTCTTCAACCGCAGCGCGATGGTCTCCTCCGTATCCGTCCCGCGGCCGCGCAGGCGTTGCTCCAGGACCTCGAGGTTCGGCGGCACGATGAGGATCCCCACGGCCCCGGGATACACCTTGTCGAAATTCACCTTCCCGTACACGTCGATGTCCATGATCACGGGAGTCCCGGCGGCCAGCAGCGCATCGATCGGACCACGCGGCGTGCCGTAGAAGTTGCCGTGCACCTCCATCCACTCCGCCAGCTCGCCCGCCGCGATCATGGCGCGGAACTCGTCTTGCGACTTGAAGTAGTAGTGGACACCATCCTCTTCATCCAAGCGCGGTTTACGCGTGGTGGCCGAGATGGAATAGGCGAAACGGCCCGGAAACCGGGCCATCAGGGCGGAGATCAAGGTGTTCTTGCCCGCGCCCGAGGGCGCGGAAATCACGTAGGGTTTGGCGGGCATGATGCGGAAATATACCCAAGAACGTAGGGGCGACTCGTTGAGTCGTCCGCACACCCTGCCCGCCGCTTGTGGGTGTTGAGTCGCCCGTGCGTCACAATGCCCGCCGATGACTCGTTGAGTCGCCCATGCGCACGTCCGCTCTAACCGGGTCAGGTCTGAGGGACCAACGCCTTCGCGTCGACGCGCGCGAAGTAGGGCTTCAATTCCGCCTCCGTCAGCGTTTCCTTCTGCAGCAGCTCCTGTGCGCTCTCGCGCAACAGATCGACGTTGTCCTCAAGGAACCGGCACGTGCGCGCGTAGGCGCGGTCGAGGATGTCCTTGACGGCGGTATCGATGGCGGCGGCGGTATGCTCGCTGTAGTCGCGGGTACCGCTGCCCTGTCCTAGGAAACCCGGCGTGTCGCGCTGTTCATAGGTGGCCTGACCCAGTGTCTCCACCATGCCGTAACGCACGGCCATGCTGCGGGCGGCGTCGGTGGCGCGCGCGAGGTCATCGGACGCGCCGGTGCTGAGGTGTCCGAAAATCACCTTCTCCGCCGCGCGCCCGCCGAACAGGACGTACAAACGTTGCTCCAGTTCCTCGCGTGTCATCAGGAAGCGGTCTTCCGTGGGGCGTGAGATCGTATAGCCCAGCGCGCCCACGCCCCGCGGGATGATGGAGACCTTGTGCACGGCCGAGGAGCCCGGCACGGCCGCTCCGACGAGGGCATGGCCCATCTCGTGATGCGCGACGATTTCCTTTTCCTTCTGGCTGAGGACGCGGCTTCTTTTTTCAAGTCCGGCGACGATGCGTTCCATGCCTTCGGTGAAATGATCCTGGGTGACCAGGGGCGCGCCTTGACGCGTGGCGATCAGGGCGGCTTCGTTCACCAGGTTGGCGAGATCCGCGCCGGTGAAACCCGAGGTGATGGAGGCGACCATGGCCAGATCGAGTGTCGGCTCGGTCTGTATCTTTTTGATGTGGACTTCGAGAATGGCCTTGCGCCCGGGCTTGTC
>CAZKRC010000185.1:0-3577 GCA_964555105.1 uncultured Bifidobacterium sp. | reverse complement strand
AAGGTCATCAGCAAGGGCGTGGGTGCCGTCCGCGAAGCCGACATCCAGATGGCGGCCGCTTCGGATGCCCTCATCATCGCCTTCCACGTGCTGCCCAGCGAGGCCGTGCGCGAGCTGGCCGAAGAGGAAGGCGTCACCATCAACAGCTACCGCATCATCTACGAAATCGTGGATGAAATCCAGTCGGCGATGGAAGGCCTTCTCAAGCCCGAGTACCGCGAGGAAGTCGCGGGCGAGGCCGAGGTTCTCCAGATCTTCCGCATTCCCAAGGTCGGCATGATCGCCGGCTGCAAGGTCCAGAGCGGCAGCGTCGAGCGGGAACTCAAGGCGCGCCTGTATCGCGGCGGCATCGAGGTGGGTGAAGCCAAGGTCGTTTCGCTCAAGCGCGAAAAGGACGACGTGAAGACGGTGAGGGCCGGCTTCGAGTGCGGCATTGGTCTCGAGGGTGTCAAAAACATCCAGGAAGGCGACGTGCTCGCATTCTTCCGCAAGGTCGAGGTGGCCCGCAAGCTCTCCGCTCCGCTCAGCGCGTAAGTCGTCGGGCCGGCAGCCCGGCAGGCCGGACCTCCGGGTCCTCCTGCCGGCGCCCTCCCGCGCCTTCCACCCGGTGGTGTTGTGTAGTTTCATTGTGCGCGGCGGCCTCCGGGCCGTCCGCCTTTCCTCCCCCCACGACAGGGAATCGTGGATACGGAGAGGTCCCCCCGACCATGAGAACCGGACCATGGCACCAACGACGAAGCAAGGCCCCAAGGAAATCCCATGACCCGCAGAACCGAACGCATCGGCAACGTCATCCAGCGCGAACTCAGCAGCTTCATCCTGCGTGATCTGAACGACCCGCGCCTCGGATTCTTCACGCTCGCCCGGGTGGACACCACGCCCGACCTCAGCCAGGCCACCATCGCCGTGTCGGTGATGGGCGAAGAGGCGGCGCGCACGGAAACCCTGCAGGCGCTCAACGACCTCTCGTCGCGCATGCGGACCCATCTGTCCAAGCGCCTGCACACCCGCACGGTTCCGAAGCTCACGTTCGTGCTGGACCGCAACCTCGACCACGGCTTCCGCATCGATTCCATCCTCCGCGACATCGAGCGCGGGGAGAACCCGGCAGCGAAGGACGAGGACTAAGGCGACATCAGAAATATGAAATCAGAAATCAGAAAGAGCGACATCCGGTGGGCGTAAGTCCGACGAGTATGAAGCTTCGCTCCGTTTTCTTTTTTGATTTCTGATTTCTGATTTCTGATTTTATGACTTCCGCATCGTCATCCCACGGCATCCTTCTCCTCGACAAGCCCGTGGGCATTTCGTCGTTCGCGGCCTTGTATCCCGTGAAAAGGGCGTTCGGCGGCAAGAAGGGCGCGAAGATCGGTCACGCGGGTACGCTCGACCCCGCCGCCTCGGGCCTGCTCGTGGTGGGTGTGGGCGCGGGGACGCGCCTGCTCGAATTCCTCGAAGCCATGCCCAAGCGGTACAGTTTCCGGTTGAACCTCGGGGTCGTGACCGACAGCTACGACCTTGAAGGCACCGTGCTCGAGCGGCACGACGCCGCGCACGTCACCCGCGCCGACGTGGAGGCCCGCCTCGGGGAGCTCCTCGGGGAAATTTCCCAGATGCCCCCGACCTATTCGGCGATCAAGATCGACGGCAAGCGCGCCTGCGACCGCGTGCGCGACGGCGAGACCGTCACGCTCACCGCCCGCACGGTGCGTATCGACCGCCTTGAAATCCTCAGCTTCGAGCCAGACAACATCGTGCTGGAAGTCGACTGTTCCAAGGGCACCTACGTGCGCAGCCTCGCGCACGACCTCGGCCGCCTGCTCGGGTACGGCGCGGCGGCCGATCGCATCCGCCGCCTGCGCATCGGCCCCTTCCGTGTGGAGGACGCCCTCGCGGTCAGCCCCGTGAAGAATCCCGATGACGACGGCTCCCTGTTCCGCGGCGCGGTGCGGCCCCTGGAAACCGCCACCGCGGACCTCCCCGCGCTGCGCGTGTCCGACGCCGCGCTGCCGGGCCTCCGCAACGGCAACCCCCTGCCGCCGACCGCCTACAGCGTCCTGAAGGCCCGCCCGGCCACCGCACCCGACACCGCGCCCGACGCCGCTCCGGCCGACACGGAGTACGCCGCCGCGTACGCCGCCTATTCGGAACGCGGGACCCTGCTGTGCATCGCCACACGCGACGAGCACGGCACCCTGTACCCCCGCAAGGTGTTCCCGTCGGTTCACGACGTCGCGCCCTGACCCTACCCCCCACGTTCCCCAAGCAGCTACTCTTTGTACCCCATGCCCGGCGACACTCCGCATCCTCCCCTCGTTCCGCCGCGCGCGCGCTCCTGGCACCACGTCGTGCCGCCTCCCGCCGCTGCCGGCGCCGCGTCCGCCGCCGCGTCCGTCATAGCCTTGGGGAACTTCGACGGCGTGCACCGGGGCCATTGCCGCGTTCTCGACGCCGTCCGGACGCGCGCGCGCGCGCAGGGACAGCGCCCCCTGGCCCTGACCTTCGAGCCGCACCCCCGCCAGTTCCTTTTCCCCGACGCGAAAACCTCGCTGCTCACCACGCCGCGTGAAAAGGCGGCGCTGATCGAGGCGCAAGGCGTCTCCGTGGTCACTCTCGCCTTCGACGCGGACTTCGCCGCCCTTGACGCGGAAACCTTCGCGACGGAAGTCCTGATAAAGCGTCTGCGCGGCGCGCACTTCTTCGTCGGCGCGGATCACCGCTTCGGCAAGGGCGCGCGCGGAGACGCGACCCTGCTCGGGGCGCTGGGTGCCGCCGCAGGGTTCGGCCCCGACTGCGTCACCCTGGTGACGCCGGCCGTGGAGGACGGTGAACTCGTCAGCTCGTCCGGCATCCGCCATCACCTCAAGGACGGCCGCATCGCGCGAGCCAACCATTTGTTGGGCCGCCCCTACTCCCTGAGCGGCACGGTCGTTCCGGGATCGGCACGGGGCCGCACGCTCGGCTTTCCCACCGCCAACCTCAGCCCGGAGGATCCCCGCAAGATCCTTCCCTTCGGCGTCTTCGGCGGCTACGCCTGCCTCCCGGACGGAACGCGGCACGCCGCCATCGCCAACCTCGGGCTGCGCCCCACCTTCCACGCAACGCCGCCGGAGCCCTCCGTCGAAATCCACCTTCTCGATTGGACCGGGGATCTTTATCATCAGCCCCTATCTTTCGAGTTCCACCATTTCGTGCGTCCGGAGCGTAAATTCGAGGGCATTGAAGCTCTCAAAACGCAGATTATGGGGGATATTGCAGCCTGGCGGGCCATCCTGACGGGGCGGGTGAAGGTTCATGCAGGGGCTTCCGGGTGATTTTCGCGCGGAGATCCCGGAGGTTTGTGGCCGAATTCCTGCCGATATCGCTCTCTCCCCCGGGGTGAGGGGCCCCCCATTGCCCGAAACCCTTCTTGATACTAAGTTTTTGACCCTGTTTGAGTTAGACAAGAAACCGACGGAAGCGAGCTATGCCGACTTTGACCAAAGAAAAAGCCAACGAAATCGTCGCCCTTTTCGGAAAGACCGAAAAGGACACGGGGAACTCGCGCGTTCAGATCGCCTTGCTCACGCATCGCATC
>CAZKRC010000184.1:0-3616 GCA_964555105.1 uncultured Bifidobacterium sp. | reverse complement strand
ACAACGCGCTCTCCAAGGCGCGCTTCGAGTTCCGCTGGCAGGACCAGTTCAACCTCAGCCTTGACCCCATGAAGGCCAAGGAATTCCACGACGAGACGCTCCCGGCCGAAGGCGCCAAGCTGGCGCACTTCTGCTCCATGTGCGGGCCTCACTTCTGCTCGATGAAGATCACCGAGGACGTGCGCAAGTACGCGGCGGCGCAGGGCGTGGACGAAGCCGCGGCCCTGGAAGCGGGCATGCAGGAGATGTCGAAGGAGTTCAAAGACAAGGGCTCGGAGGTTTACCTGGAGGGGTAACGGCTGACGCCGGGCGAACGCAAAAAGGCTGTCCGAAAGGATGGCCTTTTTTGTTTGTCACGGTTCATGAAGGTTAGGCTTTGGCGCTTTTTCTTCTTCGCCGAGGAAGGCCATGAACCCATGCACGTTCACTGCAAAAAGGGGGATGCAGATGCCAAGTACTGGCTCGATCCCGAGATTTTCAATGCCAAGACGTACGAGGAACAATTCGCAGCCACGCAACTGACCAGGCTCCTCGCCCAAGCGGAGAAAGGGTTTGCGGCAGGCTTGGGGAAACCGATGAAAGACTTCCTGAAAGAGTTCACGCGTGCCCGAAAAATTCCGGATTGAAATCTCACCCGCGGCCATGAACGACATCACCGCGATTTGGCAACGGATCGCGGAGGACTCGCCGGCAACAGCAACGAAGTTCATCCTCGCGCTGTAGAAACAAACGGCGACCCTGGAAACGTTTCCGCGACGCTGCCCCACGATTCCGGAAGCCGTCGAATCGGATATCCCCTACCGGCACCTGATCTACGGAAACAACCGCACGATATTCAGCGTGGAGAGCGACATCGTGCGCATCGCGCGCGTCGTTCACAGCGCCCAATTACTGCCTCCGACCGGTCACTGAGCAGGAGGTCGTTGACCTCCGTCACATGTCGACGTGACCTGAAATGCAGCGAGACATCTCCCGCATCGCTCACGGGCCCGCTCCCCAGGGATCCATACACGCCTCCCGCCCCCGTCCCGCCGTCGGCGTGGGTCGAGCGTCCTCTTCGCGGACCACGCCGACATCAACCACCCGATAACCTGACGGCGACATCGATGGCATGGATGACCATGGATGGCCCAGAAGCATCCTGTGTCGCCTCGTGGAACGGACGAACAATCAGGATCATACTCCTATTACACCATTCACTCATGAATCCGCGCGCAGAAAGGTGTCAAATAACGTCAAACGCATCGATATCGCCAAAAAGATCTCCCGGGAAGGGACTCCGTACGTTAGATTGGATACGAACCATCGTAGCGCCACGATGCGCCGCGATACCATACACGGAGAGGTCGCATGAGAATTCTTACAGCCAGTACCACCCTGTCCCTGCTGCTCTGCGCGGGCGCGTACGCGGACGTCGACATGGCCGCGTGGAGCAAGTACCGCACGGTGACGATCAATACCGCCGCCACCAACGGCGGTGCCGGCGTCGCCAGCACGATCGCCGACTTCCCCGTCCTCGTCCGCTTGAGCAACACCAGCGTGAACGAGGGTGCCAACACCCTCGCCGAGGCCAAGGCCGGTGGTGCCGACATCCGTTTCACCAATGCCGATGGCAGCGTGGAGCTTTCGTACGAAGTCGAACGCTGGACGGCGAGCGGTGCCGACATCTGGGTGCGTATCCCGAGCATCGCCGGGAGCGACAACACCACGATCCGCCTGTACTGGGGCAATGATGCCGCAGCCGACGCCTCGAACGGCCCGGCCGTGTTCGACTCCACCAAGGGCTTCACCGCGGTGTGGCACATGAACGGTGCCGGCAGCGGCGGCCAGGTCGACGAGCAGGACGCCACCGGTGGCGGTCTCACCGCGACGCAGTACAACAACTCCGGGTCGCACGCGGCCAGCGCGGATGAGGGCGGCGTCGGTTACTACCGCAACCTCGTGTCCGATGGAAGCACCGGCCAGGGTTTCGTGACCAACAACCCGGCGCGCGCCAACTACCTCAACACCACGAGCTACACCATCTCCGCGTGGGTACGCCCCATCTCGGTGGAGCACACGCCCTACCCGACCATCATCTCCAAGCACGACAACCTGTGGACCCTGCGCGCCAACACCAACACCGCCGGTCCCTGGCTGTTCTTCTACGGCAACGGCGGCGGCTGGCCCGAAGCGCAGTCCTCCGAGCCTGCGGTACCTGGCCAGTGGACCCACATCGTGGGAGTGCGCAACGCGACCGCCAACACGATGGAGATCTTCGTGAACGGCGCGAAGACCGGCGAAGCGAACGAGCCGGCGTCGGGCGGCTCGCAGCCGACCAACACCTCGGTGGCCATCGGCCGCATGGCCGAAGGTGAAGACCGTTTCTGGAACGGCGCGATCGCGGAAGTGCGCGCGCAGCATGTGGCGCGCAACGCCGACTGGATCAAGCTGGAATACGAGACCTCCAGGCCCGGCGCGACCGCGCTGGCATTGGGCTCGACCCAGAGCACGACTCCCGTCACCCTGTTCTACCCCACCTCCGTCGCCGCCTACGCGCGCAACGTCGCCATCGACACCAACAAGCCCGTTGTGGACGGGACGGTGACGTCGTTCTCCATCAGCCCCACGACCTTGCCCACCGGCCTGAGCTTCAGCACGACGACGGGCGCCATCACCGGCACGCCGACGACCCTGGCGGCCGCCCAGGCTTACACCGTGACCGCGAACATGCAGGGCGGTGGAACCGAAACCGCCACCGTGACCATCTCCGTGGTGGCCGGTCAGGTGCCGGGTGCCCCCGCGAGCGTGACCGCCGTCGGCGGCAACGCCCAGGCCATCATCACCTGGACCGAACCGCTGACGACCGGCTCCGGTGCCATCACGGGTTACACCGCGAAAGCCGTACAGGATCCCACCAAGGAGTGCACCTGGACGACCGGACCGTTGACGTGCACCGTGACCGGCCTGACCAACGGAACGGCCTACACCTTCACCGTGACGGCGACCAACGGTGCCGGCACCGGAGCCGCCACAGGCCCCTCGTTGTCCGTGACCCCCGTGGGCCTTCCGGGCGCGCCGACCGCCGTGACCGCCACCCTGCTTTCCGGTGCGGGCGCGAGCCCGTCGGTGCGGGTGAACTGGACCGCGTCGACCAGCAACGGCGGCGGGGAAATCTTCAGCTACACGGTGACTTCCACCCCCGGGGCCGCGACGTGCACCTCGTTCGGTGGCGTGACCTGCACCATCAACTCCGGCCTCAGCTACGGCACGGCCTACACCTTCACCGTGGCGGCCAACAACATCGCCGGCACCGGCGCGGCTTCGGCGGCGAGCGCTCCCCTGACACCCGTCGGCCTGCTGCCCGGCTCCTTCACGATCCAGCAAACCGGTGCGGCCCGTCCGTTCACCTTCGTGCTGACCGAAGAAGCCATCAAGAGCACGGAGTCCTTCACGCTGTCGATCATCGATGCGTGGGGCCGCACGGTCTGGTCCCAGGCCGCGCATCCGGCGAAGGACGGCACGCGCACGCTGACGTGGAACGGTCGCACGGCCGCCGGCCGTAGCGCCGCGCCGGGCGTCTACATCGTCCGCGTGTCCACGAAGGCCGGCGCCACCGCCACCAACTTCGTGCAGA
>CAZKRC010000183.1:0-3698 GCA_964555105.1 uncultured Bifidobacterium sp. | reverse complement strand
TGGTCTTGTACTCGTTGTCGAAGTCGACCCAGCGGCCCATGCGCGACACCGTGCGGCGCCACTCCTTCGTGTACTTCAGCACGCCCGCGCGGCAGGCCTCGTTGAACGCACCCACGCCGTAGGTCTTGATGTCCTTCACCGTGTCCAGCTTGAGTTCGTCCTGCACCAGCCCTTCGATGGGCAAGCCGTGGCAGTCCCAGCCGAAGCGGCGCTCCACGCGGAAGCCCTTCATCGTCCAGTAGCGCGGCACGATGTCCTTGATCGTGCCGGCGAGCAGGTGGCCGTAATGCGGCAGACCCGTGGCGAACGGAGGACCGTCGAAGAAGGCGAAGGTTCTGTTTTCACCGTTCACCGTCGCGGGGCGGCGCGTCACGCTTTCGCGGAAGGCGTCGTCCTTTTCCCATACGCCGAGGATGCGCTCCTCAAGAGCGGGGAAGTTGACGTCGGGGGTCAGCGGGCGGAAGAGGGGGGCGGCCGGGTTGCGGGGGGAACCGGCAGGGGCTTTGGAATCCTGGGACATGCGATTTTCCTGTTTTTTGGCCGTTCTCGGGGACCAAACGAAGGGGACAAGCTCTGAAATTTAGCCAATTGAAACCATGAAAGAGCAGGATTCGGGGGTGGATGGAGGCGCCCCACTGCCGGGTGCATCCCGACGTCGGGGCGCGCCCGGCAGCGGGCGCCTCGGTTCATGACGGCCCGGGGCCGGCGTAGCCAAAGCGGTCGCCTGCCCCCATCGTCTACCGAGAGGGGGGCGTGGGCGCGGGGCACGGGCTTACACGCACCCGGGCCGGGGCGACGGGAAGACAGGGTTGGTGTGGGGGCTACCGGTGGGGGAGCGAGCGCCCTCGGCGACGGCCACCGGAGCTGGAGCCCCGACGCCTTGATCCTGTCCCTTTTGCGTATCGTGGAATTCTCCCGGAGATCCCTCTCTTTCACTCCGGATGCACCAAGGAACGGCATCGAAGCGAAATGAAGTGCGCACGTCAAGACGGGGCGCATCCCGACCCGCACGCGACCCGGTTCCATTTTCCCGAGCCGGACGCCGTCCATCGTGCAATCTCCTGCGCGTTTTGCACAGCCCGTGAAAAGATTGCGCACCCACACGGATTGTAGCCTGGAATTTTCATCGTATTGTCACGAAACCATCCACTTTTCTTTGGCACGCTTTTCCCTTGTCACGGATCCGTCATGAATTTTCAGATGCATCCTTCATCACGACACCCTTACGCGTGCCCGAGGTCTCATGCCCGACTCCCCCGCCTTCCCCGTCCCATTGGCCGGGGACATCATCGTGGTGATGAAAACTCCGGAGCCGTTACCCGGAATTCCTCCGGCTGAGGGAAGCGACAGCCCTCCCTCTACGTTCCCCAGCGTGCCCCCCTGCACGTCCGGTCCCCTGCCGGAAGGGGTTCCCGAACCCAAGGCAACCACGGCTCCGCCGGAGGCGAGGCCGCCCGTGAATGCCCTGGATACTCTGGCAGCCCTCGCGCCGGCCTTACCCGTCATACCCGCCGTCCCTGAGCCCCCCTTGCTGTCGAAACCCTCGTTCCACGATAACCTGTATGCCCCCGGATCCCCCATGGAAGAAGTCTTCCGCATTGCAACCGTACTGGCACGCCGGGAGTCGCCCGTACTTTTGCAAGGTGAAAGCGGGACGGGCAAGGAGGTCTTGGCCCATTGGCTGCACACCCACAGCCCCCGGGCCAAGGGCCCTTTCGTGGCGGTGAACTGCGCCGCGATCACGCCTTCGTTGATTGAAAGCGAGTTGTTCGGACATTGTCGCGGCGCGTTTACGAGCGCATGGACCGACCGGCCGGGCCACGTGCGCCAAGCGCAGGGCGGCACGCTGTTCCTCGATGAGATCGGCGACATGCCGCTGGGCCTGCAAGCCCGCTTTCTCCGCGTGCTCCAGGAAAAAAGCGTACGACCGGTCGGCAGCGACGTCGACGTTCCCGTCGACTTCCGCCTGCTGTGCGCCACGCACCGCGACCTGTTCGCCGAAGTACGCGCGGGACGCTTCCGCGAAGACCTGTACTACCGTCTACGGGTTCTTGAACTTCGCCTGCCGCCCCTCCGCCAACGTCCGATGGACATTCCCTTTCTGTTGCGCGGATTTCTCGCCCCCCTCATGGGTACCGATGCCGCGCAGGAGGCGATAGAGTCCCTGCCCGCCACCGCCCTCAGTTACCACTTCCCCGGCAATGTCCGGGAGTTGCGCAATCTCGCCGAGCGCCATGCGGCGCTCCGCGAGATCGGCGCCGGCTGGGACCAGGCCTTCCACAGTTGCCTCTCCGCCATGGAGATCGTGAGGGAATCGGAACCCGATTACATCCGGGCCTCCCGCACCTCGCGCCTGACGGGCGGCGAGGTGCTTGCCGCGCTGGAAGCCTGCGGCTACCACCGCGGCAGGGCGGCGGCCAAACTCGGCGTCACGCGGCGCACCTTGCAATATCACCTCGCCCGCATGAAAGCGGGCGGTGAGAAGAAGGGGGGAGAGCGCGGTGGAGGTGCCAGCGGAGCGGGCGACCATGCGGGGACATGAGATCGTCTTTGCTCCCCAATCGATAAAGGATTTGAAGCGTATTTCGCGTGATCGCGCCAGTTTGATCCTGCTGAAAATTGACGGACTGAAACATGACCATGAGGGCAATGTGAAACGATTGAAGAACTTCTTTCCCAAGTACCGCTTGCGGGTAGGGGATTACAGGGTATTATTTGAAGTGGAAGACGGTGTAATCGTCGTATACCGCATCCTGCATCGTCGGATGGCTTATGATTGAGGGAGCGCTCATGGACCTGCATCCCGAGTTCATTTTCAAGAACGGACGAAAAACCGCCGTGCTCTTGCCGTACCGGGAGTTCAAGGCGCTCCAGGAAAAACTGCAAGACCTGGAAGATCTGCACCTCCTGAACGAGGCCAAAAAAAACGAGGGGCACCTGAAGAAGGTGCCCCTCACAAAGGTCAAGAACGATCTGGGGTTGTAGAGATAGCCGGGTAACGCTTCCGCACTCTTGTCCGCTCGCGATTTCTCGACCGACTACCGACCACCTAAGACCTACTCGTTCACCGATTCTTGTAATAATCGCTGATCGGCAGGTCGCTGCCGTGCAGCTTCTTCTTCATCGCGCTGACCTCATCCAGCCGCTTGCGCTCACTGCGCGTCAGCGAGTCGAGGCCTTGCGCACCCACTTTCCGCAGGATCGGGTCGATGTCCTCCATCGCCGCGCGGAGGTTCTCTCCGTCTCGCATGGCCTTCTCCCAGCGGTTGCGGTTGCGACGCTGCTTCCACTGCGCCATGAAGCCGCCCCGCGAGGGCGCCCAGAACCAGTTGAGGTAAACCCACGCGAACACCGCACCACCCAGGTGCGCAATGTGAGCCACCCCGTCCCCCGAGTTGATGAGCACCAGTGAGACCGCGCCCATGATGATCACCGCATACTTCACCGGCACCGGGAACAGGAAGAACATCAGCAACTGCTGTTCCGGAAAAAACCGGGCGAAGGCCACCAGCAGGGCATACACCGCCCCCGACGCCCCCACGATCACCGCCCCGTTTCCCGTGGCCCCGTAAAACACCAGGGAACAGACGCCCGCGAACAAGCCCGACAGCAAGTAAAGACGCAGGAACCCGCTTTCCCCCATCTCGCGCGCCACCGGCACGCCGAACATCCACAGCATGAGCATGTTGAACAGGATG
>CAZKRC010000182.1:0-3719 GCA_964555105.1 uncultured Bifidobacterium sp. | reverse complement strand
TGGTGATGGAGGTGTCGGCCTCGATCAACTCACAGGTGACTTCGCCGGGGCCCTCGGCCTGGAGCCGCATGGTCTTGGGCTCGTCGGACTCCGAGGAGACGACCATGTTCTTGACGCTGAGGATGATGTCGGTGACGTCTTCCTGCACGCCTTCGAGGGACGTGAACTCGTGGGCGGCGCCCTTGATCTTCACGCCGGTGACCGCGGCGCCTTCGAGCGACGAGAGCAGGATGCGGCGGAGCGAGTTGCCGACGGTGGTGCCGAAGCCCCGTTCAAAAGGCTCGACGGTGAATTTGCCGTAGGTGCTCGACGCGGTTTCCTGGTCGAGCATGACACGGTGTGGAAGTTCCAATCCTCGCCAACGGATGCGCATGGCGGTGTCTCCGGGGTGCAGCGGGTTTCGTGGGGGAAACAGCCTCGGGGTTAACGCTCATGCCCCGCCGTGCTGCGGCGTCGGGGGTGGCTTCTTGGCCCGAGGGGGTGGGATGATTGCGGGATGACGCGACAGGTCGCGGCGCTAAACAACGCGGGGGACGACGGCCGCCGCGGAAGGCGGACGCCGCTTACACGCGGCGCTTCTTCTTGGGGCGGCAGCCGTTGTGCGGGATGGGGGTGTGGTCTTCGACGGCCGTGACTTTCAGGCCCGAGTGGGCCAGGGCGGTGACGGCGGACTCACGGCCAGAGCCGGCACCCTTGACGCGGACCTCGACCTCGACCATGCCGTACTTCTTGGCTTGGCCGGCGGCCTCCTCGGCGGCGCGGGTGGCGGCGAAGGGGGTGGACTTGCGCGACCCCTTGAAGCCGACGGTCCCCGCCGAGCCCCAGCACAGGGTCTCGCCGTTGACGTCGGTGATGGTGACGAGGGTGTTGTTGAACGTCGCCTTGACGTAGGCGATGCCGCGGGTGACGTTCTTGCGGACTTTCTTGGTCTTCTTGGCCATCTGGATTCGATCCTTGAAGTTGAGGCGCTACCGGCTTTCCCGAGGCGTTGTCGGGCGGGTAGCTGGCTTCGGGGGTGGGCCGTGAACATCACGGCGGGAGGCGGTGCAAGCACCGCCGCTAAATGATTGTTACTTCATGCCCTTGACCGACTTCTTGCCGGCGACGGTTTTCTTGCGGCCCTTGCGGGTGCGGGCGTTGGTCTGGGTGCGCTGGCCGCGGACGGGCAGGCCGTGGCGGTGACGATCGCCGCGGTAGCAGCGGATGTCGCGCAGCCGGGCGATGTCCTGCTGGATCTGGCGGCGCAGGGTGCCCTCGATGACGTAGGTCGACTCGAGCAGGCCGGCGATGGCCGCGAGCTGGTCCTCGGTCAGCGTGTGCGCGCGTGCCTGGGGATCCAGGCCGAGATTGGTGCAGATGTCCTCGGCGAACTTGGGCCCGATGCCGTAGATGTAACGGAGGGCGATGCGGTTGGGCTTGTTGTCGGGGATTTCGGTGCCGGCGATACGTGGCATGGGTGGGGTCCGGGGTCGTGTTGATCGGAGGGGTTAACGGGGCGTTACGGTAAATCCGAAACTCGAATGACGAAACGATGGCCGTCCGGGTTTCGTCGCTCGGGGTTCAGCCTTGACGCTGCTTGTGCTTGGGGTTGGTGCAGATGACGCGGACGACGCCCTTGCGGCGGATCACCTTGCAGTTCTCACAGATACGCTTGACGGAGGAGCGGACTTTCATGGGGTGCTCGTTTCGGTGGGTTCGGTTCGGGTACCAGACGCTTCGGCTCGCGGACTCGCCTCAGCGTCGGCGTGGGGCAAACCCCGGGGGGGCATACTTCCGGGGTCCTTCCGGGGGGGGATCAGTGGCGGTAGGTGATGCGGCCTTTGGACAGGTCGTAGGGGCTGATATCGACGGTCACGCGGTCGCCGGGGAGGATGCGGATATAGAACTTCCGCATCTTACCGGAGATGTGCGCGATGATCTCGTGGTCGTTCTCGAGCTTGACCTTGAACATCGCGTTGGGCAATGTATCGAGGACCTCGCCTTCGAACTGGAGCATGTCTTCTTTGGCCATACGGTTGGGTTCAGGGTCTGGGGTCTAGGGTCTGGGGCTTGAAAGAGCCAATGGGTCGCGCGTCGCGGGTTTGGGATCAAGCAAACTGACGTTGGCGTGCCTGTCTCTGTATCGCGTTTGACTTCCGACTTTCGTCCTTGGGCTCTTGTCCTATCGTCCGTCGGTGAGCACATCCGAGCCGGTGGCGGTGACGGCGACGGTGTGTTCGTAGTGGGCCGAGGCCTTGCCGTCGAGCGTCACGACGGTCCATCCGTCCTTGAGGGTCTTCACTTCGCGTGTGCCGAGGTTGAGCATGGGTTCGATGGCGAGGGTCATGCCCTCCCGCAGGATGATATCGTTTCGCAGCAGCTCACGGTTGACGAAGTTGGGGACCTTGGGTTCCTGGTGCATCGTGTCGCCGATGCCGTGACCGACGAAATCTCGCACCACGCCGTAGCCGCGGTCCTCGGCGTACTTCTGCATCAGCCGGGCGATCTGGCTCCAGCGTCGGCCGGGGCGGACCTGATCGACGGCGATGCCCAGGCAGTGCCGGGCGGCCTCGCACATGATGCGCACGTCGTCGGCGACGTTGCCCACCAGGATGGTCGTCGCGGCGTCGCCGCACCAGCCATCCAGCCTCACCCCGCAATCCACCCCGACGATGTCGCCGTCCTTGATCGGCACGTCGTTGGCGATCCCGTGGACCACCACCTCATTGACGCTGATGCACAGGATCCCCGGGAAACCTTCGCCGGGCTTGTAGGTGGGGTAGTTCTTGAACAACCCCACGGCCCCGCGGCTGCGGATCAACTCGTCGGCAGCCTCGTCGATCTGCCGCGTCGTCACGCCGGGCTTGCACATCGCCTCGCACTGCCGCAACACCTCCCGGACCACACGGCCGGCGGCACGCATCTTCTCGATCTGCTCCTGAGTTTTCAGCCGAATCGCCATCGTATGCGGGGCCCATCGCCGTCACGGTTCGGGCCTCGCCGAACGCGACATGATAACACTTCTAGTCAAGGCTGACAACCGCGGTCAGGCGGCCGACCGGAACCGCCGGTCAACGCGGATGCACCCGGATGAATCAGACAACCTTCTCACTCCATCCGCGTTCATCAGCGGTTCCGTTCTCCCGGTCACATCCCGCAGCCACGGGTGGCTGAGGCAGAGTCTTCGATGCCCCGGACGGGTCGCTCGTGCGGGGGCCGTGTTCCGTCGTCTGGGGCTTCGCAAAGCCTCAACCCCAGCCTCCCGACGAGCAAAAACGATTCGGGGGTTTTCGGGGGCCTTCCGGGGGGCTTCCGGGGGCCTACCGAGGGGCTTCCGGGGGGTCACACCCCGCCGCGGGCTCCGCGGATCTTGGGTCCCCCCCCGCCGCCCGACCCGCCGCCGCCGAGGAAGCCTTGATAATTCCGCATCATGAGGTTGGCCTCGATCCGCTGGACGAAGTCCAGCATCACGCTGACCACGATCAGCAGGCCCGTGCCGCCGAGGAACTGGGTGACGGTGAAGTCGATCTCGAAGAGGCCCGAGACGATGGTGGGGATGACCGCGATGACCGCCAGGAAGCCGGCCCCGACGTAGGTGATGCGCTCCATGACGGTTTCGAGGTACTCGGCGGTGCGCGGCCCGGGCCGCAGGCCGGGGATGAAGCTGCCGTTGTCCCGGAGCTGGGTCGCCATCTCCTTGGGCTGGAACTGGACGGTGGTCCAGAAGTAGGCGAAGAAGT
>CAZKRC010000181.1:0-3760 GCA_964555105.1 uncultured Bifidobacterium sp. | reverse complement strand
TGCCGTACATGCCGTTGGCGATGTGCATGCCCACCGGCGCGGTGGCGCAGTGGTACACGTAAAGACCGGGGTGCTTGACCGTGAAGGAGAACACGGAGGTGTAGCCGGGAGCGGTCAGCGACGCCTCCGCGCCGCCACCCTGGCCCGTCACGGCATGCAGGTCGATGTTGTGCGGAACCTTGCTGTCGGGATGGTTGTGGAGATGGAATTCGACGAGATCCCCTTCGCGTACGCGGATGAACTGCCCGGGCACGCTGCCTCCGAACGTCCAGAAGGTGTACTGGACGCCGGGCGCGAGTTCCTTGACGACTTCCCTGACCTCCATGTTGACGATCACCTTGGTCGCGTGCTTTCTGGTGATCGGCGGCGGGACTTCGGGCGCATGGGTGAGGATCGCGGTCTCCTCGCCCCGGATGGTTTCAAGTTTTTCTCCGGAGGTCTCGGCGTCATCCCGGCCGCAACCGGCGAGGAATGCCGCTCCCAGCAGGAGCGCAAGGGGAAGGGCACGGGCCATTCGTGCGGGTGTGGCGATCGTGTGATGGGCCGTCATCTTGTCCTCCATGGAGTTGGGTCAGGTTGTTTCACCGCATATCTATAGACATAATTATCCATTAATATCGGCGTGGTCAAGGGAATTCCGCTTCCTATTGTATTTACCGTCATCCCCTGCGGAATGCAACGGGTTTCTTGCCGGGGGATCAAAAGCTCCCGGTCAAAAGTCCTTCCGCTTCAACCGGGCGCGGAATGCCAGGACGGGAAAGACGACCCATAAGGCCATCGCGCCGACAGCGGCGGTGACGCCGAGCGACGTCCCGAAAAACCTCCTGAAAACGGCGCCGGTGTACCCCAGCATGACGGACGCATCCAGGTGCATCAGGACGAGGATGCGTTGCAGGTCGATGGGATTCAACAAGACCGCGCCGATGACAAAACGGTCCAGAGGATAATCCGCCAGCAGGGTCAGTAAAAGCAGGAGCAGGCCGTCATACAGGAATGCCATCGACAACCACAGGAACAGGGCTGCCGCAAAGCCGCGCAGGGGATCCTCGACCGTGATGGCGATGAGGAATGCCAGGGCGAGGAAAGAGAGGTGCAGAAGAATCCCGCCTCCCAGGAAGATGATCAACAGACGGATGTCCTCCGGCCCCTGCAATCCGAACCAGAGCGTCGGGAGGCCGATGCCGAACGCGAAGGCGGCGCACAGCGTCGTGCCCAGGGCGAGGGCTTGTCCGGCCATAAGGGGAGCGCGGGCCACGGGCTGCGCCAGCATGAGTTCGTGGAAGCCGCGGCTCTGGTGAAAGTAAAGCACGCCGAACACCAGCGAACACAGGGGAGCGAGAAAGAGAACCAGGCTCAACAAGGCGGCCAGGCCCGCGGATACGGCCGGCGCGTAGGTCATTAGTCCGTAGCCCGCGGCCAGATGGAACACGAAGTAGGCCGCGATGAACCGGCTGCGCAGCAGGTCCCGAAGGCAGAAACGGAAGATGGTCGTCATGAGTGCGCTTCTTCCAGATGGGCGGCGACATGCCGTTCGAACAGGGAGAGGTTCACGCCCATCCCCGGAACATCGTGCGCCCGCAGGCGTTCGGCGTGGCCATTTCGTAAAAACACCAGGTGATCGGAAAGTTCCCACAAATCGTCGAGACGGTGGGTGGTGAGGAGGATGGATCTTCCCTTGGCCTTTTCCCTGCGCAGGGCGTTCATCAGGTGGATCCTCGAGGCGGGATCGAGGCTTGCCGTCGGTTCATCGAGCACCAGAACGCTTGCGTCGAAGGCCAGGGCCAATGCGGCATTGACCTTTTGTTTCATGCCTCCCGACAGCGTTTTCCATTTCTGGTCCAGAAAGCCGGCGATTCCAAACTGTTGGCTGGGGGCGAAGTCGGCCTGCTTCTCGCGTACGCTTTCCACCAGCCGGGTGATTTCGCGGACGGTGAGGTTTTCCGGGAAGCCGGGTGATTGGGACATGTAACCGATGTGCCGACGGGAGGATGTTCCCCTGCGGGCATCCTCCTCCATGACGCGGATGCTTCCGGCATCGGGGACGTGCAGGCCGAGCAGGCAGCGCATGAGCGTCGTTTTGCCGCAACCATTGGCGCCGAGTATGGCGGTTACCGTACCGGGAAACGCCTCAAGATCGACACCTCGCAGGACCTCTTTTTTTCCGTAGCGTTTGTACAGCCCGGCAATGTGCAGCGAGGGAGGCGTCATGAACGTGTTCCTTGATCGCGCACGCGCCGGGCCCTGTGCGGCATGAGGGGTTCGGGGTCTTCCAGCGATGCGGGGGCCAGGGTGGGAAACACCTTTTCGAGGAGGTTGAGGATGGTCACGAAGTGGCTGCGCAACAAGGATGCGGCCTGGGGATGTTTCTGGATCAGGGCGGGAAAGAGTTCCACGGGACGGTGCGGCACATCGCCGGTGCCGTCACGATCGAGGTCCCACCCCGTGTAGCGGTCCCAGGAGTTGCGCCGGAACACGTTGGTGTTTCCGGGACTCGGACTGTAGGCCACGTCGAAGGTGTTCGCCTCGAAGCGGTTTTCCTCGAAAACGTTGCGGTCGCAGTTCGCGACGATACGCAAAGCCCAACCGTTCCGGTGGAAGACGTTGCCCGCAAACATGAGGTCGCTGCTGCCTTCCTGGAAAATCGCGACCGTATTGCGGTCGAAAACGTTGCCTTCGATCCGGCCGTCCCGCAACGACTTGAGGAGGAGACCGTAGCTGGCCGTCCCCCAGTTGCGTTCGAAGCGGTTGTCGCGCATGTCGACGCGATCCGAGTACATCACCGCGACGCCGGCGCCATTGGCCCGAAACGTATTGCCCTCATAGGTGTTTCCGTGGGCATACATGAAATGCAGGCCGTAACGCGTGTTGCCCGCGCACGTGTTGCCGCTCACCCGGGAGTTGCCGGTGAACTCGAGATAGATTCCGTCCCGGTGTCCCCGGATGTCGTTGCCGCTGATGATCAGGCTGTCGCTTTTCCAGAAATGCAGTCCGTTTCCGTTGAAAAGCTCCCCGGTGCGCAGCCCTTCGAACACATTGTCGCGGATGACCGCGCCCCGGGCCCGCAGGCCGTAGATCCCGAAGAACACATTCTCGAAGCGGTTGTTTTCGATGCGTGCTGAGCGCGCCTCCGCAATCCAGATGGCGCCGTGCTCCTTGAGGTGGTTCACGCCGACGTTCCGGAACGTGAGGCCCGAAATCGTCACGCCGTCCGCGCGGATTTCGAAGATGGTGCCTCCGTTGCGTGCGTCCAGAACGGCTCCGCTTTCCCCGTGGATGACGAGGGGCTTTTCAACCACCAGACCGGACTCGTGATGAAGGCCGGCCGCGATGACCAGGGTATCGCCCGCACGTGCCGCGGCCAATGCGGAGGCCACCGTGGCATGCGCCTGGTCCGTCCCGATCCGCAAGCGCGCCGCCTGCACGGGAGATGACACGCCGAGCGCCAGGATGATGAGAAGCATGCGCATGGCGATATCACCTCACCGTGAGTTCCGGCCAGGTCAGGATGTCGCCGCCCAGGCGCTCCTGGAACGCGTGCGCCGAATCGCGCGATGCGAATGCCGCCAGACCGCCGCCCATCGGGCTCGGTACGCGTTCGCCATGGAGGAAGAAGGCCGCGGTTGCCATGATCAGGGGGTTCCCGGGTTGGCTTCTGTCCGAAACGAAGATCTTTCCGCCGCTTCCCTGTGGGGAGCTCCGGGCGTGCGCCAGAAGACATTCGATGGCGTCGAACTTGTGGACTTTCCCGGTCGATGTCACG
>CAZKRC010000180.1:0-3907 GCA_964555105.1 uncultured Bifidobacterium sp. | reverse complement strand
TGGTGGGCGATCTCATCGAATACTTCGAGAAGCAGGGCGTTCGGGTGCTGATCGTCTCCGAGTACGGCATCACCAAGGTGACCCGCCACACGCACCCGAACCGCATCCTGCGGCGCGCCGGGCTGCTCGCCGTGCGCCCCAGCCTCACCTGGGAAATGCTCGACGCGGGCGCGAGCAAGGCTTTCGCGGTTTCGGACCACCAGATCTGCCACATCTACGTGAACGACAAGTCGAAGATGGCCGAGGTCATCGAATTGTTCGAGAAGGAGCCGGGCCAGCGGCGCGTCATTCACGGCGAGGACCGCAAGCGCTACGGCCTCGACCACGAGCGCGCGGGCGACGTCATCCTGATGGCGGAGCCGGACAACTGGTACACGTATTACTACTGGGAGGACGACGACAAGGCGCCCGACTTCGCGCGCTGCGTCGACATCCACCGCAAGCCGGGTTACGATCCGTGCGAAATGTTCCTCGACCCGAAGAAGCCGTTGGCCAAAGCCACCATCGCCGCGTCGCTCGTCAAGAAGAAGCTCGGCTTCCGCTATTACATGGACGTGATTCCGCTCGATCCTTCGCTGGTGAAAGGTTCGCATGGCACGCCGGTGGACGATCCGCTCGGTGCGCCCCTGCTGATGGGCGAAGCATCGGTGGTGGGAACCTCGCCTTCGCTGCCGATGGCGTCCGTGCGCGACGTGATCATTCGCGCGGTCGAGCCGGGGGCGTAGCACCGCCTCACCCCGTTTTCACTATCGTTTTCACCGTGTTTGGCCCGGTTTCGGCGGCCGGCGGGAAAACCCGGCGTGCGGGCGTCCGGAGTTAAATTTTGCTGTTCCCTGATCGGCCCCATCGTGGGGCCGTGTGCGGAACGATTTTGGAGTTTCAGCGTGCAAAGCCTATCCGATTTTCTTGCCTCCGCCCCCAAACCCCATCTTTCGAAACTGTACCGTCGGGACAATCCGGATGCGGGGCTCGTGTCGGGCGCGACGGTGAGTGAGGCCGTGCTGGAGCGGGCGTTGGACCACGATCGCGTGAACGACGTGCTCGATGCCATGGAGCCCGAAGGCCGGCGCCTGTTGCTCGCCATCTACGCCTCCGAGGAACGCGGCATGCTGGAGGGGGAGTTGGTTCGGGGGTGTGAAGGCGGCGCGTCCGCCGCCGGTTATTGGCTGGGGCTGTTCGAGTATGAACTGTTGGCGATGCGTCGCGAGGGTGAGCACCGCAGTTACCACGGCTTCCGTGAATTCGCCCCGTCGCTGCTGCCGCGGTTGCTGGAGGAGTTCGTCCCCGTGGTCACCCTCCCGGCCGAGACCGCCTGGATCTCCAACGCGACGCACGTCGCGGCTCATCTCTGTCACTTCCTCGCCCGCGCGGCGCGCGGCGACTTGCGCCTGACGCAAACCGGCGAGATGCACCGCAAAAGCCTCCAGGATTTGGCGCGCGGTTTCGGAACCGGCGAGATGCTGTCTTCGACGGTGGCCGAAGAGGAGGCGATGTTCCTGTTCCGCTTTGCGGCGGACTGCGATCTGCTGGTGGAGGAGAGCGGCTTGTTGCGGCTTTCGCCGCTCGCCGCCGAGTGGATGGAGGACGGCGGCGTGGAGTTCTCGCGGCGCCTGCGCGACTGGTGGTTGCGCCGCCGCTCCCGTGGCCTTGCGCGTTTGCTGGACGCCCTGTCGGGCGACGCCGTGAGCGCGCAGGAGGCGGCGCCCGCGCCGCAAAGCGCGACGGCCGAGTCCGGCCGGAGCCTCTCACGGGCCGTCGCGGGCGTGACTCCGGTGTTCGCCGTGTACGAAGGATGGGACAAGGCCCGTGCCAGGCCGTCCTCGGAGTTGACCACCTGGGAGAACCTGCCCCGCCTTTTGCGCGAACTCTGGTTGGTGGGCGGCGCCGAGTTCGCCATGCACCGCGGGCGCATCCGTTGGGTGCGCGTGCTGGCGGCCGCGGATCGCGCCGCGATCGCGGATGCGGGCGCGGACAGCGCGCGCGGCCTTCCGAACTTCGAAGCGCTGGTGCCGACGGCGATTCCCCTGGACCGCCTGTTCCAGATCGAACTTTTGGCCTTGCGCGAAAACGACGAGCGGGTGACGCGTTACCGTTTCACCAAGGACTCCGTGATCGCGGGCCTGCGCGCGGGTCTGGGCACCGACCTGCTGGAGGAGCTCGCGGGCTGGCTGGGCTTCGACGCCTCCGTCCAGCGCGTGCTCGCCGAATGGGCCGCGAGTTACGCGTCCACGGTGTTCCGCGAAGTGTTCATGCTGCGCGTCCACGACGCCGGGCGGTTCGCCGAACTCGAAGAGTTTCCCCAGTTCATGGAGCTGGTCACGGAAACCATTCCAGGTTACGGATTCGTCCTGCCGCGTGAGGCGCGCGAGCGGGCGCGCGAGCTGTTGCGCGTCTTCGACCTCCTGCCCGGCGATGACACCGGCGAAGCGCCCGCGGCCCGTCGCCGTCCGGTGATGGGCGAAGCGGCGGACGCCGCATGGGCCCTCCCCGTGTTCCCCCACGGCGAGGCCGACTATCGCCATGTGGCGCCCGTGCGCCGCGAAGACGCCGCGGAGCGGGATTCCGCGGCGCGCAGCCGCGAGGAGACGCCGGCCCAGCGCCTGCGCGCCCTGGAGAACGCCATCGCGGCGCAGCGCAACGTGGAGTTCAACTACGGGAGCGGAGGCGTGCGGTTGAGGGTGCAACCGCTCCACGTGTTGCGCAACCGCGACCCCATGAAGCTGATCGCGGTCGACATGGCCTCGGGGCACCGCAATGAATACACCCTCGACCAGATGCAGGCCGTGCGGGTAGGGGAGATGGCGTAGGGGCACGTTGCAACGTGCCCCTACGCCATCTGTACGTGTTTCAATGATTGGTACCTTATGTCCATGAAACTCTATCTCGCTTCTCCCCGCGGCTTCTGCGCGGGCGTGCAGCGCGCCATCAGCATCGTTGAGAAGGCGCTCGAAAAGTTCGGGGCGCCCGTGTATGTGCGCCATGAAATCGTCCACAACAAGTTCGTGGTGCAGCGGTTGCGTGACAAGGGCGCCGTGTTCGTGAAGGAACTGGACGAGGTGCCCTCCGGAGCGGTGGCGATCTTCAGTGCCCACGGCGTGCCCACGGCGGTGCACAAGGATGCCGAGGACCGCGCCCTCATGACGGTGGACGCGACCTGCCCGCTGGTCAAGAAGGTCCACTCCTCCGTGCAGCGCCATCACAAGAACAGCCGTCGCATCCTGCTGATCGGCCACAAAGGCCACCCCGAGGTGATCGGGACCATGGGCCAACTCGACCCGGGTGAGATCATCCTTGTGGAAACGCCCGAGGAGGCGGCCGCATTGCCCGACATCGATGCCGACGAACTCGCTTACACCACCCAAACCACCTTGTCCATCGGGGAAACACGGGGCATCATTGAAGCCCTTAAAAAGCGCTTCCCCCACATCAAGGGACCCGACAAGGGCGACCTGTGCTATGCCACCACCAACCGGCAGAGTGCGGTGGAGCAAATGGCGGAGTTGGTGGATGTGCTCCTGGTGATCGGCTCGAAGAATAGCTCCAACAGCAATCGCCTGCGTGAGCTGGGCGAAAAGCTGGGCAAGACGTCGTACCTGATCGACGGCCCCCAGGATCTCAAGCGCGCGTGGTTCGAAGGCGTGGCGAACGTGGGGATTTCCTCGGGGGCGTCCGCTCCCGAAGATCTGGTGCAGGAGGTCGTGAAGTGGATCCAGACCGAGTTCCCCGGGACCGAAGCCGAGGATTACGTCATTCTCGAGGAGAATGTGCGCTTCTCCCTGCCTGAGATTCTGGCCGGGGTGTGACCTATGGCCCCCGGTTTCGGCCTTTTTTGGCCGATTTCGGATCCGATTGTCGCCTAAGTCTTTGATTTTGAAGGGGGCATTGTTAAGTTTTCAGCCCCAGATTC
>CAZKRC010000179.1:0-3953 GCA_964555105.1 uncultured Bifidobacterium sp. | reverse complement strand
GTAAAAACCGTACCGAACAGTGGACGGGCGTCCGCAACTATCAGTCACGCAACTACATGCGCGACGGCATGAAAACCGGCGACCCGATTTTCTTTTACCACAGCAACGCCACGCCTCCCGGCATCGCGGGCCTGGCGGAAGTCGCCTCGGAGCCGTTCCCCGACCCGACCGCGTTCGACAAGGACTCGAAGTACTACGACCCGAAGTCGGGCACGCACGGCACCACCTGGATGTGCGTCGACGTGAAATACGTGGAGACGTTCCCCCGCCTGCTGCCGCTCAACGAGATCCGCCGGATTCCGGGTGCGAGCGCCATGGTGCTGCTCCGCCCCGGCTCACGCCTGTCGGTTCAGCCGGTGACGGCCCGGGAGTTCGAGCACATCATGGCGTGGATCCGCAAGTACCCCGACGGACCTCCACCGGAGAAAGCCCCCGCCCCGCGCCCGAAAGCCCTCCCCGCCCGCATCGTCAAGTCCGGACCGCCCAAGACGAAGCCACTGCCGACGACAAAGGGGAAGGGACAGTGATTCAATAGAACAATGCGACAATAGAACAATAGAACAGTACGGCAGTACAACAGTACAGCAGCAGGGACATTCCTGAGGGCATTCATCCGGTTAGGAAAACCTTTGATCCGGCACGCGGTATGGGCACGGGCCCACGATGCCGCTTACTGCTGTACAGCAGTACTGCTGTACTCCCGTGCTGCTGTACTGTGGGCCTTACGCCGCTTTTTCCAGCGCGACGTCTTCGAAGGTGGTGACGGGCTCGCCGGCATCGGGGCCCGCCACGGTGTCCGCAGCCTTCTTGCGCCCGTCGGCGAGCACGCGCGCGGGCACGGGCTTGAGGTCACGCACGAGACCCACGGCGTTCAAGGCCTTGAGACCGTAGTAGCTCAGGTCGATCTCCCACCAGTAGAAGCCCTGGCGGGCGCTGTTGGGGTAGTGATGGTGGTTGTTGTGCCAGCCTTCGCCCAAGGTGATCAGCGCCAGCCAGAAGTTGTTGCGGCTGTCGTCCTTGGTCTTGTAGCGGCGTGAGCCGAACACGTGGGCCAGCGAGTTGATGGTGGCTACGCCGTGGAACAGCGCCACGGTGGACACCACGAATCCCCAGACCAGCATTTGCCAGCCGTTGGTGCCAAGGCCCGGGAACCAGCGTTCGAGGGCGACGCCCAGCAGGAACGTGAACACGCCGAGCGTGGCGGGCGCAATGGCGTCGAAGCGATCGAGGAAGACCAGCTCGGGATACCTGGTCAGGTCCTTCACCAGGTCGAGCCGCGGCTTGACGTATTTCTGGCGGCCCCACCACAGCATGTGGCTGTTCCAGAATCCGCCTTCCTGCAGGGGCGAGTGCGCGTCCTCGGGAGTGTCCGACGTCGCGTGGTGATGGCGGTGATGCGAGGCCCACCACAGCGGGCCGCGCTGGGCCGCGGTGTTGCCCAGGAAGGCCAGCGCGAACTGCACGGGCCGCGAGGCCTTGTAGGTGCGGTGCGCGAAGTAACGATGGTACACGGCGGTGATGCCGAACATGCGGATCACGTACAGCGCGACGGCCACGCCCAGCGCCACCCAACTGAAGCCGACCACGAAGACGAAGAGCACGGACAGGTTCAGGAGGAGGAACGGAACCGGTAACACCCACTTGCGGCCATCGGTTCCGGGCGTGATGGCGGCCTCCGGGCGGTGATGGGAGTCGAAGGCATTGACCACGCGGCGGGTCACGCGGTGCACGATTTTTTTCAGGTTTGGCATGCCGCCAATAAAACACATTCACAGCGACACGACACCCGAAAACACGCTTTCTGACGGTTCATGACAAGGTTTTACAGCCTGACATTCGCTTACAAACGCAATGAGACAATAGAATAATGCAACAATAGAACAATGCAACAATAGAACAGCCGAAGGCGCGATGGCGCGGAGCGAACGCGTCATGCAGAAATGGAACAATGAGGCAATGCGGGCGGGCGCATGGAACTTGGGGAAAAACGGAATGCCGTACTGTGGTACTGTAGTACTGTAGTACTGCGGTACGGTTTTGATGTCCACATGCTGCGCTGCTCAAACACTGTCGACGTACACCCGCTCCACCCTTCGTCCCAGCGCGCAGATGATGTCGTACGGATGTGTTTGCTTGATGCGGGCCCAATCCTCGATGGTGAATTCCTTGCGGCCCGACTTGCCGACGAGGATGACCTCGTCCCCGACGCGCGCGCCCGGGCACGCGCTGAGATCGACGGTGATGTAGTCCATCGAGACGCGGCCAATGACGGGGCATTCCTTCCCGCGGATGAGGACGCGCCCGCTGTTGCTGGCCGCGAGCGGGACACCGTCGGCGTAACCGACCGGAATGGTTCCCACCCACGTGTCGCGGAACAACGTGTGCGTGCCGCCGTAACCGATGGTCGAACCGGCCGGAAGCAGGCGCCGTTGCAACAAGGTCGTGCCGAGCTTCAGCGAAGGCACCAGATGATAGGCGCGATTGCCTTGCAGGTCGAAAACCCCGTACAGGTTGATGCCGGTGCGCACGAGGTTGAACCACGCCTCGGGAAAGTTGTTGATGCCGTCGGAATTGGCCATGTGCACCAACGGAAAAACGATCCCGACAGCCTGCAGTTCCTCGAGCAAGGTGCTGAAGCGACGGATCTGCGTGCGCGACTGGCCGTTGCGCGGCAGGTTGGCGCTGGCGAAGTGGGAGCAGGTGCCTTCGAGCTTCAGCCCGGGCAGTTTCGCGATGCGGCGGATGGCGGCAAAGGCCGTCGCATGCGGGAGGCCGAGGCGCCCCATGCCGGTGTCCACCTTGATGTGGATCGTGACGGTTTTACGCTGGCGCAGGGCCTCGCGGGACAACGCGCGGGCGACGGCCTCGTCGGAAACCGGGCACACGATGCCGTGTCGAACACACGGTGGAATCTCGTGTTGCAACAAACCGCCGAGGATTTGCACCGGGAGGCGCGGAAATTTTTCCCGGAGCGCGACGGCCTCGGCAGCTTCGGCGACACCGAAGCGGTCGGCGCCGGCATCGGCCAGCAGCGTGGCGACGGGGAGCATGCCCAGGCCATACGCGTCGGCTTTGAGGACGGCCATCACCTGCGCGGGCTTGACGGCCTTCGCGATGCGGGTGAAGTTGCGGCGGATCGCCGCAAGACTGATTTCAAGACGGACGCGTGAGGTGACGGGGGAAGCCATGCGCGAAATATACGTGGCCCGCGACGCGTGGCAACGGGCGCGGCGCCGGTCCCGCGGGTTTTCCCCGCGTCCGCGGGAGGGTTGGCCGGGTGTTCCGGGGCCCGCAATGTTTTCCCTCACCCGGCCGCCGGGACGAAGTCCCCATCCCCCACCCCGTTTTCTAAATATGCAGGACTATGAGACGCAATTTGCTGCACCCGGGCGCGACCGAACTTGTTTATGAAATCCGGGAAATCGTGAAAAAAGCCCTGCTTTTCCAAAAGACGGGTGTCGAGATTTTTTGGGAGAACATCGGCGATCCGGTGCAGAAGGGGACGCCCATTCCCGACTGGATGAAGCAGATCGTCGCGGACCTCGCGATGGACTCGAAGAGTTACGGCTATTGCCCCACCAAGGGCGTGCTGGCCACCCGCGAGTTTCTCGCGGCGCGCACGAACGCGCTGGGCGGCGTGCAGGTCACACCCGAGGACTTCCTGTTCTGCAACGGCGTGGGCGACGCGATCAGCAAGGTGTACCAGTATCTCGATCCGGGCGCGCGCGTGATCGGCCCCTCGCCCGCCTACTCGACGCACAGCTCGGCGGAAGGCGGCCATGCGGGCCAGGCCCCCATCACCTACAACCTCGATCCGGAGAACCATTGGTATCCGGACATGGAAGAGCTCCGCAACAAGATCAAGTACAACCCCGGCATCGTGGGCATTTTGATCATCAACCCCGACAACCCCACGGGCATGGTGTACCCCGAGTCGGTGCTGCGCGAGATCG
>CAZKRC010000178.1:0-3981 GCA_964555105.1 uncultured Bifidobacterium sp. | reverse complement strand
GGCCACAGGGAGTGCCACCATTCCGAAGGACGGCCAACAAAGCTTCGCACCATTCACCGTGAGGCCTCAAAGGTCGCCACCATACGAAGCGCGGCCGACGAAGCATCGTACCATTCACAGTGTGGCCGCAACGCTCCACACCAACTTCGTAACGGCCCCACACCCTATTGCTACCTTCCTCCCATGCACAACCTTGAAAACCGTCTGTGGGCCTCCGCGGTGTATGAAGCGGATCAGGCCGGTTTGACCATCACCGTTCCGTGCTCCCGCAACATCAAGGATCTGATCCGGGCGGGGGTGGCCACCATGCGTCGTGAAGGCCGTACCGAGGAACGCGACCAGGAACAGGCCGGGGAAAGTTTCGCCGTTCTGGTGACCGAAATGATCCGGGCCAGCAAAGCCGTGGGGGAAACCGCCCTGCGCGAAACCGCCGTCGTGCAGGCGAAGAAGCTGTGCCCGCTATGGCCGTTCTGACAGGGTGACAGTACAGCATCCGAACATCCGAACATCCGAACATCACAGCAGTAGAACACAGGGCTGAGGAGATGGCAGATGTCGAGTGCCCCGTAGAGAATGCGGCAGTACATCAAGGCGACAAGGCGACAAGGCGACAATAGAATTGACTCCGCGTTCGTGCCTTTATTGCTGTGATGCTGTGATGCTGTGATGTTCGGATGAAACTCTCGCTGACGCCAGCCACACCGCGCCGAGGGGTGGTAACGACAGGCTGAGGGAGTCCGGGAAGTTGTGGGACGGAACCGCTTCGGCCCTCACGCCCCCCTGGTTGCCGATGTTTCCACCTCCGTAGATCTCCGCATCCGTGTTCAGGATTTCGGCGTAAAAGCCGGGACGCGGGACGCCGAGACGGTAGTCGTGCCGCGGCACCGGGCTGAAGTTGAACGCGCAGATGGTGCTGCGTTCTCCCTTCCGGTCGTGCCGCGCGAAGCAGATGACGTTCTGGTCGCGGTCATGGTAGTCGATCCACTGAAAGCCCGCGCCGCCGAGGTCGAGTTCGCGCAAGGCGGGTTCGGTGCGGTAGAGCCGGTTCAGGTCGCGGACGAGGCGTTGCAGGCCGGCGTGCGGGGAGGATTCCGCGTGCAGCAGATGCCAGTCGAGGCTGCCCTTCACCTTCCACTCGTCCCACTGCCCGAACTCCAGGCCCATGAAGTGCAGCTTCTTGCCCGGGTGGGCGAAATGGTAGGCGAAGGCCGCGCGGGTGTTGGCGAACTTCTGCCAGTCGTCTCCCGGCATCTTGCGGAGCAACGACCCTTTGCCGTGCACCACTTCGTCGTGCGATACGGGCAGGACGTAGCGTTCGGAGAACGCGTACGACATCTCGAACGTGAGCTGGTCGTGATGGTAGCGACGATGGATCGGATCCTTGGACATGTAGGTGAGGAAGTCGTGCATCCACCCCATGTTCCACTTGTAGTGGAATCCCAGGCCGCCGTCCTCGGGGGGGCGCGTGACACCGGGGTAAGCGGTGCTTTCCTCGGCGATCATCAGGCGGTCGGGATAACGTTGGGCCACCACGCTGTTGAGATGCTTGAGGAATTCCACCGCGCCGCCGTTGATGTTGCCGCCGTCCGGCGCGGGGAGCCACTCGCCGTCGCGGCGGGCGTAGTCGAGGTACAGCATCGACGCCACCGCGTCCACCCGCAAACCGTCGATGCGGAACTCGTCCAGCCAGTACAGGGCGTTGGCGATGAGGAAGCCCGCCACCTCACGCCGGTCATAGTTGAAAATCATCGTGCCCCATTCGGGGTGCTTGCCGCGCCGCGGATCCTCGTGGGCGTACAACTCCGTGCCGTCCAGCGCGCGCAGGGCGTGCGCGTCCTCCGGGAAGTGCGCCGGCACCCAGTCGAGGATGACCCCGAGGCCGGCGCGATGACAGGCATCCACGAAGGCCTTGAACTCCGCGGGTGTCCCGTAGCGCTTGGTCGGCGCGTAGTAGCCCGTCACCTGGTAGCCCCACGATTCGTCCAGCGGATGTTCCTGCACCGGCAGCAGTTCGATGTGGGTGTAGCCCATGCCGCGGACGTAGGGCACCAGCGTTTCGGCCAGCTCGGCGTACGTGGGCATCTCGTGCCCGCCGTCCCCCGCGCCCGGCCGCCAGGAACCGGCATGGACTTCATAAATCGAGATGGCGGCGTCCGGCGCCTGCAGGGCGGCGCGTCGCGCTTCCCAGTCCGGCGCCGCCCACGCGTGCCCGGTGCCGGCCGCGTCGGGGATGACCGAACCGGTGCGCGGCCGCAGCTCCGCCTCACGCCCCATGGGGTCCATCTTTTCGCGGACCACCCCGTCCGCACCGTGTACGGCGAACTTGTAGCACTGACCCGCGCGCGCGCGCGGCGCGAAAATCTCCCACACGCCATGGGGATCGCGGCGCCGCATCATGTGGCTGCGCGGGTTCCACGCGTTGAAGTCGCCGATGACCGACACGCCGCGTGCATTGGGCGCCCACAGCGCGAAATGCACGCCCTCAACCCCCTCATGAACCATCGGGTTCGCGCCGAGTTTTTCCCACAACCGGTAATGCGTGCCCTGCGCGATCAGATGCAGGTCGAAGTCGCCCAGCACGGGCGCGAAGGCGTACGGATCCTCGAAGATCGCCGTATGACCCGAGTGCAGAAACGCGCACACCTTGTACGGAAACGGTTCGGAGCGATGGCGGAACATCGCTTCGAAGCACCCGTTCCCCGAGATGTGTTCGCACGGCGTCACGCCGTCCGCATGCTCGATGGACACCGCCGCGAACGCGGGATTGAACACGCGGATGAGAGCGCCTCCGCCTTCATGCGGCGGGACGATCTGAAAACCCAGACACGAAAACGGATCCGGGTGCGTTCCGGTTTCCAGCGCGCGCAAAGGCTCGAAGTTGAGCGAGGTGTATGGCATGGGGGTATTATACATCGGAGGGAGGCCTTCGGAGCCTCCACGGAGTTGGTGTGAAGCGTTGGGGCCGCATGGTGAGTGGTGGCGACCTCTGGGGCCGCTCGTTGTATGGTGGGATTCTTTGGAGACCTCATGGGGAATGGTACGAAGCTTTGTTGGCCATACTTCGGATGGTGGCGACCTGCGTGGCCCCACGGTGAGTGGTGACACTCCCTGAGGCCTCGCGTTGTATGGTGGAAGCCCCCGGGTGTTCACCATACAACGCATGGTCAACATTGAACGATACCATGCAAGGGAAGGCCCCAATGCGCACCACCATTCCTCGGAACGGCCTTCCAGGGAGGGGGACCAACCCGGAGGCCTCATGGGGAGTGGGGGCACTCCCTGTGGGCCGTGCTGCGTTCAGGTTCCCCTCTCCCGCGAGCCGCGGAGGCGCAGCCGGAGCAGGGATAACACGTGGCAAGGCGAGTGGGAGAGGGCAGGGTGAGGGCCTCATTTCCTGCCTTCACTCATACGCCAACCTCCCGGAGGCCAACCTCACCATACGAAGCCGGGGCATCATTGTACGTCACCACACAAAGCATTGACCCCAATGCGCATCACCATTCCCTGGAACGGCTCTCTACGGGGGTACCTGCCACCTGTGGGAACCAGTGGTGCGAAGCTTTGGTGGCCGTCCTTCGGCGTGGTGGTACTCCCTGTGGGCCGTGCTGCGTTCAGGTTCCCCTCTCCCGCGAGCCGCGGAGGCGCAGCCGGAGCAGGGATAACACGTGGCAAGGCGAGTGGGAGAGGGCAGGGTGAGGGCCTCATTTCCTGCCTTCACTCATACGCCAACCTCCCGGAGGCCAACCTCACCATACGAAGCCGGGGCATCATTGTACGTCACCACACAAAGCATTGACCCCAATGCGCATCACCATTCCCTGGAACGGCTCTCTACGGGGGTACCAACTTCACCGAGAGGCCTTCAAAGCGCCTCCACCGGCCAACAAAAAAGCCCCCCGCGGTGCGGGAGGCTTTTTGCGACACTGTCGTGTCAGTGATGGCGGAATGGACGAGACTTGAACTCGCAACCCCTAGCGTGAC
>CAZKRC010000177.1:0-4037 GCA_964555105.1 uncultured Bifidobacterium sp. | reverse complement strand
AGAATCCTGCGGGGGATGCGGCATATTCCTTCTGCATGTGTCCCGGCGGCGTGATCGTGCCGTGCGCCGACGCCGAGGGCGCGCTGTTCACCAACGGCATGAGCTATTCCAACCGCGGATCGGCCTTCGCCAATTCCGCGGTGATCGCCACGGTGGGGCCCGAACGCCTTCAGACCCTTCACCCCGGCGACATCCTCGCGGGGGTGGCTTACCAGCGCGACCTTGAACGTCGGGCGTGGGGCCTGGGCGGCGGCGACGGCGCCTTTCCCGCGCAGACCATCGCGGCCTTCGTGGAAGGCCGCACCGACGACGGCCCGCTGTGGAAGACCTCCTTCCAGAAGCCGCTGCGCTGGGCCGACTTCCATGAGCTTTTCGATCGTGAGGTCGCGTCCGCTCTGCGCGCATCCTTTCTTGATTTCGACCGCAAGATCCCCGGGTTCATTGCCAAGGGGCTGATGATCGGCCCGGAATCGCGCACGTCGTCGCCCGTCCGCATCCTGCGGGACCCGGTGACGTTTGAGTCCGTCAACATGCCGGGCCTTTATCCGCTCGGTGAAGGCGCAGGCTATGCGGGAGGCATTGTTTCCTCGGGCGCGGACGGGGTGCGGTTCGCGGAGGGAGTCGCGGCATGGAAGACGGAATGATGAAAAGATGAAAAGATGAAAAGACGGAACGATGCCATGACGGCCTTGCGACCTGAAGGATTGGGTATGCATGGCCCGACCGTCCGGGAACCTTTCCCGAAATGCTCACGCATGTCGTTTCGTTGCATCATTCCATCACTCCCTCACTCCCTCATTGGGGTGCGATTCTGATGCTCGTCCAGATCCCCATATCGCCCAACGATGCCGGTCAGCGCGCGGAGCGCTTTTTGCGCCGGTGGTTTCCGCTGATCAGCTCGGGGCGCTTGCAGTCACTGTTCCGGCGCAAGGAAATCAAGGTTCTCAAGAAACCCATCGACGCCGCGTACACACTCCAGGCCGGCGAGGTGTTGCAGGTGTACGGCATCCGTGAGGAGGAAGCGCAACGAGACGACGTCGCGACGTCGGCATCGCAGCGCGCCGGCACAACCACGAAGACTTCCACCTACCCCCCGCCGCCCATTCTTTTTGAAGACCACGAGCTTCTGGTGGTGAACAAGCCATCGGGCATGGCCGCGCATCCGGGCAGCGGCATCGCGCCGGGAGCGTCGTTGATCGAGCGGGTGCAGGCGTATCTCGCCAAGCCTCGCAGTGGGAAGAAAGCCGAGGCGAAGGAAAAGTCGTCCCCAAACACGGAGCAAGGTTGGGGTGGGGGTGAAGACACGCCGCTGGAGGCCTTGTTGTTCGGCGGTTCCCCTGAAGGCCTGACACCGGGGTGGGGGACGGAGCTTTTCCGTCCCGCGCTGGCCCACAGGCTCGACAAGGAGACATCCGGTGTATTGTTGATCGCAAAGTCCGGCCCGATGCTGCGGGCCTTGACGGAAGCGTGGCGGGCCGGAAAGGTGCGCAAGCGGTATCTCGCGCTGGTGCAAGGGCATCCGGCACCGTCATCGGGAGTCATCGATGCGGCCCTTTCACGGGTGGATAGCGCCGCGGGCGCGAAGTCGCTCATCGCGGAGGATGAAGAGGGCAAGGCGTCCGTGACCCGGTACAAGACGATCAAGACCCTCGGGGCCCCCGAAGACGGCCATGCGCTGTTGCAGGTGGTGATAGAAACCGGCCGCATGCATCAGATCCGCGCGCACCTGGCGCATATCGGTCATCCGATCGTGGGTGACACGCGTTACGCGAAGCCCTCCGAGGCGCGCGCACGGATGAAGGAGCTGGGTCTCAGGCGTTTGTTCCTGCATGCGGAGGAACTTTCGTGGCGGGATGGCGACGCAATGCGCGTGTTCCGCGCGCAACTTCCGTCCGAGCTCGCACAGGTTGTGGCGCGCTCGTAACGCGCCTCGCGGGAGGCGCAGGCCAAGGCCCGGCAGTCCCGTCTTGTGAATCCCGCGGAATTCCAGGGTGATTAAACGGCCTGCAGGCGGACGGCGACTGGGAGCGGGAGCAGCGCGCCTTCCTCGATTCGGGCCGTACGATCCGCATCCTGTCCTTGCTGTCCGAGCGGGATTCGCTCGCGGCCCGTCGCGCGGCGGACGGCCTGCTGCCCAGCGCGCAGGTGTTTTCGGGAATCGGCTGGGGAGACGGTCCGGGCGGAACGGCGGAAAACACGCGCGGGTTCGTGGGCGTCGCGTTCGACTTCGGCTGGAACCGGCCGCAGGAAAAGGCGCGGGCGCAAATCGCCCGCATCGAGTGGGGGCGCGGCCAGCTCGCGTCCCGCAACCGCCAATCGCGCCTGCGCACCGATCTCGACGCGCTCCGGCGCGAACTTTCCGGACGGGACGCCCTCCTTGAGCTCGCGCGTGAGCGGGAGGCGCTCACGGAAGCGGTGTTGACCGCCGAGAACGAGGAGTACACCTACGGCCGCAGCGACATCAACGACCTGATCCGTGCGCTCGAGGCCGTGCAGGCCGCGCGTTCCGAGCGGATCCGCCTGGAGATCGAGCGGAGCATGCTGGTGGTCGAATGGCGCCGCGTCACCGACCGGCTCGTGGGCGAGCGTACGCTCGAGGCGACGCCGGTTCCCGCGGAGGACGACCTTCCCGCCGTCGGGCGGTGAGTCGCGCGCGTTCCGTGCGCGTTACCGTGCGTGCGGGAACGGAAACAGTAAAATTTTTCTCAAATTTCGCGCGCGCACCCGGCAGGCGCACGCAATGCGGCGTCGCATGGTTATCGTGAATGCCCATGGGGCCGGTGTCACGGTCCTGCAAGCCGGGAGGGAAATCCGTGTCAGGCCTCGTTCGTGTTTCCTCGCTTCTCCGTTCGTCCTTCTTGTCCCGTGCCCGGGCACTCCCCGCGGCGCTCGTGGCGGGCAGCCTTGTCTGTCTTTTCGCGGTGCCGGCCGCGGCCATCACGCCGTACGCGCTTGGGTACCAGTGGGAATCCTGGTCCGACGTGCGCTACAAGAAAGGCGAGGGCGAAAATTCCTTCACCCATCCGTCGATCGACGAACGGGTGAGCTTCTCCGGTCTCCGCGGGTGGACCCTCGAGGAACCGGGACTGATCTTCGGGGCCGTGTCCGCCGTCTACGGAACCGAGGCCGAGATCATCGAGGCGCGGAACAAGGCCATCCGCGATCGTGAACTCCTGTTCCGGTGGAAGTACGCGACGCCCCCGGAAATTCCGTCCTACCGGTGGTGGCGTTGGTCGTACATGTCCGCAGACGGCACGGTCGAAAGCGACTCCACCAAGGCCATCCGCATGAGCCGGCTCGATGCGCACATCGTGATGGCGCCGCGCCTGATCGGAGACCTCGGCGCATACTGGATGCTTTCCGCCCCGATCAGCTTCACCTTCATGGATTACGGCGACAAGTGCGGCAGGAACCTGTGCAACGCCGACAAACCGGGGCCGATGGCCACGCCGATGGTGCTTCATCTCGGCTACCAGCCGACGGTGTTTCCCTGGCTGATGCTCGAAGGCTTCGGTGGCTGGGATTTCCTGCAGTGGGGACTCGCCGCGCTCGTGCATACCGAGGGCTACACCCAGGGCTGGCTGTACGGCGGCAAGGCGTCGCTCGGCACGAACTGGCTTTCGTTCTACTACCAGTACCATGAGTCCAACCAGCCGACGTACTCGAGCAAAAAAGAGGGCGGTTGGGGCTACTTCCGCGGTTCTCATTCGGTGGCGGGGGTGCGTGTCGACCTCGGCGAGATCCTGAACTCCATCCTCTACTGATTGCAGGGGCCCTGCGGGGAGCGCATCGCGTGCCGCGCCCGGAAACCTCCCGTCCCGACGCGAGGCTGCAGGGCGAACCCCGGATGTCTGCTTCGATAAGTGGTTGATATCGAATGAGATGAGTGGGCGGGTCGCGTTCGGCTTCCCGCCCTCCGCATTCCGGGCCGGGTTGGGTAACTTTCCCGGTTCCGCCCCCGGGCGGGTTCACGGTTTTCAAGGGTCTCCATGTACCTCTCAAAACTCCGCATCTCCGGCTTCAAGTCGTTCGCCAAC
>CAZKRC010000176.1:0-4040 GCA_964555105.1 uncultured Bifidobacterium sp. | reverse complement strand
TTCCTACGGGGGCCGTTCGTCGGGTGGTGGCTAGGGCGGTAATTCCGGGGGCGGTTTCGGGGGTAACTCCGGTGGTGGGTCCGGCGGAGGCTACTCCAAGTCGGGCGGCAGCACGCCTCCTCCGCCGGAAGACGATCTGCCGTTTTGAGCTGACAGCGTACTGCCGACAGCGAACAGCGAACAGCGAAAACAAAAAATCCCGCTTCGAGAGAGGCGGGGTTTTTTGTTCAATCAGCGCGCCAGTGCGCTGGATTGTTGACGATGTACCGGCGTATGGATTCCAGCGCCTGCTGCGACCGTATGATCCGTTCGAAATAGTTGCGTTGCCAAACATCATGGATACCCATGGATTGTCGCGCCCATTGCGTCACGGGGATTTTCAATCCCCGTACAACCGACCCCACGGTTTTCGACGTTCCACACTGTAGGGGCGAATCCCATTCGCCCCTCTCGATATTTTGTTCACCGATTTTCGAATCCCATTCGCCCCTCTTTGGATCCCGTTCATCATCGTTTTTCGGGGACGCCACGGTGTCCGCATTGTTATCCACGTTCTCCGACGATGGGGGTTCGGGGTTTGCGTTGACGTTGAGGGGCGAATGGGATTCGCCTCTCAACGGCGAATGGGATTCGCCTCTACGGATGACGTGGGTGGGGGCCATGCCATCCACGGGGCGATGAATCCAAATGATTCCGTGAATGTGGTCTGGCATGATCTGGAACGCATCGATGGTGATCCACGGGAACCGCGACGGGAGATCGTACCATACCTGATTCACTTTATGACCGCAATCACTTGGATGCATGACACCATGCTCGACGCTCCCGAAGAATCGTTGCCTGTTCTTGGTGCAAACCGTGATGAAATAGGCGCCGGATTGTGTGTAGTCGAAATTCGGTAATCGAATGGAACGGCGGTATCCGAATGCGTGCGACATGAGCGAATTTCAACCTGTACAATAACAAGGTGATGAGGGGGGATGACGACTCATGTGGCAGCCTCCTTCACAAATCCCATCGTCCGCTTTGGCTTCTCATCCTCTTCCTTTTCCTCCATCAACGCCCAGATCGCTTCAAAAACCTCGCGGAATTGGTCGTCATATTTCGCCTCCAGCTCCTCAAGCTTCCGGGCCAAATCCTGATGCGTCGCCAGGAACTGGCGCAGGCGCGTGAAGGCCCGGATGATGGCGATGTTCACCTGGATGGCCCGCTCGCTTTTAAGCACCGATGACAGCATGGCCACGCCGTGTTCGGTGAAGGCGCTAGGTTGAGACCGTCGTCTGCCTCCGCGGCCAGATTTATCGGTAATCGTTACACGTGGAATCTTTGAAATCACAATTTGTGATTTCAAAGATTCCACTTCCTCAGGGCTCAATTGAAACATGAAATCGACTGGAAATCGCTCTAAATTTCGTTTTACGGCCTGATTCAAGGCGCTCGTGGGCACCCCGTAAAGTTCCGCGAGGTCGGTGTCCAGCATCACCTTCTGCCCTCGGATGTGATGGATCCTGGTTTCGATTCCACCAATCGTGAATCCCTCCGACATGTGCCCCCCGATCGTAATGATTCGGGAATCATAGTCGGGATCCTCGCATTTTCAGAAAAGGCATGTGACGGCTATCACGCCACGCGTATACTTTCCCATCGCCCGTCTTGGAGTGCTCATAATGTCCGGATTTAAGGTCCGGATTTCTGATGGCCGCCTGCCTCGCCGCGTTTTCGCCTCCCACCCCATGTCGGGGTCAACCTGCGTTTCGGCTTGGAGGCCGGATGATAACGCTTCAAGCCCCGGATTGCTGCGACCACTGTGCGCATATGCGTTATCGCAGCGGAAATGCCCATCCGTGGCGACATCCAGAGGGAATGCAAAGGTTGCGTCAGACGACAATCGATAACGTCAAAACGCGTGTCACGACAGGATCCCTAACTAGTTTCAGGATGCCGTCGCATCCCGCGGTCGCGGCGTTTCAGAAAGGCCGATTCATGTTCATGACTCTTGGTAAAAACCTTTTCCTCGCCAGTGCCCTGGCCGCGTCCTTCGCCTTGTTCGGCTGCAACTCCACATCGGCCGACGATGCCGATGAGCGCGATCATGGTTTCGGCGGAACGGGAGAGCTGACCTACGACGGGCAGGTCTGGGATCTGGCTGCCGGCGTGTGCGCGGGATCGGAGGACTTCGTCTCGACCCTGAACTTCACGCACGATGAAATGCATCTGGTTCTCTACGTTCAGGGCCGGGGAAGCCCCACTCCGGGAACCTATACCGTAGTCGGCGGGATCACGGACGCGGAGCAGCTCCAGAGCGGCGAAGTCACCATGTCCTTGACGGACTTGAACTTCAATATTGTGGCCGCGACCGGCGGTTCCATCACGATCAGTCGCCCCTCCGGTTCGGGCCTGCGTTTCGCGAGCGAGTCCGTCACGTTCGAGGGAGGCAAGACCGCCACGTTCGACGCGACGGCCACCATCGGCTGCGCGGCCCCGCAATAGGCGTCGGGCGTTGCATGGGGCGTCGCGCTGAAAGGGGGACCGCCCCACCACCACCGGCACGACAACCTGGCCCGCCCCACCGCCTCCCGGCACCCCGCAAGGGCTCGTCCCTTGCGGTTTCCCCCACCAACAACCACTCTTCCGCGTTTTTTCAAGCCTAGCGCCCCAACCCGCGTTTATTATCTTCCTCTTCCGGGCCAAAGAATGCCTCAGCCCGGAATTCCGCACAATTCCCGCTGAACGCGTTCCCGCCCGTCACTTTGCTTTTTCGTTCCGGGGGCCGGTATGCGCGTTGAAAAAAAGGAAATCGAGAAACTCGCCACACTGGCCCGGCTCGACGTGCCCGCTGAAGACATCGAAAAGCTGCAGGCTTCGCTGAGCAGTCTGGTGGAATACCTCGACACCCTGAAGCAGATCAACCTCGACGACGTGGAGCCGATGACCGCCGTGGACGATTCGGCGCGCCCGTTGCGTCCCGATGTCGAGCAGGAGATGCTGCCCAAAGAGAAGGCGCTGCAGAACGCGCCCGAAGTCAATCTCGAACACTTCTCCATCCCCAAAGTCATCGGGGGCTAGACGCATGAACAACGGCGTCACGTGCGTGGTCCCGGCCCGCCTTGGCTCGACCCGTTTTTTCAGGAAACTGCTGGCCCCGATTTTCGGGAAACCCGTGATCGCGCATACGCTCGCAAGGGCCGTGGGGGCGGGGTGCTTCGCCCGCGTGGTGTGTCTCACCGACTCCGTCGAGATCGGCGAAGCGGTGGCGGCTCACGGTTTCGAGTGGGTTCTGTCCGGTGACGCCGCGAACGGCACGGAACGCATCGCGCGCGCGCTCGACCGCCTTCCGGGCGATCTGTTCGTGAACCTCCAGGGCGATGAGCCCGCGTTCCCCGAGGACGGCCTGCGCACGTTGTGCCAATCCCTGTCGGCGGAACCCGGGGCGGTGCACCTGCTGGTGCACGAGGACGAGCCGTCCGCCGTGGACATCGCGAATCCCCATCGCGTAAAAACAATTGTGGGTCATGATGGAACGGTGCGCGGTTTCACGCGCACCGTCGCGGGTTTTTACCGTACGGCGCCCAGTACGGCCGCAGCATGCGGCCCTGCAGGCGGTCTATCATACCGCCTGCAACTGGGCGCGTACGCCTATTCGCGCTCGTATCTGGAACGTTACGCCGCCCTTCCGCCATCGGCGGATGAAACCGCGCTGTCGCACGAGATGCTGCGCGCGCCTCACCTTGCCACCCTGCGCGCGCACCCGTCCCGCCCCGGCGCGTCGGTGGATGTCGAAGAGGACCTCGCCGCCGCGCGCGCGGCGCTGGAGAGCCTCCTCCGCGAGGACGCGCCGCGCCCCACCCGGGTGACCGCACCCGCCGCGGTCCCGGGGATTGCCCACGACAAGTCCGTCGATGGGACCGCCTCCACCCCCCAAAATTTTACGACCCAAAAGACGCAGCCTCGCCTGCAAGGAGCTTCCGCATGAAAAAGACCCCCACCACGAAATGCAAATACATCGTCGTCACCGGCGGCGTGCTCTCGGGCCTGGGCAA
>CAZKRC010000175.1:0-4120 GCA_964555105.1 uncultured Bifidobacterium sp. | reverse complement strand
GTTGGCGAACGACTTGAAGCCGGAGATGCGGAGTTTTGAGAGGTACATGGAGACCTTCGGAACCTGAACCGTGGTTGCCGCCCGGAAATGGACGTACCGGCACGTGCCCATACGGATGGCGGATGGGCAGGCCGGATCAGGGAAAATTAAGTCGGGAACCCGGAAAATGGGTCTAAAACGCTATCTCATTTGAAATCAATACGTTGTACGTCCACACGACTCTTCGCGAATCTCCTCGTGCCGCTTTTGGCGCCCGCACATACGACCCGACCCGTCCCCACCCTCCAGGGCTCCACAGCATCACGATGGTGAGGGCTTCAGCGACCTGCCGTGCGTGCGACGATATCCGCGAGTTCGGGCGGCAGCGGCGCGTGAAAGACGCGCTTGTTGTCCCCATCCCGCCACGACAACTCCTCCGCGTGCAGGAACAGGCGCGTGAGACCCAACGTTTTCATCACCCGCCGGACTTCCGAGGGACGTGAACTCCCGTAGCGCGTGTCCCCCACGATCGGATGACCGATGTGCGCGAGATGCGCGCGAATCTGGTGCATGCGCCCCGTTTCGATCACCACCTGCAGCAGGGCGAACCCTTCTTCCGCGGTGCCCATGGTCCTGACCGTCTTGTACCGCGTCACCGACGCCTTTCCCTCATCATCCTCCGCGACCAACGACTTCGCACCCGCGGCGCTGTCCACGCGCGCCAGCGCCGCGTCGATGACCCCTGAAGCGGGCGAAGGATGTCCCATGACCAGCGCGAGATACCGCTTGCGCACCGCTCCCGCGCGCCATGCCTCCGTCAACGCACGCAGCGTCGGACCGGACTTCGCGATCAGCAGCACACCGGAAGTCTCCTTGTCGAGCCTGTGCACCAGCGCGGGGCGGAACAACTCCGTCCCCCATCCCGGCGTCAGGCCTTCATCCTCTCTCCCGAACAACAACGCCTCGAGGGATGAGTCCTCCCCCTCATCACTTTCCGCGTGCGGCACATCCCCGGCTTCACGGGGCTTCCCGCTTTTCTTCCCGGGAGACGTCCCTGGTTGCGGTCCGGCCAGATAGGCCTGCACCCGTTCGATCAACGACGCGCCCGGTGCGATGCCGCTGCCCGGATGCGCGGCCATGCCCGAAGGCTTGTTCACCACCAGCAACTCGTGATCCTCATGCAGGATGGAAGGTGGGGGGTGGAGCGCTGACGCGGGTTGGGAGGAGGTGCCGGGTCGCCCGGCGGTGGCGCTCCCGTCGCGTACGGCTTCCTCCTCGCGGATGCCGTACACCTGCAGCACGTCGCCCGCCTTGAGGGTATGGGCGGCGTCAACGGGTTTTTTAAGGACCTTGATTTCCTTGCGCCGGAACAAGGATTGCAGGCGTCCGGTGCCGAGCAACGGGAACCACCGGCGCAGAAAACGATCGGCCCGCTGGCCGGCATCATTGGGGGAGATGGGGATTTGAACGAACATGGAAGAGAAATATGAAATCAGAAGTCAGGAATCAGAAATCCCAGGTCGGGATGTCGCCGGTTCTTTCTGATTGATGATTCGGCCTGCAGCCTCATTCAGCGGCACGTCCGCTTCCTGGCCTCATGCCTTCGGCGCCGGCTTCTGACTCCACGTTTCTCTCTCCGACCGGGTCGCGCCCGGCTTGCCCCATGCGTGCGTTCATGTTTCTGATTTCTGATTTTTGATTTCAGGTTTCCACACTTCCACCGTATCCGCGAACCTGATGCCGTCCGCGCCCGAAGAGACGATGCCTCCCGCGTAGCCCGCGCCTTCACCGAGCGGATACAGGCCCGGCATGTTGACGGACTCGAGGGTGACGGGATCGCGCAGGATGCGCACGGGGGACGACGTGCGCGATTCCGGCCCGATCATCAGCCCCTTGGCAATGAATCCGGGAATCTTGCGGTCGAAATCGAGGAAGGAGGCACGCAGTGCGGACGCGACCTCGCGATCGAAGAGCTCGTGGAAGTTCGCCCAACGCAAGGGTTTCTGAAAGGAGGTTTTCCACAACGGGCCTTCGTCCGTACGGCCCTCCACGAAGGCGGCGATGGTTTGCGCAGGGAAGCTGCCATCGCCGCCTCCCAGGTCCCAGGCCCGCCGTTCCAGATCGCGCTGAAAAGTGACTCCTGCGAGGATGTCTCCGGGATGAAGGTGCTGGAGGCGTTCCGGGCTCACCGTGGCGATCACGGCGGAGTTGGCGAAGGCCGAGCCGCGATTGGAATAGCTCATGCCGTTGGTGAACAACGCGCCCTCCGCGTCGGCGCACGGTACGATGACGCCGCCGGGACACATGCAGAAGGAATAGGCGGCGTCTCCGCTTTCATTCTGCCACGTCAGGAAGTATTCCGCCGCGCCGACCACCCGCGCGTCCACGCGCTCGCCCAGCTGGCGCGCGTTGATCATGTCCTGCGGGTGCTCCACGCGCACGCCCACCGCGAAGGCCTTCGGCTCCATCGCCACGCCCCGCGCTTCCAGCGCGCGATAAAACGGGTGCACGGACAAGCCGGGCGCGATCACCACGGCATCGAACGGGTGGGAGGAGCGCTCGCCCCGGGTTTCGGCCACCACGCCCGCACACCGTCCGTCGTTGATGACGAGGTCGATCACTTCGGTCTCGAACCGGAAAATGCACCCCGCCTCCTCGCACCGCGCCCTGAACTTGTCCACGACGAACTGGAGTTTGTCGGTGCCCAGGTGCGGATGGTGCAGATACCCGATGGCGGGATCCGCACCGGCCTCGACCAGTTGGTGCAGGAAGCGGTCCGTGTACGCGTTGCGCGTGCGCGACGTCAGCTTGCCGTCGCTGAACGTGCCCGCGCCACCGAGGCCGAACAGGATGTTCGACTTGACGTCCAGCACGTTCTGCTTGATATGACGGCGAATGTCGCGAAATCGTTCCACCACTCCTTTGCCCAGCTCGAACACGGTAACCGCGTAGCCTTTGCGGGCCAACTCCAGCGCGGCCGCGAGCCCCGCGGGACCGCTGCCCACCACGCCGACGTTGCGACCGGGCAATGCCCGCCTCTCCACGGCGTCATGCCGGATCGCCCCCCCTTCGTCCGCGGCTACGACCGTAGTGACGCGCGGATGCTTCAGCGGACGCGCGCTGGCGAACTCCACGGTGTAACGCCATACCGGACGGTTACGCGCCCGCGCGTCCAGGGATTTGCGCACGATGCGCACATCGCTGACCGCCTTGGCGGGAAGACGCAGGTATGCGGCCACCGCCTTCGGCAGCCCATCCAGCTCTACCGACGGATCAACCGCCGCCGCCACCGGCAACACGATTTCACGAACGAGATAACGGGGGGAGGAAGGCATGGGGAGGTAAACGTAGCTTACAGCGGACAGCTGACAGCCGACAGCCGACAGCTGACAGCTGACAGCTGACAGCAAAAACATCAAAGGCCCAGGTTGACGGTCATGTGCAATGCCGACACCACTTCGGGCCAGCAAGCAGGCTGTCCGCTGTCCGCTCTCCGCTGTCAGCTAATGATGATACGGAAACCCGCGCAGCAGGCAATACGCGCGGTATACCTGTTCCAGCGCGAAGGCGCGCGCCCATTCGTGCGTCATCGTCAAGGCGCTGAGCCGCAGATGCGTGGGCACGGCCTTCTTGAAATCGGGGTCGATTCCGTGTGAGGAGCCGATGATGAAATCCAGCGAAGGCCCTTTGTGCTGGGCCCGGTCGATAAAACGTGAGAACGCGGCAGTGTCGGGGGCGTCGCCGCGCTCGTCGAACAACACGGTATTGGCGGGAAACCTCCCGCCCTTCAACGCGCCGAGCGCGGCGGTGATGACCTTGGCCTCCTCGGCCAGGCGCGAGACCGGATCGGCGGCCTTCCCGTCGCGCAGCTCGATGATTTCCAGGGGAGCGAAACGACTCACCCGGCTGCCGTAATCGGTGGCGAGGGCGCGCAAGGAGGTGTTTTTCATCTTTCCAATGCAAATGAACCGAATTTTCACCTCGTGCTCCTCCCAGGTCTGGAAAATGTACCCGCTTCGTGCTACCTTTGGCTGCCCGCGCGCAGGAAGGCTTGCTTTCCCCCGTGCACGGATACTGTGAGTTTCACGTTCCCATCGTCTAGTGGCCTAGGACACTGCCCTTTCACGGCGGCGACAGGGGT
>CAZKRC010000174.1:0-4212 GCA_964555105.1 uncultured Bifidobacterium sp. | reverse complement strand
CGACGTGTACGGCGACAAGCAGGCCGTCGAGTGGCCGCTGATCGAGGACGAGCCGTTGGTGGTGCACACGGCCAAGAAGCCCGAGAAGGAAATTCCCGAGCTGGTGAAGTGCCCCGACTTTGCGTCGCGTCTGCCCAAGGAAATCCAGTCGTTCACGACCAAGGGCGTGTATGATGACGAGCACGCGCACCTGTCGTTCACGCAGGGTGGCGGTCACGGCGGTTCGCACCCGCACCTGGTGCACGAGATCATCGATTCGCTGGTGACGGGTCGTGATCCGTTCCCGAACGCGGTGCAGTCCGCCAACATCACGTGCACCGGCATCCTGGCGCACGAGTCGGCCCTCAAGGGCGGCGAAATCGTCCGCATGCCCGCGTGGGCGATGTCGTAGTAGGGGCAAATCCCATTTGCCCCTACTACGAACGACATTGCCCCTACGAACGACACGCGTGGTTCCGTGTTCATGAAGAAGGCCTCCCGGAAACGGGGGGCTTTTTTTTGTTTGTCTTGAGGGCATGGCCTTGTGGGAGAACGGGGGCCACGCTGGCATCTAAGGTATCCGCAACGCATCGTGACCCCCGGGTGGCGCGGATGACGCCGGGTGGGGGCGTGTGCGTACGGGCCATTATTGACACCCCATTTTTCAGCGGGTGGTGTCTTGACTGGTAAGCGACTACTTACCTATAATTTTCCCATGAGTTCTTCCCACGCCAAGCGATGCCCCTCCGACGAATCCGAACCTGAGGTGTTCGGGGCCATCGGCAGCCCGGTCCGGCGGAAGATCCTCGACCTGCTGGCCGACGGCGAGAGACCTGTGGTCGATATTGCGGGACACTTCGCCATGAGCCGCCCCGCCATCTCGCAACATCTGGGGATTTTGCTGGCGGCGGGCCTCGTGGCGCAAGCCCGGCAAGGGCGCGAAAACCGCTATCGCCTCGTACCGGCGAAACTTGCGCCGGTGCGCGAGTGGATCGCGCATTACGAGCGTTTCTGGGACGACCGGTTCATGCGCCTGCGCACCCACCTCGATCGTCGTCACCCCGTGAAAGGAAAATCCGATGCTTGATGCCATCCGCCGGGAACTCGTCTTTCCCCAATCCCGGGCCCACGTCTGGGAGGCTCTTACGGAATCCGGAGCCTTGTCCGCGTGGATGTTTCCCAACGATTTCGAGGCGAAGGTGGGGCACCGGTTCGCGTTTCACGCGCCTCCGAATTCCGAACGGAACTTCGACGGCCTCACGGTGCACGGCGAGGTGACGGTGTGCGTGCCGCACGAGGAACTGGAGTTCACGTGGGTGACCGGGGAACTCGCGACGCGCATCCGCTATCGGCTGGCCAACGAGGGTGACGGCACACGGGTGCTCTTCGAACAGACGGGTTTCATCGCGGGGCAGGAAGGCGCGCGTCTGGGGGCACAGTACGGATGGGCCGCCATGCACGAAAAACTTTCGGCGTTTTTGCAACACTGACGGCGTTGGAGCGTCAGGCACGCGCGGGATCGTGATGCGCGGCGTATATTCCCCATCATCCTGCAGACCACACGGTTCATTACGGAGGACTTCATGAACATCATTCTCTGGATCCTGCAATTCCTGGTCGCGTTCTTCTGCGGGAGCGGTGCGGTGTGGCGCGTCGCCAACTACGCCAAGGATGCGCGCGACATCGCTTCGGTGCGCGCCCTGCCGCGCGGGGCCTGGGTGGCGATCGCCGTGGCGGAACTCGCGGCCGTGACCGGTCTGGTGGTGCCGGGATTCTTCGGCGCTTCTGCGGTCGTCGGTGCCTTTGCGGCGGCGCTGGCGGTGGAGCAGCTGCTGCTCACGGCGCTGCACGCGCGTCACTTCGGCCTCCGCATGGCGGCGACCAACCCCGCGATCTGGACGCTCACGCTCTCGGCGTTGTCGGCCTTCATCGCGTGGGGGCGTTTGTCCGGCTGACGCTCACCTTTCTCCGGCGTCCCGCCGGTGCGTACTCCGGTCCCATATGTTCAACCACAGATCAAGGAGCGTTTCATGAAACCCGGTCGATCCAAAACCATTGCATACTGGTTCTTCACCGTGTGGCTGTCCCTGGGCATGTTGTCGAGCGGCCTGGCCCAGTTGCTGCGCCTCGAAGGCGCGCACGAATTCATCGTGAATGATCTGGGGTACCCCGATTATTTTCTGAACATCCTGGGGGTGTGGAAAATCCTGGGTGTCGCCGCCGTGCTTGCGCCCCGTTTTGCCTTGTTGAAGGAGTGGGCCTACGCGGGATTCTTCTTTGTGGGCACGGGTGTGATCTGGTCGCATGCGGCGGCGGGGAGCGGATTCGGGGAGATTTTCCCCGGCGTCCTGCTCACGGCCCTGACCGTGGTCTCGTGGTGGTTGAGGCCGGCCGGCCGCAAACTGGCGGCCGTGACGGCCGCCCAGCCCTGAAGGGGGCCTGAAGGGGATCCTGCCGCCGCGCCTGTAACGGGCGCGTTTCACGGTGCGTGACCCGCGGCTTTGACCGTCGTATCATAATGACGTGAGCAATCCACCGTGACCGATCCGTGGTCGCGCAGTATGAGGGCCCCGTCATGAGCACGATCAGAACGATCCGGGAACTGCGGCGTCGGGAAGTCACCCCCGCCACGATATACGGATACCTGAACCAGCTGGTGGGCCGGTGGGAAACCGAAACCGTGCGCGTGTGTTCGCCGGTCATCGTGATCCGCGGAGTCACGGTGATCGACTGGATGGAAGGCGCGCGCTTCCTGGTCGTGCGCACGCAGAACGAGCATGAGGATTTTCCGGCATCGTTTGCGATCCTGGGTTTCATGGAGCCGGAGCGCGTTGAGGGTGACGGGACCATGGATGCCTTGCGGCCTGACCGGAAGGCCTTGAGGATGCATGTCTACGACGCGTACGGCGCTTTCCGTCGTTACCGGACGACCATCAACGAAGACATGTGGCGCCTGGAACCGGAAGCGGCGGGAGACACGCGGCGTTTTGTGGGCTCCTTGCCGTCGCAGGACTGCATCGTGGGACGCTGGCAGGTGCGCGGCGACGGTGACCGTTGGGAGGACGATCTGGAGATCACGTACCGGCGGTGGGAACCGCAGGGGTAACGATCCTGGTCGATTCGGGTGCACGGGGCACCGGCATCTCAGGAAACCAGTTTTCGCAGTCGTTCCGTCGTCTGTCCGCGATCAATGCGCGAGGCCGCGACGTCGAGAACGAGGTGTTCCCATTCGTCGCTGTCCGGATAAGGCACGACACCATTGAGTTTCAGAAACACGATCGCCGCAGTCATGCCGACACGCTTGTTACCGTCGATGAGCGGATGGTTCCGGCAGAGGTAGAACAGGTAGGCTGCCGCCACCTCGACCAGATCCGCGAACGGCGATGAACCAAAGGCCGTTGCTTGTGGAGCGTTGACGGCGGACTCCAGAAGATTGACATCCCGAATCCCCGGACTTCCGCCGTATGCCTCGATCACGGCATCATGGATCGCATGCACCTGCATCACGATCAGGTGCTCGCAGTCGTGCGGCGTCCGCATTACGAGAGCCGCTTCAGCGTTTTGCCGTACTGCTGAACGGTTTCCTTCAGGATCGCGCTGAACTCCGCGTCCGTGTGGCGCGGGGTGACGGGCATGATGGTGAGCGCGCCGCCCTCGTGCACCGTGATGCTGACCTCGTCACCGACCTTGAGGTGTGCCATGTCGAGCAGTGCCGCGTCGAAGATGATGCCGCTGGAATTGCCGATCTTGGTGATTTTCTTGAGCATGATGTAAAACTATGTTTTACCATTAAGGTCGGCAAAAATCCCGAAAGAAGCCCAAAACCGCGTTTTTCCGCAAACAAAAAGCCCCCGGGTTCCCCGGAGGCCTTCTTGTACTGGCGTACTGGCTGTCGGCCGTCAGACTGCCTGGCCTTCGCCTGGGCTGTCAGCTGTTCGCTGGCCGCTGTCCGCTGTCCGCTCTTCAAGCGTCCGTCACACATCCCTCTGACGCCGTCGACACCGTCTTGATGTACCGGTACAGCGTCCCGTGCGTGATCTTGTACGGCGGAGCCTTCCAGCCCTTGAACCGCTCCGTGATCTCCGCATCGGTCAGGTCCACGTCGATCGTGTTCTGGTTCGCGTCGATGGTGATCACGTCGCCGTCCTTGAGGACCGCGATCACGCCCCCGGTCTGCGCCTCGGGCGTCACGTGACCCACCACGAAGCCGTGCGTGCCTCCGGAGAAGCGGCC
>CAZKRC010000173.1:0-4241 GCA_964555105.1 uncultured Bifidobacterium sp. | reverse complement strand
GCCCCGAAGTAGCCCGCCGGACCTTGATGGGGCTTTATTCGCTCCAGCACCGCGGCCAGGAGAGCGTCGGAGTCGCCGTCACGGACGGTACCGACATCCAGCTGGTCAAACGCATGGGTCTCGTGACCGGCCTGACCAGCGACGAGAAGGCGCTGGACGCTCTCGTGGGCAACGCCGCCATCGGGCACGTCCGTTACTCGACCGCGGGCCGCAGCAACATCAACAACGCCCAACCCATGCTGGTCGCCACCAAGCGGGGCTCCATCGCCGTGGCCCACAACGGGAACCTCGTCAACGCCCCCGAGATCCGCGCCGAGTTCGAGGACAGGGGGCACATCTTCCAAAGCACGTCGGATACCGAAGTGCTGCTGCACCAGATCGCCCGTTCGCGCCAGGAATCGCTGACCGACGCCATCGCGGAGTCGCTGCAGTCGATCACCGGCTCCTACTGCCTCGTCTTCCTCACCCCCGACGCCCTTTATGTGGCCCGGGACGGCTTCGGTTTCCGTCCCCTGTGTCTCGGCAAGATCGGCGAAGCCTGGGTGGTCGCTTCGGAAACCTGCGCCCTCGACCTGATCGGCGCGTCGTACGTGCGCGACATCAAGCCCGGCGAGCTCTGCCGCATCGACGTCGACGGCCTGGAATCGCGCATGATCGCCGAAAAGCCCCGCAAGGCACACTGCATTTTCGAGTTCGTGTACTTCGCGCGCCCCGACTCCCGCATTTTCGGCGAGAGCTGCGACAAAATCCGCCGCAAAATCGGCAAACAACTGGCCAAGGAACATCCGGCGCAGGCCGACGTGGTCGTCGCCGTTCCCGACTCGAGCAACACCGCCGCGTTGGGCTACGCCAAGGAATCGGGAATCCCCTTCGACATCGGCCTGTTGCGCAACCACTACGTGGGCCGCACCTTCATCGACCCCTCGCAGAACGCGCGCGAGCAGAAGGTGAAGATGAAGTTCAACCCCATCGCCGGCGTGTTGCGCAACAAACGCGTGGTGCTGGTGGACGACTCCATCGTGCGCGGTACGACGCTGAAGTTCCTCACCAAGATGCTGCGTGACGCCGGCGCGCGCGAGGTGCACATCCGCATCTCCTCTCCGCCGGTGCTCAACCCCTGCTTCTACGGCATGGACTTCCCCTCCAAGACCGAATTGATCGCCGGAAACCTGACGCAGGAGGAAACCCGCAAACTGCTGGGTGCCGACAGCCTGCAATACCTGTCGATCGATGGCCTGCTGGCCACCGGCCCGGGCGATCCCGGCGACTACTGCGCGGCCTGCTTCGACGGCAAATATCCCGAAGCCATTCCCGACGGCAGCACGAAGTTCCGGTGTGAATAAGGCAGCACAGCAGTACAGCAGTACAGCGTCACAACAGCACAGCAGCACAGCAGCACAGCAGTAGAACGCAAACCCAGGGCATGATTCAACGGGCAGCCATGAATCCCTGGTGTTTATTGTTCTGATGTTGTGATGTTGTGATGTTGTGATGTTGTGATGTTCGCATGCCGGGTCCCTTCATTCGGTAGTCTGCCACATCCGCGGCGTCAGCCCACCTGCGGGAACAGCCGGTCCGCGAAGAGGTACGCCAGCAGCAGCATGAGGGCGACGCCGGCGAAGTTCAACCGGATGCCGACGCGGGCCATCTTCGCGGCGTCGATCCATCCGGAGCCGTAGACGATGGCGTTGGGCGGCGTCGCCACGGGCAGCATGAAGCTGCAGTTGGCCGCCCAGATCACCGGGATCAGCATGATCATGGGGTTCCAGCCCAGGCCCTGCGCGGCGGCGGCGCAGATGGGAATGAAGATCGCCGCAGCGGCCGTGTTGCTGATCAGCTCGCCCGCGAACATGACGCCGATGACGGCCAGGCCGATGAACACCCACATGGGCATTCCCTGCAGGCCAACGAGCTGCGCCCCCAGGAATTCCCCCAGCCCGTTGCGCTCCATGGCCCCGGCGAGACTCAAGCCCCCTCCGAACAGGATGAGCAGGCCGTACGGCAGGCGGCTGGCGGTGTCCCAGTCCATCACCGCGCGGCGTGCCCCCCGCGCGTCGGGATCGCCGGGCAACACGAACAACGCGAGCGCGGCCAGCACGGCGATGCCCGGATCGGTCAATCCCGCCAGCGGGAAGGCGTCGCCGACCTGAAGCTTCACCAACAACGGACGGAGCATCCAGCCGAGGACCGCGCACGCGAACACCAGCGCGGTGAGCTTCTCGCCGCGCCCCGGCTTGCCCAGAGACGCCAGTGCCTCCCGCATCAACCGCCCCATGCCTTCGATGCGCACGCCGCGCACGGGGAAGACGCGTGTCAGGATCAGCCAGGAAAGCGGCAGGAACAGCAGGGTCAGCGGCATCGAGAACAACATCCACTGGAAGAATCCGATGTCGAGACCGTAGGTTTCGCGCGCGAAGGTGACGAGAAACAGGTTGGGCGGCGTACTGATCATCACGCCCACGCCGCCGATGGAGGCCGCATAGGCCACGCCCAGCAGCACGGCGTGGGCGAGGTTGGAGAACGCCGCCTCGGGGACGACCGGGCGGGCGAGCAGCAATACGCTCATCGCGATGGGGTAAATCGTCATGGCCGTCGCTGTGTTGGACACTCCCATCGACAGCAGCGCGGTGACGATCATGAAACCCAGCACGATGCTGTCCGCGCGCACGCCCGTGAAACCCAGCACGCGGTACGCGAGGCGGCGGTCGAGGCCCCACCGCTGCATCGACAGCGCCAGCAGAAAGCCTCCGAGGAACAGGAAGATCACTTCGTTCCCGTAGGGCGCCGCCGCCTCGCGCATGCTGCCGATGCCCAGCAGGGGCATCAGTGCCAGAGGCATCAGCGCGGTGACGTACACGGGAATCGCTTCGGTCATCCACCAGACGGCCATCCACACCGCCAACGCGGCGGTCGCGCGCCCGGCGCTGCTGAAGGCGACCATCTCGCCGCTCGTCGCGCGGTACTCCGCCGGCAGCAGCCAGGCGACGAGCAAGGCCAGCACCGGACCCGCGATCAAGCCAACGCGGGACAACAGGCGCGTGGCACCCGTATCTGACGGGGGCGCCGACGGGGAGGCGGACGAAGACGGGGACGAAGCGGTGGTGGTCATGCGGGTCTCGGAATCTCGGGATGAACGCGTTAAAGCATACTATGCGAAGCGCGGCGAAGCGAGGCACGGAACACCACCCCGCGCGGCACGGTATGGCACGGTATGGCACGACGACAGGGAAGTTCCCGGGTTCGATCGTATCTTGTACCGGAAACCCGCGCGTGCGCGGGATGGGCCAAGGTTCTGACGCGGGAGGGCGCGCCATGTCGATCAAGCAACGGGTTTTGGGAGTGGTGGGGGATCGCCTGTTCGCCAAGGGCGAGGTTCTGGCGGTTTCGGATCCGGCACCACGCTTCCGCCTCATCGACATCCGCTCACCCGCCTTTTGGGACCGCGCGTGGATCCCGGGCGCGAAAATCCAGATCAACGTGGGCGACTGGAACGTCCGCACCTACACGCCGCTCTCGCTCGATCCCAAGCAGGGCGTCCTCAGGATCCTCGTCCACCTCCATGGCGACGGGCCCGGCACCCGCTGGGCCGCGCAGGCCTTCCCGGGAGACCCCTGCCGCTTCATCGGCCCGCGCGCCTCGCTGCGCATTCCGGCCATCGCGTCGTCCCTGATCCTCTACGGCGACGAGACGGTGATCCCCACGGCGGCGTCTTTCGGATTCCCGGGCGGGCCGTCCGTGCACGCCCTCTTCGCCGTCGACGATCCGGCTTCGGGCCCTGCCCTCGCCCAGGTCCTGAACCTCACGGACGCACGCTTCGCCTCCCGCACGGACGCCTCGACCCTGGACACATTGACCGCGCTGGGCCGCGAACACCCGGACGCCCCCATCGCGCTCGCGGGAGGAGCCGCGTCGGTCCGCGATGCCCGGAACCACCTCCGGAGCCAAGGCATTCCGATGTCCCGGCTCAAGATCAAGATCTACTGGGCCGAAGGCCGCTCAGGGCTCGACTAGAATCCGCAGCCCGGTTTTGGAAGGTTTTTTTGGGGGGGTAAAGCCGTTCAGGACGCCCGCGTCCCGAACGGCGGTCGGGGACGGCGTGGGGCAGCCGACGAGGCGGAAAGTGAAACAAAAAAAGTGAAGCAAAAAAAAGCCGATCCGCACAGGTGCGGATCGGCTTTTTCAAGACTGGTGGACGTTGTAGGACTTGAACCTACGACCCCATCGATGTGAACGATGTACTC
>CAZKRC010000172.1:0-4276 GCA_964555105.1 uncultured Bifidobacterium sp. | reverse complement strand
GGCGAGTGGGAGAGGGCAGGGTGAGGGCCTCATTTCCTGCCTTCACTCATACGCCCCCCGGGTGTTCACCATGCAACGTCTTGCCCCATTGGTACGCCACCATACAAGGAATTGACCCAAAGAGCGCCACCATTCCCAGGAATGGCTTCCTACGGCAACCCCACCCTGAGACCTTCCCCCACAAGTTCCCGCGCCTTCACCACCTCCGCATGGACCACGTCGAAGGGCGGGATCTCGCCGTCCCACTCCACCATCGTGGGGGCGCCGCCGCAGGCGGCATAGGCCTCGCGGTAAAGCTCCCAGACCTCGTCGCGCACGGCGCGGTCGTGCGTGTCGAGCACGTGGTCCCCGCGGTCGTCGTGCCCGGCGAGATGGATCTGGAGGACGCGACCCGGCCGCACGGACAGGTCGAGGCCGCGCAGGTAGTCGCGCGGGTCGAACCCGTGGTTGCGCGCGGAGACGTACACGTTGTTGACGTCGAGCAGCATGCGGCAACCGGCGCCGTCCACCACGCGGCGGTAGAACTCCCACTCCGGCATGGTGCCGGCGGAGGCTTCGGCCACCGCGGAGAGGTTCTCGATGCCGAAAGGGATTTCGAGATAATCCTGCGCGATGCGCGCACGCTCGGCGACGTAGGCGGCGACACGCGCGGTATACGGCAGCGGATACAGGTCGTGGTAGTGATGGCCGCCGTGACGCGTCCAGCACAGGTGATCGGTGAACCACGGCGCGTTCACGCGGCGTGCAAGCGTCTTGAGTTTTTTGAGATAGTCGAAGTCGAGCGGATCGGCGGCGCCGAGCGACAGGCACACACCATGCAATAACACCGGATACCGCTCCGCGATGCGGTCGAGGTGATACAGCGGAAGACCCGCAGCGTTCATGAAGTTCTCGGAGATGATCTCGAAGAAGTCCACGTCGGGCTCATGTGCGAAGATGTGGTCGTAATGCGGGATGCGCAGCCCGAGGCCGAAGCCGAGGTGACGGGGTTTTGCGGGGGTACCCGTGCGCAGGGGCGCATCGGCGATGGGGATCATTCCGTCAAATTAATCGATTCGGATACCGGTCGCCACGATTCGGGCCCGGCCTCCACGCGACGGATTTCCCTGCATCACAAGGGGTTAACCTTCAATCCCATGAATGCGGGAAACGCGCGACACAGCGGGCGCGCAGGGTGACATTTTCGCAATACTTTCCGTTTGCAAACAGTTCTTGACAAGCACGGATTTTTGCTAAATCAAACGACTGTTATGACACTAAAGTCTTAACACTTTCTCATTGCCTCACATATTCAAGGAGTCTTCATGAAAAAGCTCACTCTCCTCGCCGCAGCCCTCGGCCTCGCCGTGGGTGTCCATGCCCAGGCCCTTGGCCCGTTCACGGCCGTCGGTTACGACCAGGCCTGGGACCAGATCTCCGGTCGCATCAGCCTCGGCGCGAACGCGAACGTGGATGTCGGCATCAACGTGGAATACAACGACGCCCTGGCCGACGACAACTTCGGCTTCGGCGTGTCGGGCGTGTACTTGCACAACTTGCACAACTGGGGTCCCGTGAGCAATCACCTTGCCCTCGGCGGCAACTTGCACAAGAACGAAGGCGTCTCCGACATCACCGTGACCGTGGTCGCGGGCCTGCAGCCCGAAGTGCTGCTGCTGGACCGCATCCTGCTGTCGACCCGCTTCGGCCTTGAGCTGGACGTGGCTCCCGACGTGGGTCTGCGCACCGTGGGCAACGGCGTCAGCATCGTCAGCGGTGCCAGCTTCAAGATCGTGTTCTAAGACTTCCTGCCTCACTTGCCCTCGGCAACGAAAACCCCGTCTGCAAAGGCGGGGTTTTTTGTTTTCCGGAAATCCGCGGCGGGCGATCGCGTGCGGGACTCATCGATATTTTTTTTTGGGGGGGAACGGCGGAAACCGCCGGGTGAAACTCCACGGCGGTTTCCGCCGGGTGAAACTCAGGACCCCACGCCGCGCGGGCCACCGAGCGCGCCGCGCGGGCCAAAAAGGGCATCGATGGCGGCTTCCGCGTGCCCGGCCGCGCGCAGGGGCGCGCGCACGTCGCGCTCAAGGTCGGGCACAAGGCTGACCAACAGTTCGGCATCCGGAGTGGCGTCGACGTCCACCACCGCATGGCACGCCGGCACCAGCAGGGTCTCGCCCCGTGAGGCCGGCGTGACCCGGCCCTGCGCATCGCGCAGTTCCACCGCGCCCGCCACCACGGTGATCACGCGAAACCGACCTCCGGTGAGCAGCGTGGCGGGCGCCGTGAACCCCCGCCACTTCATGAGGGCGAAGTAATCGCAGGCCACGAGAAAATCCTCGTCGTGCGTGTCGTGAGCGATCCGCAACGGGGGAATGTGGTAGCCGTCGCGCTGCGTGGTGTCGGAGACCTGCGCGGCCTCTTCGAGGTGAAGCGCGCGCGGGTTGCCGGCGGCGTCGACGCGGCCCCAGTCGTAGAGGCGGAAGGTGGTGTCGGAGTTTTGCTGCAGTTCGTACAGCAAGAGGCCTTCGGTGATGGCGTGCACCGTGCCCGCGGGGATGAAGAAGGTGTCGCCCGGGCGTGCGGGCAGGCGCTGCAGGACGGTCTCGCAGGCGGGGGACTTGAGCAAGGCGAGCGTTTCGTCGCGTGTGCGGCCATCGGGCGCAACGCCCACGATCAGGCTGGCCTCGGGCGCAGCATCCACCACGTACCAGCATTCGGTTTTGGCCTCGCCCAGCGGACTGCCCGCGCCGGGATGTACCTGCACCGAAAGCTTTTCGCGTGCGGCGATGAACTTGTACAGCAGCGGGAAGGACGCGGCTCCGGAAACTTCTCCGTCAGGGCCGCGGTGTTCCCCAGGATCGTTCCCGCGCTTGCCCACCGGATCGTCCCCGAGATCACCGAGAATCGCAGCTCCGTCGCGGGACAGCAGCTCGCGCAGGGTCCGGCCTGCGAGAGGGCCATCACTCACGACACTCATCCCTTCGGGCCGATCGGAAAGTTCCCACGCTTCACCCATGCGCTCGTCGGTGGGTTCACCCTTGCCGAGCGTGCGCCACAGCGCATCGCCGCCCCAGGGTTTGGGATGAAGGACAGGGGAGAATTTGAGGAGAGGGAGCATATCAATTCAGAATTATGATTTAAGAATTAAGAGCCGAAGGCACGAGGTCGCCGCAGGCGAACGAGTCATTAAGAGTTAAGAATTAAGAATTAAGAATGAAGAATGGGGGACAAGTGCCGAAGGCACGGTCGCTGCAGGGGAACGAGCCCTGACGTTTTCGGTTTTGGGTTTTCGCCTCCCGCGTTCCCTTTTTCGTTTTCTTGTTTCATCATCCGCTGCTCGCCTCCCGCGGTTCAGCTGTAAGCTGTCCGCTGTCAGCTGTCAGCTGCAAGCTGCAAGCAATCAGCTCCCCCTTCCCGCGTTCAGCTGTCAGCTGTAAGCTGTCCGCTGTCCGCTACGTTGAAAGATCCGTTTATTGACTGTTGATACCTGTGCATTGATCACCCGAACTGTCCACGAAAGGCGGAACAACTCTTCAATTAAGCCCTTGTCAGAACGTGAATTGGAGTGGAAAACTTTCCCTGAGAAAATCCGCGCAACGAACGGAAGCCGGTATTATCTTATCGCTTTCCTTGATGAAAAACAGCACGCACATGAACCTTGGCTTCCTGCCCGAATTCCGGAAACCGTCCCGCCACTCCCTGTGGACGGCCCTTCTCGCGCAAATGCGGGACCGGATTCCGGAAACCGCCTACAACACCTGGTTTACCCACCTCCACCTGCTGGACGTGACGACCGAAGGCTGGCTGGTGGGCGTCCCCAACGCCTTCGTTCTCGAATACGTCGAACATCACTACCGCAGCGTGCTGGAAGAAGCCGCCGGGATCGTGACCGGCACCGTCGTGACGGTGGGCTTCACGCTGGCCGCCCGGTCGGACGACGCGGATGACGCGCTGGCGTTTCACCCCGCCACCGTGACCGAAACCGACGCGGAGGCGTCGGACACAGCGGGAAACCCGGCGCCCGGCACGGGCCTCGACGCGGAAACCGCACCCGCGCCCCGGGGGACGACGGTCATCGACTCGGCCCTGCCGCTGGTTTCGCGTTATACCTTCGACGACTTCGTCATCGGCGAGTGCAACCAGCTGGCCCACGCGGCCTGCCTGGCGGTGGCCGAATCGCCCGGCCGCAACAAGTTCAACCCCCTGGTGATGCACGGCGGCGCGGGCATGGGCAAGACCCACCTGCTGCAGGCCATCGCCCACTTCTGCCGCGAGAACGACACCGCGCGCA
>CAZKRC010000171.1:0-4278 GCA_964555105.1 uncultured Bifidobacterium sp. | reverse complement strand
TTCCGGAATTTCCGGAAGGCCTTTTTTGTGGGTTTCCCCCCCGCTATCGCGGCGTGTCAGAGCAACACGATGCGGCGGTTGTAAGGCGTCTTCATGCCTTCGGTGAGGATGCGGACGTAATAGACGCCCGGTTCGCGGATGGTGGAGAAACGGTATTCGCGCGTGCCGTGTCCCCGGTGCGCGGCGACCTTGGCCCCCGTGGTGTTGTAGATCTCGACGCTGTGGGATCCGGGCTGCGTGAAGGAGATTTTGAAATCGTCCAGACGCACGCGGCCGGACGCGTCACCGGTTTTGCCGACCTGAATGAACACCGGCGTGGTGCAGGCGCCCGCGGCCAGGTGCGTGGCCTTGGGGTTGTACTCCACGTAGTTGGAATCGGTGCAGCCGTCGTAGCCGGCGAGGTAGCGCATGGTGCCCACGAGCGTGCTGTCGAAGAAGGCCCGCAGCGTGGGGTTCGTGGTGTTCGAGACCTGGTTGGTGTGGAAGAGACCGTTGAGAACGAAACGGCCGCCGCGGTAGTCGCGGATCCACGCGATGGCCATGTCCTCGTTGTCCTCGCGCGTGGGAATGTTCCAGCCAGAGGGCAGGCGGGACTTCTTGGTGCGCAGCTGGATCTTGCTGCCCGTCGTGCCGCGCACCGGCCCGGCGTAGTTGTAGAACTCGTCGTTGATGGTGACGGAGTCGCCGGCCTTGTGCACGCCGCCGTAAATGTCTCCCACCGCCTGCGAGTCGATGTACACCGGGCCGTTGCCCTGGCCCGCAAAGATGGTGTAGGGGCGGCCCATCATGTCATGCCACCATTCCCACGTGAGCCCTTGCTCGAGCGCTCCGTTGTCGGCGGCGCGCACGCACTGGTGGAAGCAGGCGAGGCCCTTGTTCTTGTTGTCGTACCACGCTTCGATGCGGCCGCGGGTGGCGGCGTCCATCACGTGGTACATGCGGTAGACGTTGTACCACAGGATGACGTCGTACTTCGCGAGACCGGTGTCGCTCAGGGCGGCGAGGCCAGCGGGTGTCGTGGGGCCGGGCGTGGACTGGTTCCCGCCGATCAAGGTTCCCAGCGTAACGGTATCGATCTGCACGCCGTGGGTTTTGGCGAGGTTGGCGATGTAGGGAAACGTGACGGGCGTGGTGGCGTCGTGGTCGTTTCCCCACCAGCCCGTCATCAGTGCGAATTTCGCCGTGGTGAGACGCGAAGTGATGGGGCCGTTCTGGGCCTGGGCCTCAAGGGCGCCCAAGGTCCCCCAGATTAAAAATGCGGCGGCTCCGAGGGCCGCTCCCTGCTTGCGAATCATTGTCGAACTCCGATGATGTGAAAGCGTCCCGCCCACCTCGCTGACCCGGATGCGTGATCCGGGTGTCATGGGGTGGACGGGACGCGACATGATGAGGTGGATTAAGGGGCGTGTCCCGTCGCTTACAGACGCGAGGTCGAGGCCGTGAAGCGACGGCCATCCGCCGCGCGCGCTTCGATCAAGGTGACCCCGCGCGCGAGCGACGAGGCCGGGACGAGGAACTCGGCACGGCCGGCGGCGACGTTGTGCGAGGCCAGCACCTTGCCGCGCATGTCCATGGTCCGCACCGTGTAGGTGCCTTCCACGGGCGAACGCAGGAGCACGCCTTCGGCGCGCACGTTGAACATCAGGCCGCTGCGCGCGCCGGGGGCGTCGCCGCGGGCGATGGAGGTCGGCGTGGCCACATCCTCGCCGGGACCGAACTTGTTGAGCGTGTACCAGCCGACCAGCCCCTGCCTGGCAGCCGTCGTGTCCTGCCACATGCCGCGGCCCGACACGGCGGTCACGCCGGTGACGCGCACCTGAACCAGGGAACCCCAGGTGCGATCCTCGACGCTGCCGGGGGTCGTGGCGTCAGGGCGCTGCTTCAGGCCGGTGACCGTGAGCGTGACCTTGCGCTTGTCGGCGCTCAGCTCCGCGGCCGTGACCGTCAGGGCGCTGGACGGCGCGTTGTATCCCGATCCGTAAGCGTTGGTGGTGGCCTGCACGCTGACGCCCTGGTGAACGGCGAAGTTGGAGACGGCCACGGCGTTCACGGCTTCGGTGAACTCGACTTCCAGTGTGGTCGGGCCCTTGGAACGGATGGCCTTCATCTCGAAGGCCGAGTCGCCACTGGCCACCATGCGGGCCAGACCGTAAGGCTGGCCGCCCGTGAAGGCATGCGCGCCGCCGCCGGCATTGCCGCCGCCCGCAACGGGAGACAAACCGCCCCCCAGGTAGATGTGGCCATCGGGCCCGTACGACAGCTTGTTCACGTTGGTACGAAAGTCGGGCAATACGCCGGGCTGGGCGGTTTGACCGCTGGTTCCATGCCCCAGGCCCATGCCCTGGCTGAAGGGGAACACCGCGCCTTGGTAAACGTATTGGCCCGCGGTACCCGTGGGGATCTTTTCCATGAACACGCGATTCATGCCGGGGGTGTGGTTCGCGCCGACCAACATCTGGTTCTTGTAAGTGCCGTCGCGAAGGGTGAGCATGTCCGTGGCGACGTTCGCCGTTGCGGGGTTGGCGGCCGTGCCGCCGGTGAAGTTGCTGCCGAAGGGGAAGATGACCGCCGGGGGCTTGCGGAACGAAGCGTCCAGCGGGGTGTTCGGGTGCCCGTAGAAATCGCCTTGCTTGACGTGGAAGATGGCCGAGGCGGGCATGAAGCTGCCCTGGTTGTCGGTGTAGAACAATTCGCCGTCCGGCCCCCAGGCCATCGACACGGGGTTGCGCACGCCACCCGCCACCGTATCCACGGTGCTGCCGTCCTTGCTGATCTTGAAAATCACGCCCTTGCCGCGATAAAGATCGGCGAGAGTCATGATGGAAGGGCCTTGGAACAGGGCGCTGCCGACGTTGGCGTAGAAGTACCCGTCCTTGTAGGTCAATCCCCCCGTCCAGGTGCGGTACCCGTAACCACTCTTGGTGTTGATGTAGCCGAGTACGCCCTTGTGAAGCACGCTCTTGGTCCAGCTTCCGTTCCCGTCGGGGGTCAGCTTGGTCAGGCCATCTTCATTGTCGAGCACGTAGATGGTGTCCCCCAGCGCCACGGCGCCGCTGGGCATCTGGAAGCCCGTGGCCACCTCCGAAACGGTGACCGACGCGTTGCTGGTCGCCGTGGGAATGCCCGTGAAGATGTAGCCGGGTGCGGCCCCCAGACGGTTGGCGTGATCGCCGCCCGCGGGATTCGCGCTCATGCCGGCGATGAACAGGCGCCCGTCGGGCAGCCAGGCCATGCCGCCCACGTTGGGCCCCGCGTTCGCCCCCGTGGAGGGCATGCTGGAAGGCCTCATGCTGACGAGGCTGTCATACGCCGGATGCAACCCGGGCATGACGTAATAGGGACGCTGTGCCCATCCCGCCAGCGCGGTGACGGCGACCAAGGTTCCCATGACAAACGACTGTTTTCTGAAATTCATGATCGGCTCCTGACGGCGGGTGTCCCCCCAGGGATCCGATAGCGGAGCCCTCTCTCGTCACACCCTCAATGCCGTTCTCTCAAAGATACGGCCGAAGGGCGCGACCCGCCGCCGAAACCCGCTGTTCGACCCGAATTTCCCCAATATTTGACCCTGTAGACTGACCTGAAACCGCGTCAAACCCGCTTCCATAGCGTCGACGATGCCTTTCCGTCGCGATGCCGAAACAAGGGAATAATGCATATTCATGTTCATGCACAACGACACGTCCTCTCCGCGCGTCCTTGACCCGGTGTGCGGCATGCTCATCGACCCCGCTACCGCCGCCGGGCATTCCGAGTACAACGGTCAAACCATCTACTTCTGCAACCCCGGTTGCAAGAAAAAATTCGACGCCGACCCTGAGCGTTATCTCTCTCCGCAATCCTCCGACAAACCGGAAGATCCCGGCGACCCCACCAAAACCTACACCTGTCCCATGCACCCCGAGGTACTCCAGCAAGGCCCGGGAACGTGCCCCTTCTGTGGCATGGCCCTCGAACCGCTGGCCCCTTCGCTGGATGACGGTCCCGATCCGGAACTGATCGACATGACGCGCCGCTTCAAGATCAGCGCGGTGTTTACGGTTCCCCTGCTGGCCGTGGCGATGGGGCACATGCTGCCGGGGACGGACGGACTTTTCGGGCACGAAGGTCTTCTCGCGCCGGTCGTACGCGGCTGGGTCGAACTCCTGCTCGCGCTCCCCGTGGTCCTCTGGGGCGGCTGGCCCTTCTTCGTGCGCGCGGTCGCTTCGGTGCGGCATCGCAGTCCCAACATGTTCACGCTCATCGGGCTCGGCACGGCCGCCGCCTTCGGGTACAGCA
>CAZKRC010000170.1:0-4338 GCA_964555105.1 uncultured Bifidobacterium sp. | reverse complement strand
CGCCTCATCGGGACCGATGTGACGGGATGAAAACGATTCGGAATTTTCGAGCGCGTGACGCAGGGATTCGGACATCTTGTTTCCAGTGAAAAAACGGGCGAAAACCCGATAAAGAATCCGGCAAAAGTAGAATTCGGGGGGGAAGCGCGGGCACCCCGTCGTCTTCGTGAGCCCCGCACGTCAAGGCGCCCGCGGGCCTTGGAAGACCGGAACGGGAGACTTCCGGGTCTCCCGGCCTTCCCGTTCCCTCTCCGGATTTACAGTTTTGGGCCCCCCGCCACCCCCCGGAACCCCATGACTTCGCTCCTTCCCCTTCTGGCGTTCGCGTTCGCCACCAGCATCACGCCCGGCCCCAACAACGCCATGGTGATGATGACCGCCGCGAACTGGGGATTCCGTGCCAGCCTGCCGGCTTTTTTCGGCGTGGAGGTCGGGTTCATGGTGCTTCTCCTGGCCACGGGCCTGGGGCTTGGCCAACTGTTCGCGGCCTGGCCCGCCCTCCACGTCATCCTGAAATGGACCTGCTTCGCCTGGTTGCTCGTGCTGGCGTGGAAGCTGGGCCGCGCCCGCGCGCACGATACCGGCGGATCGCCGGGCGACCGTCCCCTGACCTTTTTCCAGATGGTGCTCTTCCAGTGGGTGAACCCCAAGGCGTGGATGATGACGATCGGGGCGGTCGCCCTGTTCGTGCCGGTGGGCTCCGCCCCCCTCGTCCCCGTATTGCGTGTGATTCTGGCCTATCTGGTGGCGGGCGCGCCCTGCGTGCTGGCGTGGGCGTGGTTCGGCGCGGCCATCTCGCGTTTTCTGACCAACCCGCGCCGCGTCCGCGTCTTCAACGTCACGATGGCGATTCTCCTCGTCCTTTCCATGTTGCCCACGCTGTTTTAAGCGGACGCGACCCCACCCACCCGCGGAACGCGCTCACCCCCCAAAACACCTTGCCCTGCACGTGAATCGGGACTTCCCCACCTACAATTGCTATAATGAGACTGATTCTCAATTCCTTCAATCTGAGAGTGCCCCGTCCTCATGCAGCGGATGGGTGCGACCCCACGCCCTCCGAGCCGAAAGCGATCCCATGATTTCGAACCCGATGCGTCTTCCCGCCGCCGTGACCTTCCTCCTGGCCGCCGCCCTGCTGGCGTTCGCCGGTGCGGCGCACGCCCAAGGCACGCTCAACATTTACTCGGCGCGACACTATCTGGTCGATACCGAAGTCAACAAACGCTTCACGGAAAAAACCGGCATCACGGTGCGCGTCGTCAACGCGCCCGCCAACCAGTTGGTGGAGCGTCTGCGTTCCGAAGGCGCGGACAGCCCGGCCGACCTTTTGATCACCGTCGACGCCGCGCAGATGCAGCGCGCCGCCGCCGACGGCCTGTTGCGCGGCATGCGCGCGAAGAACCTGGACGCGGCCACGCCCGCCGCATTGCGCGACCCGAACGGCTTCTGGTATCCCTACACGGTACGGGCGCGCGTGATCCTCGTGGCGGCCGACCGCGTGAAGGCGGACGAGATCCGCACGTATGAAGACCTCGCCGATCCCAAGTGGCGCGGTCGCCTGCTGGTCCGTTCCTCCAGCAGCTCGTACAACCAGTCGCTGGGCGCTTCGTACCTCGCCGCGAACGGTGAGGACGCCACGCGCGCCTGGGTCCGCGGCCTCGTGCGCAACTTCGCCCGCCCGCCCCAGGGCGGCGACCGCGACCAGATCAAGCTGGTGGCCGACGGGCTCGCCGACGTGTGCGTGTCCAACACCTACTACCTCGGCATGCTCGCCACGTCCGCGGATCCCGTGGAGCGGCGCCAGGCCGAACGCATCCGCGTGGTGTTCCCCAACCAGGACGGCCGCGGCGCTCACGTGAACGTCAGCGCCGCCGGCACCACGCGCCACGCCCGTAATCCCGAAGCCGCGCGCCGCTACGTGGAGTTCCTGCTGTCCCCCGAGATCCAGAAGCTCATCGCTTCCACGACGTACGAACACCCGGTCGACCTGGCCATCTCCGACAACCCCGTGCACAAGGCCTGGGGCCGCTTCAAGATCGACACCACCACTTTCGCGCAAACCGGCGACAACCTGGGCCGCGTCATCCCGCTGTTCGACGCGGAAGGCTGGAAGTGAGTCGCACGCGCCCGTCTCCCGCCCACATCCTGGTCGGGTTGATCGCGGCGTTGGTGCTCGTTCCCGTGGTCGTCGTGCTGTGGCACGCGGCCGTCCCTTCCGACGTGTGGAGCCATGTGCTCGCCGTCCGCCTGCCGGGCCAGCTGGGACACACGGTGGTCTTGTTGCTCGCGGTCACCTCGCTGGCCGTGCTGATGGGCGTGCCGGCGGCATGGCTGGTCTCCGCCTACGCCTTTCCCGGGCGGCGCGCGCTGGAATGGCTGCTGCTGTTGCCGCTGGCCATGCCCGGGTTCGTCGCGGCCATCGCCTACGTCGACGCCTTTCAGGGTCTGGTCCCCTTCTACGTCTGGATCCGTACCTCGTTCGGCGTGGACGCGTTCCTGTTCGTGCAAGAGGTCGCGCCGTGGGTGTTCGCCGTGACCGTGCTGGGCGCGACCCTGTTCCCTTACGTGTTTCTCGCGTGTCGCGCCGTCTTCTCGCACGAGGCCGCGGGCGCCCTGGAGGCCGCGCGCACGTTGGGCGCGGGCAACCTGCGCGCCTTCACGCGCGTGGCCTTGCCGATGGCGCGCCCCGCGGTGGCGGCCGGCGCGAGCCTGGTCGCCATGGAAACGCTCAACGACTACGGCGTGGTGACGCACTTCGGGTTGAACCCCCTCACGCCCGGGATTTTCCGCGCCTGGAACGAAGGACATCTGGGCGTCGCCATGCGCCTGGCCCTCATCCTGATGGCGATCGCCGCCGTCGCGTTGCTGGTGGAGCGCTGGCAACGCGGCCGTCGGCGCTACGCCGCCGACGCGTCCGAGGCGCCGCTGCAGCCGCGCCGCCTCCGCCCCCTCGGCGCCGCCTTCGCGTGGCTGGTGTGCGGCGTGCCCCTGCTCCTCGGGTTCGTGCTGCCCGCCGCACGGTTGGTGCGCTGGGCCTTGTTGTCGGAGAGCGGCTACGACCGCGCGGCCCTGATGGCCGCCGCCGCCAACTCGTTCCGCATCGCCGCGACCGCCACCGTGCTCATCACTGCGGCGGCGGCCCTGGTGGCCGGCGCGCGCCGCGCCTGGCCCGGCCGCTTTCTGTCCGTCACCGAGCGCGTCACCCTGATGGGCTACAGTTTCCCCAGCGCGCTGGTGGCGGTGGGCATCGGCGCGCTGGCCGCCACGCTGACGGGCGTGGGGTTCTCCGGCCTGGCCCTCAGCGCCTCCACCTTCGGCCTGATCCTCGCCTGCTTCGTCCGTTATCTCGCGGTCGGTGTGCAGCCGGTGTCCGCCTCCTTCGACCGCGTCCAGCCGGGGCTGCACGAATCCGCGCGCATGCTGGGCGCGGGCCCCATGGGCGCCTTGCTCCGCATCAACCTGCCGCTGGCGCGGCCCGCGCTGCTGGTGGCCGCCATGCTGGCCTTCATCGACGTGTTCAAGGAACTGCCGCTCACCTTGGTGCTGCGCCCCTTCGATTTTGAAACCCTGGCCACGCTGGCCTTCCGCCTCACCGACGAAGGCCGCATCCCCGAGGCCGCGCTGCCCGCGCTCACGCTGGTGACGTTGAGCCTGGTCGGCCTGATCCCGCTTACCTTGATGCTGCGCAAAGGCCAACGCCGCGCCGCCTCCGGAGCCCGCCCATGACCTCGCCCACGCCATCCCCCGTTTCCCCTCCCGCTCCCCTTCTGCGCGTGCGCAACCTCGTCAAGCGTTTCCCGGGCAACGCCCAGGCGGCCGTGAACGATGTCTCCTTCGACCTCGCGGAAGGTGGCCTGCTCGGCCTGCTGGGCGAGAGCGGCAGCGGCAAGACCACCTTGCTGCGTTTGCTGGCCGGGCTCGAGGAACCCGATGCGGGCACGATCGAGCTGGACGGCCGCGTGGTCTCCGACTCCCGCCGCGTGGTGCCGCCCGAGCACCGCGGGATCGGCTTCGTGTTCCAGCACCACGCCCTGTTCCCCCACCTCACGGTGGCCCGCAACGTGGCCTTCGGTTTGCGCGGCCGCCCGCGCGCCGAAATCGACGACGCCGTGAAAACCCTGCTCGAGCTGGTGGGTCTGCCCGGGTTCGGCGCGCGGTATCCGCACGAGCTTTCGGGCGGACAGCGCCAGCGGGTCGCGCTCGCGCGCTCGCTGGCGCCGCGGCCGCGCCTCATCCTGCTGGACGAACCCTTCAGCAGCCTCGACACGGGGCTGCGCCAGACCATGCGCGACGAGACGCGCGCGATCCTCCGCGCGCGCGGCACCACCGCGGTGT
>CAZKRC010000169.1:0-4345 GCA_964555105.1 uncultured Bifidobacterium sp. | reverse complement strand
CTCATCCGATCCCGTCGAAACCTTTACGCCCCCCGGAACGAAATCATCGTTTAAACTTACTTCAACCTTTACAATTTAACTCTTTCCCGTCGCATTGCCCACTATGGCTAAATGACGTGCGGGACCCAACATTCTGCTCCCCGCATGCCCCAACACGCATTCCGAAGAGGTGTCCGGGGGGTTAGCGGGCTTGCGCCCGGGTTGCCGTTGAGGGCTCCCGGGCGGTTTCCCCGCGAACGCGGTGTCAGCGCACCGTCACCTGACGCACCCACACCTTGTTGCCGACGTTCGCACGCACGAAGTACGTGCCGCTCCGGGCGGGAGCGGCCAACTGCAGCGTGCCATCCGCGCGACCCGTGGCGGTAGCCAGGCTCACACCGCGGGCGTCGAGCAGGGCGGCCTTCATGGTGCCGGACCCGCCGTTCTCCAAAGCCAGCACGAAGCGGCCTTGTTCACGCGTGACATTCAGGGCCGCACGGTTGCCGGCGACACCGTTCTTGATGCTGGCGGGCGGGTACTCGATCAGCTTGAAATCGTCGAACCCGTAGGTGTCGACGGTGGCACCGACATACAGGAAGAAGCGCAGGGCACCGTAGCCTTCGACGTCCGAAGTGTACGAGAAGGTGTATTCGGACCATTCGGGCGTAAAGCCGAAGTCAAAACCCGTGCGGTACGTGTACCCGTTGTCCGGGCCATCCTGAACGCTGAAGTGCAGGTTGCTGGAGGAATCGCTTCTGGCCCAGAACGTCATCTCGTAGGTGGCGTTCATCACGGCTTCCCACTCCGCAGGCGTCTGGTACTGGATATGCCAGTTTTCCAGGGCGGCGGCCGTGACGTCAATCCGGGCGTAACGTGTGCCGGAGCGGGCACCCGAATCAGGGTACGTCACGACGGCGGCGGCTTCGCTGGCCGAACCATCTTTCCACAGGCTCCAGCCGGCACCGTTTTCCTCAAAGCCGGGGTTGGTGATCAGGTTCGTCTCCTGAGCGAACACGGCGCTGCCCAGAGACAGCGACAAGGCCGCCGTGATACCATGAATACCTTTGATAGTACGCTTCATATTGACCTCTCCAGAGAGTGTTGTCGTTATAGGATCTAACGCACGTAATATAAGCGTTTTGTCCCCACTCCGCGTTCCGATTTTCGCCTTTCCCCCCGGGATGTACGCCTCCATGGCCTGAAAGCGCGCAGTCGACGCCCGCCCCACCCTGGACGTCAGGTGACACCACCAGAACCCTTAGCCTCACGCCTGTCCCCGGGCACCCGCGGGCCGCGACGTTCCACACCCTTGCCCGGCCGTCCGGGGTATGAGGTCACCCGCGCCTTGACCACCCGGATGGCCGGGCAAGTTCACCCCCTCCCTGAAATTCCGTTGCAGCGTGCCCCGTTGAATTCATGAATATATTATTGGTAACGATTAAATTATAATACCCGGAAGGCGCCACAGGCCTAGACAAAGCCCTCCATTTTTACTAGTATGTATGAAGCTTGTTGAGTGCTTCCTTTCATTCCGTCTCCCGGTTTTCGAACCACTCCAGGCATCCGGCATCCCTGCCCCACCCCGCGCGCGGCCCTTTTCGACAGCCTGTTGCGCATCCCTTGCGCGGCCTCTTCCGGAATCCATGGCATGGCCCCTTGCGCGGGCTGCTTCGCCGCACTTCCGCTGCCGTATCCATCGCCCGGCGCGCGACTCTTGCGCCGCCCGCCTGAGTCGGCATCCGACTGGCCGACCGGATCTCCGCAGACGGATCGAGCTCCAGGGAAGCACCGCGCTTTCGCCGTCGTTCGCCCATTTTGTGACTTCAAGGATTTTTTTCGCATGTCGTATTTCAGTTTGTTGACCACCTACCCGCGGACGCTTTCGTTCAGCGTTCTGTTCGCGTTTTTCTCCGCGCCGGGCCAAACCTTTTTCCTCGCGTTCTTCCTGCCGCTGTGCGCCCTGGAAGCGGGCCTTTCGCCTACGCACATGAGCGCGCTGTATGCCACCGCCACGCTCTCGTCCGCAGTGCTGCTGCCGTGGGCGGGCAAATGGTCCGACCGTGTTTCCATCGTGCGGGTGGCCGTGATCGCCTGTCTGTTGCTGGGCGCGTCCGCCCTGCTGCTGTCCGTCAGCCGCACGGTGTGGTTGCTGTTCCCGGCCTTGCTGTTCGCCCGCTTCGCGGGTCAGGGCCTGTTCACCCACATCTCGCAAACCAGCGCGGCCCGCCACGACAAACGGATCCGCGGCAAGGCGCTCGGCGTGGCGTCATTGGGATACCCGATGGCCGAAGGTTTGCTGCCGATGATCGTCGCCATCGCCATCGGTTCCCTCGGATGGCGCCCCACCTTGGCGTTCGTCGGCGTGCTGCTGTTGCTCGCGGTTCTTCCGCTGTCGGTCTGGCTGGCACCACGGGAAACGCGTGCGGCTCCCGCAGATGCCGCAGCGGGAACGACCGTAGCAGCCGCAGGAACCTCGACCGCATCATCGGGCACGCCTGGTGCGCCCTTCTGGCGCGACGCGGCCTTCGTTATGAACCTGCCCGCCTCGGTCATTTTCTCCTCGCTCTTCACGGGCCTTCTGCTCTTCCACGTGGCGTGGGCCGACTCCATGGGCTGGAGCGCCTCCTGGATCGCCACCTGTTTCGCGGGTTTCGCCCTCAGCCGCGTGGCCGCGTCCTTCGCGACCGGCCCGTGGGTGGACCGCTATGGCGCCCGCCGCATCTTCCTGCTGCACCTGGTGCCGTTCACGGCGGCGTTGATGGTGGCCGCACTGTTCACGGGGCCGTGGGTGGCGCTGGTCTTTTTCCTGGGTGCCGGATTCACGGCGGGCATGGGAGGCGGCACGAAGACCGCATTGTGGACCGATCTGTACGGCTCCCATCGCATCGGAGCGGTACGCGGTGTGAGCGCGGCCCTGACGGTGGCCGGCACGGCCATCGGCCCGATCGTGTTGGGCGTGCTGCAAGGGTGGCTGGGTGATGTGCGCATGCTGTTTCCGGTCGCCCTGGTTCTGCTTTCGGTGGCATGGATTCCGGCGCTGGTGCATGCCCGGCCGGAGTGGCTTGAATCCCTCCTGCCTTCGGGTGTGAAATGGAGCCGGGGGTAAGGGGCGACGGCGTCGCCGGCGGAACTTCGTGTGACCACGACGGGTGGGGCGGGGGTTTAACCGGACGGACATAAAAGAGCCCGGATCTCCTCACGGCGATCCGGGCTCTTGGGTTTCTGGCTTCGGAAAACCTTAAAACCTCAACGCACCACGTGGACCTTGCGGGTCACCGATTCCCGACCGCTCGTGAAGTTGAGCAGGTAAAGACCCGAACGCAGGTTCGCGAACGACTGCGCACCGATTCCGGATCCGCTCTTCTGCTCGATGATCTTGCCCTGGATGTCCATCAGCGCGAGGGAGTAGGCGCCCTCCACATGGGGCTGGACAAGGAGGCCACCGTTCGACGCGCTCACCGCGAACCGGTTCAGGCCGGCCTTCGCTCCGTGAATGGACACCGGGTCCCCCGTCCTTACGATCTCGATGGCATTGATCTTGGGGTTTTGAGCGGCACCGACGTTGAAGGTGATGTTGATCTTTCCGTCGTTCGTCGAGATCGACGGGATGCTCTCGATCGTTTCCGTGAGGCAATCGACCTTGGTGTTCATGTCGTAATCCGTGAGCACTTTTTTGCCGTTGATGGTCACGTCGAATACGCGAGAGCCAACGCCGCATCCTCCGTCCCAAAGCGTCGCATTGTACAGCTTGACGGTATAGGTGCCCGGGTTCATGTTGAAGTTGTAGCCGAAGTCCTCCCCATCCCCGTACCGCTCGTACTGGTGAAGCTCCGGATCAGCGGTGCCCAGGATCGTGACGCTCACGTCCGAATATTCCGAGCCGCCGGTGAAACCCGAATCAGCGGCCCACACCTGGCCCTTGGAATCGGTGTACGTCGAACCGCCGCTGTTGATGCGGAGGGTATCGCCGGGTGCCGCGTACGACGAAGTGCCCGCCACCAGAATGAAAGTCGCGGCGCTGAGGATGCCCGCGACGCCGAACCGGATTGCCGATTTTTTATTGGAAACCATGACTCCTCCTACCCAGTGCCGGATGTTCTGTTCGTCGTCTGCGTCCGGCACAACCCGAAAACGACGAACAGAAGATACTGCGCGCAGCGAAAATGCGAAGCATGTTTTTCCACGTAAAACGTGATGGTATGAAACAATTAAAGTACGCGCTGATTAAACAAATCAGGGGGTCGGCAGGCAGTCGGTCGCCGCGTGGGAAACCTTGAGATGCGATCGCATGCTCTTACGCCAACACCTCGTCCACGGACAGTTCGGGGAACAGCCGCTTGATCTTCACCAGCGTTCCCAGCTCCGG
>CAZKRC010000168.1:0-4355 GCA_964555105.1 uncultured Bifidobacterium sp. | reverse complement strand
CGGCGGAAGGTTGTCCCGTCGGCACGATCGGCATCGAATACGACAACAGCGGCAAGCGCGACAACCCCGCGTAATCCGCCACCACGGGATGCGGTTCCCCCGCATGTTCCCATACGACCACCGAGCGGTTCCGACCGACATCAAACCGGCTTCCGTACAGAGGCCGGTTTTTTTGTGGGCCCGGATTGAGGACATTCATGAGGCTTCATTCGGGTTTGGTTGTAGTAGTGGGTTGACATCAGATAACCACGGATACGTGAAATGCTTTTAAACAAAACGGGATTGGCGAGTGTCGGTGTGTCCGCATGCATGGTTCTGATTGCTTCCTGTGATTTCCTGGGAGATCGGACCTGCTCTACGGAAATACGGTCGAACCTGTGTGTCACGATCAACGGTTCCAGCGTTATAGACTCCTCGTATACGTTAAGCGCGCTTAATCGCGGGCTTAACGACACCTTGCTTCCGGGAGAGCGTTGCTTCAGCAAAAGAGGTTCGACCATCGTCACGCTCAGTTTGGGGGATTCCGTATTGGCTCAAACCCAGGTCAACATTGCGACGGTGGATGTCTGCCATGGCGCGAACACGACGGTGAATTTCGAGATACCCGAGTAAGGCCTCCAACACAAGCCGTTTGGTTCCCGGTATTGAAGGCTTCGGATATTCTCTGGGTTGGCCTTCGGATCCTGCTCCCGTGTGCTGCGACGAGGGACGGGATCCCGTGTCGATAAAAGGGGGGATGGTGGTGTGAGGGTTGTGCCCCCGTCCCTCAGGCCTTCCCCGGCCGGGAAGGGAGGCCCAAGGGGCTTGGGGGCGCGTAGAGGCCTTGCGGCACGGCCGCAACAGGGCCTCCCGTTTTCCACCAACCACCAACCACCAACCACCAACGACCAACGGCGAAGTGAGGCCCGAACGGTACGGTACCAACTACACCGTAAGGCCTTCCATGTGCTAACTTCCCCCTGTGCATCTCGACCGCTTGACGCTTCATCATTTCCGTAATCTCGACGGCCTCGACGTACGCCCCGCTCCCGGCCTCAACCTCGTGGTCGGGCCCAACGGACACGGCAAGTCGAACTTCCTCGAAGCCATCCACTTTCTGGCGCTGGCGCACTCCGCGCGCACGCGCAAGGACAAGGATCTCATCGCCTGGGGCGCCCCCGCCGGCGCCGAGGGCGCGTCCTTCGTGCTCCGCGGCGAGGCGACCATCGGGACGCGCCCGCACGTGCAATCGCTTGAGTATCGCGAAGGCGCGACGCGCGTCAAGGTCGAAGGGCTGGAGAGCCGCCGCCTCGGCGACCTGCTCGGACACCTGCTGCTGGTCGCCTTCACCCCTGAGGATCTCGACCTTCTGCGCGGCGGCCCGCAGGAGCGGCGCCGTTTCCTGGACGTGCTCCTGTGCCAGCTCGACCCTTCCACGCTCGACGTCCTGCGCCGCTACCGCCTGGCGTTGCGCCAACGCAACGCCACCCTCCGCTGGAACCTCCGCGAAGGCGAGGAACTGCTGGACGCCTACGAGGCGACGCTCGCCGAGGCGGGCGCGGGCATCATCATGAGGCGCCGCGAATGGGTGCGGAAGCTGGCTCCCCTGGCCACCGGATTCTACCGCGAAATCGTCGGCGCGGAAGACCGGCCGGGAGCCGCGACGGGGAGTCCCGCCGAGGCTCTCACCATGGCCGTGACACCGGTTCCCGCCACACTGGAAACCGTGTCGTTATTGACTGAAACGCTGGTGGGGCGCCTGCGGGAAAGCCGTGTCCGCGACCGGGAAACGGGGCTGACTTCGGTCGGCCCTCACCGGGACGATTTGCTAACTTTCCTTGATGGAAAATCGGTGCGGGAATTCGCATCGCAAGGGCAGAAAAGATCGGTCGCGCTGGCTCTTAAACTGGCCGCCGCGCACCTCCTCGAAGAGAGCACGGGCTTGCCTCCGATCCTCATTCTCGACGACGTGTTCGCCGAGCTGGATCCCGGGCGGCGGGCGCGTTTCGGCGCCCTCATCACGGGGCGTGGGCAGGCGTTCATCGCCACGCCGCGCCGCGAGGATCTGCCGTTCGCGGTGGAATCCCTGATCGAAATGGAAAACGGAAGCATCCGGAATCCGTAGTTCCGTCGAAGGCGGTTTGCGGGGGGGACGGGCCGGGCGAAGCCCGGCGGTGCGCGCGCCGGGGTACGGTGTGCGATGATGTGATGCTGTGATGTTGTGGTGAGAAGGGCGGCCTGACATGGGCGGAACACCGGTTCCCATCGGCGGCGCGCTGCAGGAATCCCTGCGGGCCCAAGGTCTGGGTTTTCTCATGTACGAGCAGAAGCTGCGCGAGCAGTGGACGCGTGTCTTGGGCGACAGGGCGGCGCAGGTCGCGGCGCTGGAGTCCCTGAAGGATTTCGTCCTCCACGTGAAGGTGGATGGCGCGGTGTGGCGCAACGAACTGCACTACCAGTGCGACGCCATCCGGCAGAGGGCGAACGAAGTGTTGGGAGCGAACGTGGTGCGGGAGGTGCGGTTGCGGTGACCGCAAACGCACCGTAGGGGCGCACTGACGTGCGTCGCGTACGGCGCAAGATGCGTCGCGCATGGCAACGTGCGTCGCGTCCCGGTGGAGCGCCCGATGAATGCATCCCGTGAGGGATGACGGATTTGGACAGGCATGACGAGCGGGCGAATACGGTTCGCCCTTTTTGACAACGAAGGATTGACCATGGAAAACGGACAAAAAGGCTACGGCGCAAGCGACATCAAGGTTCTCGAGGGCCTGGCGGCGGTGCGCAAGCGCCCCGCGATGTACATCGGGTCCACGGACACGCGCGGTCTTCACCATCTCGTCTACGAAGTCGTGGACAACTCCGTCGACGAAGCGTTGGCCGGGTACTGCACGCGCATCGACGTGGTCATCACGAAGGACAACGCCATCGAGGTGACCGACAACGGCCGCGGCATCCCCACCGACATCCACCCCACCGAAGGGATCGGCACCGTGCAGCTGGTCATGACCGTGCTGCATGCCGGCGGCAAGTTCGGCGAAGGCGGCTACAAGGTGTCCGCCGGTTTGCACGGCGTGGGCGTCTCCTGCGTGAACGCGCTCTCCAGCCTGATGGAAGTCACGGTCTGGCGCGACGACAAGGAATTCTACCAGGCCTTCCGCCGCGGCGAGCCGCAGGGTGCGGGTGAATTCCGCGGCGAGGCGGGCGACCGGCGCGGGACGCGCATCCGTTTCCAGCCCGACGACGAGATCTTCACGGACCTGACCTACAACTTCGACACGCTCAGCGCCCGCCTGCGCGAGCTCGCGTTCCTCAACAAGGGGCTGATCATCACCTTGCGCGACGAGCGCGAGGAGGATCGCTTCCACGAGTTCGTGTTTCCCGGCGGCATCGCCGCGTTCGTGGAGTACATGGATGCGAACAAGAAGCCCCTGTTCGACAAGCCCGTGCACTTCGAGAAGGAAACCCAGGGCATGCCGCTGGAGATCGCCTTCCGCTACAACGAGGGCTACACCGAAAGCATGTTCTCCTTCGTGAACAACGTGAACACCGTGGACGGCGGCACGCACGTGGCCGGCTTCAAGTCGGCGCTGACGCGCGGGATCAACGCCAAGGCCAAGGAGCTTCTCGGCAAAAACAAGAAGAACGACGTGGAACTCAGCGGTGAAGACATGCGCGAAGGCCTCGTCGCGGTCATTTCCGTCAAACTGCATGAGCCCCAATTCGAAGGCCAGACCAAGCACAAACTCGGTAACGGCGAAGTGAAGGGCATCGTGGAGGCGGCGGCGTTCGAACTGCTGACCACCTTCCTCGAAGAGAATCCCGCCGTCGCCCGCAAGATCGTCGACAAGGTGTACAACGCCGCCGTCGCCCGCGAGGCGGCCCGCAAGGCGCGCCAGCTCGCCCGGCGCAAGAGCGTGCTCGAGGGTGGCGGTCTGCCGGGCAAACTGGCGGACTGCTCCTCCCGCAAGCCGGAGGAATGCGAACTGTACCTGGTGGAGGGTGACTCCGCGGGTGGTAGCGCCAAGCAAGGGCGCGACCGGAACTTCCAGGCGATTCTCCCGCTCAAGGGCAAGATCCTGAACGTCGAAAAGGCCCGCATGGACAAGATCCTCGCCAACGAGGAAATCTCCACCATGGCGCAGGCGATCGGTTGCGGGATCGGCGAGTCCGACGCGGAGGACGGCACCGGCTTCAAGTTCGAAAAGCTGCGCTACCACAAGATCATCATCATGACCGACGCCGACGTCGACGGTTCGCACATCCAGACGCTGCTGCTGACGTTCTTCTGCCGCTACATGAAGCCGCTGATCGAGAAGGGCGTGCTCTTCCTCGCGCAGCCCCCGCTGTACAAGATCAAGGCGGGAAAGATCGAG
>CAZKRC010000167.1:0-4420 GCA_964555105.1 uncultured Bifidobacterium sp. | reverse complement strand
CGCCGCCTTCGCCGGTGTTCGAACGCGCGCCGATGCGGTTCATGGCCATCGCGAGTGTCGTGTGCGCTTCCCAGCTGATGGAGCCGAACGACATCGCGCCGCTGGCGAAGCGCTTCAGGATGCCGTCGATGGGCTCGACCTCCTCAAGGGGGATCGGCGCGCCGGCGGCGAAGTCGAGCAGGCCGCGCAACGTGATGGGAGCGTCGCCCTGCACGTCGATGAGGCGCGTGTACTCCTCGTACAACTTGTAGTTGTCCGTGCGCACGGCGTGTTGCAGCTTGTGCACCACATCGGGCGTGAGCATGTGGCGTTCGCCACGCTGACGCCACTGGTATTGCCCGCCGACCTCGATGTCGAGCGGTTCCTCTTCGTGATCGGGATACGCGAAACGATGGCGCACCAGCGTTTCCTCTTCGATGGTGGCGAGGTCGAGACCGCCGATGCGCGAGGCCGTCCCGGTGAAGTATTCATCCACCACCGCGTTGCCGAGGCCCACGGCCTCGAAGATCTGCGCCCCGATGTAGGACTGGATGGTCGATATGCCCATCTTGGAGATCACCTTGAGCAGGCCCTTGTTCACGGCCTTCACATAGTGCTGCTCCGCCTTTTCGAGGGTCAGGCCGTCCTTGAACAGCTTGCGCCGACGCATGTCCTCAATGCTCTCGAAGGCCAGATAGGGATTGATCGCGCTTGCGCCGTAGCCGAGCAGCAAGGCGAAATGGTGCACCTCACGGGCTTCGCCGGTCTCGATCACCAGGCCGCACCGGGCCCTCAGGCCCTCGCGGATCAGGTGATGGTGAACCGCGGAGACGGCCAGCAGGGACGGAATGGCGGCGTGGCCCGAATCGACCGGTCGGTCGGACAGCACGAGCACGTTGTAGCCTTCCTGCACCGCTTCCGTGGCGAGCCGACGGATGCGGGCGAGGGCGCTTTCGAGGCGGTTGTGTCCGCCTTCGGCCTTGAAGACGATGGGAATCGTCTTCGCCTGGAAATGGTTCTTGTCCACCCAGCGCAAGCGCTCCAGCTCGTCGTTGGTCAGCACGGGGTGCGGCAGCTCGATCGTACGGCAGTGCGCCGCGGTTTCCTCGAGCAGGTTGTCTTCCTTGCCCACGAAGGTGGTCAGGGACATGACCATCTCTTCGCGATCCTTGTCGATCGGAGGATTGGTCACCTGCGCGAACAACTGGTGGAAGTAGTCGAAGAGATTGCGGCTCTTGTCCGAGAGCACGGCCAGGGCCGTGTCCGTACCCATCGAACCCAGGGCCTCTTCGCCGTTGTTCACCATGGGCGACATCAGGATCTTGAGATCCTCCAGCGTGTAGCCGAAGAACTTCTGGCGACGAACCACCGTCTCCGGCGCCGGCTGCTTGATCTCGCGCGAGGGCGACAGGTTGGCGAGGTCGATCTTGCCCTTGCGCAGCCATTCTTCATACGGCTGGCGGGCGGCCAGGGTGTGCTTGATCTCTTCGTCGGGAATGATGCGCCCTTCCTTCAGGCTCACCACGAACATCTTGCCCGGCTGCAAGCGGCCTTTAAGCACGATGTCCCCGGGCGGAAACGCCAGCACGCCCGCTTCCGAGCCCATCACCAGCACGTCGTCGGTGGTGAGCTGGTAGCGTGAAGGCCGCAAGCCGTTGCGGTCCAGCGTCGCGCCGATGATCTCGCCGTCGGTGAAGGCCACCGAGGCGGGGCCGTCCCACGGCTCCATGATCGTGGCGTGGTACTCGTAGAAGGCGCGCTTTTCCGCGCTCATGTCGGGATCCTTTTCCCACGCTTCGGGAATCAGCATCGCCATCACGTGCGGCAGGCTGCGCCCGGCCATGAGCAGGAGTTCCACCACGTTGTCGAGCTTGGCCGAGTCCGACCCGGTCGGGTCGATGATGGGCAGCAGCTTCGCGATCTCGTCCCTGGTGAACAGCTTCGACTCCAGCAACGACTCGCGCGCGCGCATCCAGTTCTCATTGCCGCGCAACGTGTTGATCTCGCCGTTGTGCGCGATGTAGCGGAAGGGATGGGCCAGCGGCCAGGTCGGGAAGGTGTTGGTCGAAAAGCGGCTGTGCACCAGCGCCAGCGCCGACTCGAAGTCGGCGTCGGTCAGATCGGCGAAGTAGCCGAAGACCTGGGTCGAGGTGAACAGGCCCTTGTAAACGATGGTTCTGCTCGACAACGAGCCCGCGTAAAAATGTTCGGCGCCCGGCAGGCCGCTTTCACGAATGGTGCGCTCGGCGAACTTGCGTACCACGAAGAGCTTGCGTTCGAACGCGGCGGAATCGGCGGCGTCCGCACCTCTCTTGAAGAACACCTGGCGGTAGGAAGGCTCCACGGACTTCACCGATTCGCCGATCTCGTGGTTCGCGGTCGGGACGTCGCGCCAGCCCAGGATCTCCTGGCCGCATTCGGCCGCGCACTTCACGAACAAGGCCTTGACCGCCTCCTGGTCGGGGCCGGGCTGCGGCAGCGAGAGCATGCCGACGCCATAATCGCCGGCGGCGGGCAGCTCGAAACCGAGCTCTTTCGCCTTCTTGGCGAAGAACTTGTGGGGGATCTGGGTCAGGATGCCCGCGCCGTCGCCGGAATTGTGCTCCGCGCCCGCGGCGCCACGGTGTTCGAGATTGACCAGCAGCTGGATGCCCTGGGCCACGATGTCATGGGAACGTTTCCCCTTGATGTGGACCACGAACCCGACGCCGCAGGCATCGTGTTCATAACGTGGGTCATACAATCCTTCAGAGCGGGGAAACAAGGATTCCATCACAGACCGCCTCTCTCCATACGAATAAAACAGACAGAAAATGCGTCCAGGAACTCGAACAACTTCGCTACGGACAACTTCGCTGAAACGGTTCAGGGGGTTAAGAACGCCGGAGCCGGACGGACCGGTTTTTCCGAAGCAGGGGGGAAAAAATAAGAACGTTTTCCCCGGTTCATGCCAGGATTTTTTCAATCCGGGACAGAAATTTCATCGGCCAATCAGGCCCCAAAGCCACCGGCGCCACCTGCGGCCAAAAAACGGCGCAATTGCCCCGACCCGGTCGCCCACTCCGTTTCCGGCGCGGTCAGGAGCCTCTGGACATCCGCTTCCACGACCTCCCACGCACCCGCCTTGATTTCGGTTTCGAGCTGTCCCTCTCCCCAACCGGCATAACCGAGAAAGAGTCTCAGATCATCCGGCTCCGGCGCGAGGATCTCCTCCAGCGACTCCCACTGGCCTCCCATATGGACTCCGGGCGCGATCTCCATCGTGTCCTCGACCGCCGGCTCGCCCAACTGCAGGATCTGCAGCTCGGTGGGTTGTACGGGCCCGCCGATGTACACGCGCCGCACCCCGGACCCGCCTTCCGGCGGATGTTCGAAAATCTCCCGCAAGGGCATGTGCGACGGGCGATTCAACACCAGCCCGTAAGCGCCTTCCTCTCCATACTGGCACAGCAGAACGATGGTATCCCGGAAATGGGGATCCTCCAGCACTTCCTGTGCGGCCAGCAGGATTCCGGGTGCGAGTCGGGGGGTAAAGCGACGCGAGGCTTCGCCCGCGTCGCGGTGGTCGGGGACCTCGGGAGTTTCGGGCATCTCCGAAAGATAGCGCGCGGCACCAGGATGCGCGCCGAAAAGGAGAGCGCGCACGACGGGCGCCGCGCGCCCACCCGTTCCCCGCCCCCACCGGGCCGCAGGCCTTGGTGTTTAACCGGGCCGCAAGGCCCTGTGTTTAACCGGGCCGCAAGGCCCTGTGTTTAACCGGGCCGCAAGGCCCTGCCCCCCCCATCCTCCTCATGCGGAATGCCTCCCGACAATTCGTTACAAACGGCGTGTTCCTCCCCCAAAAGAAAGCTGGCGCGCGAAGAGGTATTATTGCGTTGCAGTACTAAATTTTACCCGTGCCGATCCGCGACAGGAGACGTGAAAGCGTCCATTGCCTCCCCAGGGTGACAAACCCGCAGGGACTCCTGTCGCCGCGCACGAACCCCTCCAGCCCACCGGGAAATCCATAATGCTGTCGAACACGGTGTTGTATTCCATTTTCGGACTTTACGCGATCGCGTCGATCGGTCTGTTCACCTACGGAATCAACTGTTACTGGCTGCTCTACATCTTCTTGCGGAACCACCGCCAGCAGGTCGTCGGGGACCGGCGCGCCTTGCGCCGCTTTTACGCCACCGGCGGCATGGATCGTTTGCCCGTGGTCACGACGCAGCTTCCCGTGTTCAATGAGGCGAACGTCATCGAACGTTTGATCCGCGCGGTGTGCGCGCTCGAATACCCGCAGGGCAAGCACGAGATCCAGGTGCTCGACGATTCGATCGACGGCTCCGACGCCATCGCCCAGGCCCTCGTCGACGAAATGGCCGCCAAGGGCCACGACATCACGCTGATCCACCGCACCAACCGCAAGGACTACAAGGCCGGCGCGCTCAACGAAGGC
>CAZKRC010000166.1:0-4428 GCA_964555105.1 uncultured Bifidobacterium sp. | reverse complement strand
TCCATGTCGAACAACGCGCGCACGTCCACTTCCTTGATGAATCCCAGGCCGTTGCAGGCCGGGCACGCGCCGTGCGGCGAGTTGAACGAGAACGTATGCGGTTCGATCTCCGGGAACGACTGCCCCGTCGCCGGATCCACCAGCCGTTCGGAGAAGTACACGTCCTCCCCCTTCTTGCCGTCGGGATCCACCAGGTGCACGTACAGCTCGCCCTCGGCATGACGCAACGCCAGCTCCACCGAATCGGTCAGGCGCTTCTTGAACGCTTCGTCCTCATGCGCGCCCGGCTTGATGCCGAGACGATCCACCACCAGCTCGATGTTGTGTTTCACGTAACGATCGAGCTTGATCTTCTCCTCGAGCTGGTACACCTGCCCGTCCACGCGGGCGCGCACGAACCCCTGCTGCAGGTAGCGTTGAAAAAGATCTTCGTATGTGCCTTTGCGATCCTTCACCAGCGGTGCCAACAGAAGGATCTTCACCTCGCCGCTTCCCGCGTCCTTTGAAGAGCCGGTCCCCGTGCGCGACGGCAGCGCCGCGATCGCGTCCACGATCTCCTGCACCGTCTGGCTCTTGAGCCGCTTGCCCGTCACCGGGCTGCGCGCGTGCCCCACGCGGGCATACATCAGGCGCAGGTAGTCGTAGATCTCCGTGATGGTACCCACCGTCGACCGCGGATTGTGTCCCGCGCTTTTCTGGTCGATCGAAATCGCGGGCGAGAGCCCTTCGATCAAATCGACATCGGGCTTCTCCATCATGCCCAGAAACTGTCGCGCGTACGAAGACAACGACTCCACGTAGCGACGCTGGCCTTCGGCATAAATCGTATCGAACGCCAGCGACGACTTCCCCGAACCCGACAGCCCCGTGATCACCACCAACTTGTCCTTGGGAATATCGATATCCACGTTCTTCAGATTGTGCGCCTTCGCCCCGCGCACGCGGATCACATGATCGCCCGCCGGTTCGAGAATGGGTGCGCCGGGCACGGTCCTGGCCGGCGACGGAGCGGATTTGACGACCGAAAGCGCGGGCTTCGGCTTCTGTGAGGTCTTCTTGATCATGCGATGGCCATCATGCGAAAAGGATCAGGCAAAACTAGTGATTCGGTGAAACTTTGTGCAGTAAACCGTCCGAACGTTCCCTGGTCAGGCCGACAAAAGGGTCGGTCGACGAAGCTGCAGGATTATTCATGGGGGGAACGGCGTTCCGCCGGGCGGGGAGACGAGGCGCGGGGGGCGCGGACGGGGGATGCCCGTCCGCCTCGGGGCAGCCTCATGGGGGCTGGCCGCGCCGGCCGGGTGGGTTGGTCACGGCTCCGGTTCACCCGGGGTGGCCGGCGCCGCGTTCTGCTCACGCATGCTGACGCGGCCCGCGCTTTGTGCCGGATTCCCGTTGTTGCCCCGGTCGCGCACATCTTTCGAGGCGCCATTGTCCGAGTCACGCGCGGCGGGGCCCGGTTTTCCCGGTGCGTCGACCTCCTTGCCGTGGCGGTGAGGGTCGAGGATGGGGTCGTGCCGCCCGCGCGGCGTGGTGTCTTTCTGCGGGGGCGGCGGGCAGTCTTCGGAGCGGGACGAGGGTTGTTCAGGATTCATCGGTGCCTCCAGTCTTTCTGGAAAACACTCTACAAGCCCTCCCGGCTGCGGGCACGCGGCACCGGCAGCCGTCCCCCGGTTTTTCAAGCTCGCGGCGGGGGGTGCCCTTAAAGCGAAAACGCCCGCGGGATCCGCAGGCGTTTCGGGGCCGGCCGCATCAGCAGCCGGAAGGGAAATGTCACGAAGGCGACAACAAGGGATGAGCCCTTTAGCGAGAAGCCGGAGTGTCGATACGCCGCCCCAGAACCAACCAATACAGATTCGTTTTCCAGACCTTCATGCCCGTACCAGCAGCCTTCGACGGCGACGTACGGGGTTTCAGCGAGATCACGTCTGTCCCGAAATGGCCCCTGCTGTCATCGGTGATCACGTAACGGAACACGATCTTGTCTCCTCGCGAACACTTGTAAAGCGGATGTCCCGCTACACAATCGGTCGGGTCGATCTCGAATCCCGCGACCTGAATCTTCACAAAGACGTTGCCTTGGCGATGGAAGATGATGCGATCGTTTCCCGCCAGCGCACGAAACGTACTGATGTCGGCGCAGGCGCTCCCCAAGGAACTCGCGTCATCGCTCGAAACAAACAGTCCCACTCCATAAGGCCCGCCGCCATAACAGGGGCTTAGAGCCATCGATCCGATCGAATCCAGAGGCTTCAACGACGGTGGGAAATCCACCGCCTCGTTCCAGCCCACCACGGTATCGTTTCCGAAACCAATGGAGCCGCTGTCAGCATGGAACGCGATCGCGGTTTGAACGGGATAACTGCAACCCAGAATGCAGGAGCCCCCCTGAGAAACGACGCGCGTCAACGTCAAGCCGTTCGCGAAACGTACGGTGTCGGGAACATCCGTCCGCGCCGTGGACGTGATGTTGGAGCGTCCGTCCATCACGAATGTCCCATACTTGCGCCCCCCGCCATACGCAATGGTCGTGTCGGAGGCCCAAGCTCCGGCAAAGCAGGACAGGCTGAAGGCGAAAAGAATCTTGTTGTTCATGATATCACAATGAATATAAGACATCCGGCGCGCGAACACCTGTAATTGAAGGCGGTGTCCTCCCACTTCTGCGGCGCGCTCATCCCTCGTATCTTGTCTTTATGACTCCCGAAGTCTGGACCATCGGCCATTCCGTGTTGCCCCTGACGGACTTCCTGGAATTCCTGCAGGCGCACAACATCACCTGCATCGCCGATGTCAGGCGGTTTCCCGGCTCGCGCCGCCATCCGCAATTCGAGTCGTCCGCGCTGGCCGCATCGCTCGCCGAGGCGGGCATCCATTACCATCACTTCCCCGCTCTCGGCGGCCGCCGTTCACCTCGTCCCGACTCCACCAATCTTGCGTGGCGGCACCCCTCCTTTCGAGGCTATGCCGACTACATGGAGACGGCGGAGTTCCGGGCCGCGGTGGAAACGCTGGCCCGCCTCGCCCGTGGGGAACGCACGGCGATGATGTGCGCCGAGGGATCCTGGGCGCGTTGCCACCGCGGCCTGCTGGCGGACTGGTTTCGGGAACAAGGATGGCGGGTGTGGCACATTTCCAGCACCAATCCCCCACGCCCGCACCTCGGGACACCCGTGGCGCGCGCACGGGAAGAGACGCTCCCCCTGTTCGGGGACGAACCAGTTTAGTCGGGAAGAACCGCGCGCGCGCCGGCACGACGCGACCGGCCCCGCACCCGGAGGCAGAACATACTCCACCCCCGCGACGCGGGCTTCACCCCCTGCAAATGCCTTTGTTGATTCTTCCTACATTTATACCCTAAAACCCACAAAATCGGGTGGTTAGGCCCTCATTTTCCCGCTGCGGCGCACAACGGGGCCCTCCCGCACATCCCCACCCCATTCCGCTTTTCCCTGAGGATTTCATGGCTGAAAAATTCATCTACTACATGAACCGCGTTTCCAAAACCTATCCGCCGTCGAAAAAGGTGCTGGACAACGTGTCCCTTTCGTTCTACTACGGCGCGAAGATCGGCGTGATCGGCTACAACGGCGCGGGCAAGTCCACGCTGATGAAGATCATGGCCGGCATCGACAAGGATTTCGACGGCGAAGCCTGGATCGAATCCGGCCGCACCGTCGGCTACCTGTCGCAGGAGCCGCAGCTCGACCCGAACCTCACGGTGAAGGAAAACGTGGAGCTCGCCGTGGCGTCGACGAAGAAGCTGCTCTCCGACTTCAACGAGATCTCGCTGAAGTTCGGCGAGGAGATGAGCGACGACGAGATGAACAAGCTGCTGGAGAAGCAGTCGAAACTGCAGGACCAGATCGAGGCGGCGGACGCCTGGGATCTCGACCGCCACCTCGAGATCGCGATGGACGCGTTGCGCCTGCCTCCCGGAGACTCCGGTGTGGCCAACCTGTCCGGTGGCGAGAAGCGCCGCGTGGCTCTGTGCAAGCTGCTGCTCGAGAAGCCCGACTTGCTGCTGCTTGACGAACCCACCAACCACCTGGACGCCGAGTCGGTGGCCTGGCTGCAAACCCACCTCGCCGCCTACAAGGGTTCGGTGATTCTCGTGACCCACGATCGCTACTTCCTCGACAGCGTGGTGGGCTGGATTCTGGAACTCGACCGCGGTCGCGGCTATCCCTACGAGGGCAACTATTCCTCGTGGCTGGAGCAGAAGGCCACGCGCCTCAAGCAGGAAGAGAAGGAAGAAAGCAGCCGCCAGCGCCAGCTCAAGGCCGAACTGGAGTGGGTGCGCATGTCGCCCAAGGCCCGCCAGAGCAAGGGCAAGGCGCGTCTGGCCTCGTACGAGGAGCTGCTGGAGAAAAGCACGCCCGAAAAGCTCAAGAGCGCGCAGATCTCGATTCCGCCCGGCCCGCGCCT
>CAZKRC010000165.1:0-4522 GCA_964555105.1 uncultured Bifidobacterium sp. | reverse complement strand
CTGGGCCAACAACTCAGCCGATAGCGAGTCCAACGGCGCGGCCGTGTTCGATACCACCAACGGCTTCGTCGCGGTCTGGCACATGAACGGCACCTCCGGTGAAATCAATGCTGCAGGCGATGCGGGCCTGAACGCCGCTGCTACGGGCACCGTTCCCAGCCAGGCCGGCCTCATCGGCAACGCCCGTGCCTTCAGCACCACCGCCAACTACCTGTCCATCCCGAACAGCGCCAACGGCAAGCTGAACTTCGCCGCCGCCAGCAATTTCACGCTTTCCGCCTGGGTCTACTCCGACAGCATCACCACTGCCAACAACAATGGTCATGCCATCATCAACAAGGGCAACACCCAGTACGGCATTGGCATCTATGGAAACGCCAACAAGCACTATGACGTTATGACGCATGTCGGTGGTTCCTGGCACAGCACTGCCACCAACGCTGCCGAAAACACCATCACGGCACAAACCGGTGTGGGCGTCTGGCGTCTCGTCACTGGGACATGGGAAGGCACTACCGCAAATGCAACGGGACGCATCTACATTAACGGCGTCCTTGCCAACATCGCCTCTTACGGTGAGATCACCAGCGAAAGCGGCCGTGATGTCACAAAGGACGTGCATATCGGCGCTCTTCCGGAAAACACGATCCAGCGCGCCTTCATCGGCCGCATTGACGAAGTCACGGCTTCAAATGTCGTTCGTGACTCCAACTGGATCAAGCTGAGCTACGAGAACCAAAAGGCCGAGAACACGCTGACCAATATCGGGCAGCCGGTGTACACGGCTCCGGGTCAGCCTACCAGCGTAACCGCGGTCGCGGGCAACGCCCAGGCCACCGTCACATGGGTGGCTCCGGCCAACAATGGCGGCAAGCCCATCACCGGGTACCGTGCGGAAGTGTCCAACAACAGCGCCCTGTTCTGCACCACCACCGGTGCCTTGAGCTGCACGGTCGAAGGTTTGGCCAATGGCACCTTCTATACCTTCGTCGTCATGGCTGAAAATGAAGTCGGCGTCGGGGCTCCTTCCGGCGCGACGGCTCCGCCAACGGAGCCTACGGCTCCCACGACTCCCGCCGGCCCCTATGATGATTGGTCCGGTGAGCGCACCATCACCACCAACACGAAGGCTTCGGGCGCGAACATCCCGGCCGATGTGTACGACTTCCCCGTGCTGGTGCGCCTCGGCTCCGCCGAATCGGCCATCCTCTCCGCGGCCAATGGGGGCAACAGCATCCGCTTCTCGAAGATGGATGATTCCACCGCCCTGCCGTATGAAATCGAATCGTGGAGTGCGAACGCCGCGGCCATTTGGGTCAAGCTTGACACCGTCAAAGGCAACGACTCCGTGGCGGCGTTCCGCATGCACTACGGAAACGCCGACGCTGTGAGCGAGTCGAACGGCCCCGCGGTGTTCGATACCACCAACGGCTTCGCCGCCGTGTGGCACCTGAACGAAGCGAGCGGAAACGTCGTGGACGCGACGGGCAGTGGCAACGCAGGTATCCCCTCGACCGCAGCCCCGACGCACAACGCCACCTCGCTCATCGGTGCCGGCAAGACCTTCGACGGCGGCACCAACTGGTACCAGATCGGCACCGACAACACGGCGCTGAACCTGAACACCGGCACCGGCGCCCTGACGATCTCCGCCTGGGTGAACCCCACCTCCTGCGACGCGCGCATCGCCGCGTTCTCCAAATACGTCAACGGCGATGTCCCGCCGGGCCGCCAGTACGCGCTGCACACCGGCAACACCACCACCAACTGGCGCTTTACCATCGGCCCGCCCACCGGCGACAGCGAGTTCTTCATCGATGCGGAAGAGACCTGCGTCACCGGCACCTGGAAGCATGTCGTCGGCAGCTATGCTTCGGCTGAAACCCCGGTCGCCGATTCCATCCGGATCTACGTCGACGGCGTTTCCGTGGGAAGCAGCGGGAGCGCCAACGTCACGGGTCTCGGTGACAGCGCCTTTGCCTACATCGGCCGTATCCACAACGACCAGCGCTACATGAATGGTTCGCTGGACGAGATCACCGTCGCCCGCGTGCGGCGCGACTCCAACTGGATCAAGCTGTCCTACGAGAGCCAAAAGCTGATGCAGGCCTTCACCAACATCGGTGTGACCGCCCCCAGCGCTCCCACCGCTCCCCAAAACCTGATGGCTACGGTCAGCGGGACCCAGCAGGGAACCGTCGTCCTCAGCTGGACAGCACCTGCGAATAACGGCGGCGCCAACATCACCAATTACACGGTGACCGCGGCACCCAGCAACAAGACCTGCACCACCACCGGTGCGCTCACCTGCTCCATCATGGAGTTGCCGGTGGGTCAGCACACGTTCACCGTGGTGGCGACCAACAGCGCGGGCGGTAGTCCCGTGTCCAACACCGCCACCGCGACGATCACGGGGCTGGCTCTGCCGAGTGCGTTCGCCATCCACATGGACGGTGCACACAGGCCTTACACCTACCGCCTCCCGACAGCGGCGATCGCCATCACCGAGAAGCTCAGCATGACCATCACGGACGTGCAGGGCAAGCAAGTGTGGACGCACACGATCAACCCGGCGGCCAGCAAGGTCGGCGAGCTGACCTGGAACGGCAAAACCCTGAAGGGTCAGCCGGTCGCACCGGGCATGTACATCGTCCGCCTCCGGGCGGAGATGGACGGTCAGGTGGTTGAGGCCGTGCGCGGAAGCGTCAAGAAATAGTCCGCTGAAAAACAGGGCCTCATCCGGAGGCCGGCTGCGAAAACCCCCGCCGGAAACGGCGGGGGTTTTTTGTTCCCCACCCGTGAAGGAACGGAACGGAGCCCCGGACACATTTCAAACGTTTGAACACGTGATTTCGCAAAAAAAATGAGGACTTAAAATCCGTCAACACTTCATTCCGATCATAGGCACACCGTCCTGAAAGTGGCGCTTATAGGGCTTAAACCGTAAAAACCCGCACTTCATGGAGAATACGCACCCTGTCGCTTGACGTCTGAGGGCGACGCGGACCTTTGTGGATTCACATATGGCGGGTGGGATCCCGGGCTTCGCGTTACTTTAAGAAGATGAAGGATTTCCCGAACCGTGGCCGGTTGCGGTTCTCCTTTTCATCAGAAACCACGTTTTATGGGGGAAGTATGAAGTTTTCGATTCGACCTGTGCGAACGTTGTTGTTGCTGGGTGCAATGACCTCGTTCGTTCACGCTGCAGATTATACGTCTTGGGCAAGTTACCGTCCGGTAACCTTGAGCACGGCGGGCATGGGGCTTTCCCAGCCCGTCAAGAACATCCCGTTGTCGGTGCGCTTCAAGGCCTCCGCACACCCGGACATGCTCAGCAATGCGACGACGCAGGTACAGGCCAACGGTTCCGACATTCGCGTCACCAAGGCGGACGGCACCACGGACGTTCCCTTCGAGATCGAATATCTCAAAACCGGCGCGGACGGCGCGCTTCACCTGTGGGTTCTGGCGGACAGCGTCGGCGCGAACAGCACCAACGCCGCCAACTTCCGCGTATACTGGGGCAAGACGGGTGAAACCTCGAAGTCCAACGGTGCCGCCGTATTCCCCGCCAGCGCAGGTTATCAGGCGGTCTTCCACCTGAACGAAACGACTTCCACCATCGTCAACGCCGCCAACAGCGCCCTGCCCGGCACGGCGACAGGCACGTCGACCACCACCGGCGAGCAGGCCGGCAACGGATTCGTGACCGCCAAGAGTGGCCTCAACGTGCGCGCCTTCGGCAGCAGCAATGACGGCACCGATAACAGCACTCCCGCGGAAAACTTCATCAAGTTCTCGCCCGCGGCCGGGCACCCCCTGCGCAGCAGTGGTCCGCTCACCATCGAAGCCTGGATCTACTCCAGCATCGGGAACAACGGCAACAGCTCGCCCGGCACCAAGCACATCGTGGCGCAAGGTAGCGGCGGCGCCAGCGGCAAGGCCTGGTTCGCGCGGACGGCCGCTCTGGACGGCGGTTCGGAACAGAACCACTATAGTGCCGGTGGCGCGAACAACATCGCTGGCCCCATCGCTCCCTGGGGTGAACAACACCACTGGCAGTTCGTGACCTCGGTGTGGGACGGCACCAACTGGACCATCTACCGCAATCGCGAACGTGATTTCTGGAACGTTCCCTCGGTCGACGGCCCCACCGGCATGACGCTCGATTCGGCGCGCTACAAGGTCATTCCCGGAACCGCGCCTGTGGCGTCCGCCAGCCCGTGGTACCTTGGGGGTGCGAGCATCGATGCCGGCGACTCCACGGTCATGGGCGGCTGGCACGGCTGGATGGACGAGGTCCGCATCTCCACCGTCGCGCGCGACTCCAACTATGTGAAACTCACGTTTCTGACCAGCCGTGCGGATACCTTGTCCGGTGTCGCCCATCCGTTGGTCATCGGTTCCACCGAAACCCCGTCCATTAGCGGTCCTTACGCCGACTGGTCGGGCCATCGTACCATCACCCTGAACACCACGGCGTCGGGCGCGAACATCCCCGGGAACGTGACGAACTTCCCCG
>CAZKRC010000164.1:0-4526 GCA_964555105.1 uncultured Bifidobacterium sp. | reverse complement strand
GTTGCCGTTCATGATGTGATCGAGCACACGACCCGGCGTGCCGACCACGATGTGCACGCCTTCCTTGAAGGCATCGAGCTGAGGCTGATAGGCGACACCGCCATACACCGCGACGGATTTGATGCCCAGCGGCGCGCCGAACTTCACGGCTTCTTCATGCACCTGCAGCGCGAGCTCGCGGGTGGGCAGCATCACCAGAAGCTGCGGATACTTGTGGTCCTTCTCGATCACCTGCAGCAGGGGCAGCAAAAAGGCCCCGGTCTTGCCGGAGCCCGTCTTGGACTGCACGATGATGTCCTGCGCGTTGAGGATGTAGGGTGCGGCCTTCTTCTGCACCAGCATCAGGTCGGTCCAGCCTTGGGCCTCCACGATGGCCCGCAGGTTCTCCGGCAATTGATCGATCGTCAGATCCGGCAGCGGGGGCTGCGGCTCGATGATCGTGAACTTGTCGGCATTGGCGTAGGGGTTGGGCTTCGCGCCCTCAAACTGATCTGTCATACGGTTCGATTCTGGTAATGAAATTGGCAAGTCCCTAAAGGTAGAAAAGGGAAAAGGATGGTTTTTTGGGGGTGGAGGCCGCGCCGGCCGGGGTGGGAATGTAAGGGCGAATGACATTCGCCCTTACATTCCCCCTTACATCGCGTCGTCACCGTACCGTCGCCCCGTCCGGCGCGGCGGCGGTGAGGGGGCCTTGGGGCGTCGTCAGGGCCTTGCCCGCGTAGGTCACGACCCCGTCTTGGACCGACAAGGTGACCTTGTCGAACTCCTTGATGTTGATCTGGGCCTTGGGGGCGCGGTCGACGCCCGCTGCGGAGACGGCGTCACCGACGGCCGCGTCGCCGGGGTTCACCAATTGTAGGGGCAAATAATTATTTGCCCCTACATCATCCGATCCCGGCGCCGTCGCCAGCAGCATGCCGTGGCTCTCGATGCCGCGCAGCTTGGCGGGCTTGAGGTTGGCCACCAGCACCGCCGTGCGGCTGGTGAGTTCCTCGGCGGTCAGATACTTCCGGAGCCCGGCGCACACGGTGCGCGGTTCCGCTTCGTTCGCGTCAACCTTCAGGACATACAACGCTTCGGCTTCCGGGTGATTTTCCACCGAGAGGATTTTCACCACGCGCAGATCGATCACGGCGAAGGGATCCGACGGCGCGGCGGTTTGGCCGGACGCCGGATTTTTCAAAACGTCCTTCTTGACTTCGATACGGGGGAACAGAGGGCTGATGGGCGAGAGGTTGAACATTCCGGCCGTGCGCCACGCGAGTTGCGTGCGGCTTTCCGCGAAGGTGAAACCCAGTGCCGCGAGAGCCTCATCCATCTTGCCCGGCATGACGGGGTGGAGGAGGGTGAAGCCGAGGCGCAGGGCTTCGGCGGCGTGCCACAGCACGACCTTGAGGCGTTCCTTGTCTTCGTCCGAGCCTTTCGCGAGTTTCCAGGGGGCGGTGGTTTCGAAGTAACGGTTGACCGCGCGGAAGATCGTCAGGGCATCTTCCACCGCAGCGCTGAGCTGTACGGCATCGGCCTTTGCGGGAACTTCCGCGCGCGCGCGCGCGGCGGCCGCGACGAGTTCTTCATCGACGGAAGTGCGCGGCGACAAGACAGACAACACGGAACCCACACCTTCCCCGAGTTTGAGCACGCGGCTCAGGCCATTGCCCACATCGTTCGCAAGGTCCGCGTTGATGGTGTTGATGAACACCTCTTCCGTGAACGACGCGTCCTGCCCCACCACCATGGCGCGGATGAGGAAGAAACGGAACGCATCGGCGCCGAACTTGTCCTTCATGGCCAGCGGGCTCACCACGTTTCCCGTGGTCTTGCTCATGCGGGCATTGTCGATCAACCACCACCCGTGTGCGAGAATCTGTTGCGGCAGCGGCAGCTCGAGGGCCATCAGCATGGTGGTGAAGTACACCGCATGCGTCGTGAGGATGTCCTTGCCGATCAGGTGCAGCGAGGCGGGCCACTCCGGCGCGTTCGGGTCGTTCGGGCTGCCGAGTTTGGTCGCCGTCACGTAATTGAGCAACGCGTCCACCCAGACGTACGAGACATAGTCTTCGTCGAAGGGCAGCGTCACGCCCCAGACGAGGCGCGACTTGGGACGGCTGACGCACAGGTCGTTCAGGTCCTGGCGCAGGAATCCGAGCACTTCGTTCTTGCGGAACTCGGGGACGATGAAGCCCGGGTTGGCTTCGATGTGGTCGATCAAGCGTTGCTTGAACGATGACATCCTGAAGAAGTAGTTCTTCTCCGTGATCCATTCGACGGCGCGACCGCTGATGGGATCCTTGCCGTCCACCAGTTCGTCTTCATTGAAGAAGCGCTCTTCCGTCGTCGAATACCAGCCGGCGTATTCCTGGGTGTAGATGTACCCGGCCGCCTGAAGCTTGTCGAACTGCGCGCGCACGAAGTCGACGTGCGCCTTTTCCGTGGTGCGGATGAACCGGTCGTAGCCGATGTTCAACCCCTCCCACGCCTCCTTGAACCGCGCGGCATACCCGTCGCAGTACGCCCGCAGGGCGTCGGTGTCGTTGGGATCGATGCCGCGCTTCGCCGCCGCCTGCTGGACCTTTTGCCCGTGTTCGTCGGTACCCGTGAGGAAGTAGGTCTCCCGGCCGAACAATTTCTTGTAGCGGACCAGCACGTCCGCCAGGATCGTGGTGTAGGCGTGCCCGATATGCGGCACGTCATTGACGTAATAAATGGGCGTGGTGACGTAGAAACGGGGCATGGGGGGTAAAGGTAGAGAAATCTGAAATCAGAAGTCAGAAATCAGAAAGGAACACAAAAACGCTGGATCGACGGTTTCTCCATTCCTGCGCTGGCTCCTGAGTTTACGCGGGGAGCGATTCGTTCCCCTTTTCTGCTTTCTGCTTTCTGCTTTCTGCTTTTCCCCCAAGGCCCACAACTTCGCCAATGACCACCAACGTGGGCGAATCGAATCCCGCCTTCGCGGTTTCCTCCCGCAGCGTGGCCAGCGTGGCGCGGAGTACGCGCTGGTCGGGCATCGAACCGTCCTGGATGGCCGCGGCGGGGGTCCCGGGCGCGTAGCCCTTGGCCAGCAGGATCGGGACGATCTCCTCCAGCCGGAACAACGACATCAGCAGCACCAGTGTGTCGGCCTTGGGGAAATCCTGGTTGACGTCGTGTCCGGCCACGCCCGAGGCTACGGCGAATGAACGTGCGGTCCCGCGGTGGGTGAGGGGGATGCCCGCCAGGGCGGGCACCGCCACCGACGAGGAAATGCCCGGCAACACCCGCCAGGGCAGGCCGGCGGCCTCAAGTGCGAGGGCCTCTTCATAACCGCGGCCGAACACGAAGGGATCGCCGCCTTTGAGGCGCACCACGCGCTTGCCGGAGCGCGCGTGTTCGATCAGCAGGGCGTTGATGCCGTCCTGCCGCAGCGATTCGAAGTGGCCGCGCTTTTCCACCGGCACGCGCACGCACGCCGGCGGCACCATTTCCAGCACCGCCTGTGAGGCCAGACGATCGTACAGGACCACCTCCGCGTGCCGCAACGCTTCGGCGGCGCCCAAGGTCAGCAGCGACGGGTCGCCGGGCCCCGCACCCACCAATAATACCGGCTGTAGGGGGGACGCATGCGTCCCCCCTACAGGATTCTTGGTGGGTGCGGGGCCGGATGGTGCATCGGCCCCCCGGTTCCCCGCCACGATCTCGTCGGCCATGCGGCGTGCCGCCTCCACGCCCTGCTCGCGCACCCGCGCGGCGAGGGCTTCGTAGGGCAGGGCGTCGCTCGGGCCCTTGAACCCCTGTCGCTCGCGTACCACGGCGAGGATTTCCGCGAGTCCGCCCCACTCGTCACCCAGAGCGGACGAGAGCTTGCGCTTGAGGTGGCGCGTGAGCGCGGGCACCTGGCCGGAGGTGCTCACCGACACCGTCACGCCGCCGCGACGGATCACTCCGGGCACGATGAACGTGCCCTCCTTGGCGCGGTCCGCGCGGTTGCAGGGGATGCCCTGCGCGTGGCAGGCTTCCGCCACCGCGGCGTTCACCGCGGGTTCGTTGGTACAGGCGAAGACGAGTTTCCGGCCCTCGACATCGGAAGGCTCGAAGGTGCGCTCGTGCCACGCCAGACCCGGTGCGAGCCGTCGCGTCGCCGCTCCCAGCGTCGGCGACACCAGCGTCACCCGCGCGCCACAGGCCAACAGTTCCGGAAGTTTGCGCGCCGCCACCCCCCCTCCGCCCACCATCAACACGGGTTGGTCGTGAAGGTCGATTTCAAGCGGGTAGAAGCGGGGGGAGGACATGAGGGGAAAGGTAGACGAATCTGAAATCTGAAATCTGAAATCTGAAAAGAGCACATGTACAGAGTGGTCTGAGCCGTCTTTTGTGGGATGCCCAGCAACCATTCCGGGGCCGTTTTCCTCTCTGATTTCTGATTTTTGATTTCAGATTTCAAAAACGAAGGGCGGCTCCCAAGGGGGGCCCCCCGTCGGTTGGTGGCCGTAGCGGTGCGCTCAGTTGTCGTACGCCGGGGTGCGGCTGCGGAGTTAGTGGGCCAGCGA
>CAZKRC010000163.1:0-4569 GCA_964555105.1 uncultured Bifidobacterium sp. | reverse complement strand
CATGACGGCCAGCAGGGGAACCAGCGACGCGACCAGGAACCACTTCGAGCGCGTCCACTTGTGGACCAGCGGGAAGATCAGGTAGAACTGGAAGATGACGATCAGGAAGTAGTACTGGTAGTCGAAGCCTTTGAGGAAGAGGAACTCGCAGAAGCGCGCCACGGCGTCGCCCGGCGCGTCGCGCCAGGGTAACGATGCGAAGTAACCGACGTGGCGGTACGCCGTCAGCGCGGACCACAGGAAGAACGGCGCGAGGATGCGCGGCATGCGCCGCCGGTAGTATTGCGCGAGCGGCAGCGGGTTCGCGTTCTGCTGCATGGTGAGCGCGTAGCCCGACAGCAGGAAGAACGCCGGCACGGTGAAGCGCGACAGCTGGTCGAGCAGCGTGGCGAGCAGGCCGGGCGACAGGAAGTCGTGGCGCGCGTAAAAGTCGCGTACCCACAGGTTGACGCAGTGGGTCATCACGACCACCGTGCTGGCGGTGGCACGCAACAGGTCGCCGTCGCGGCGGCCGATCAGGGGCGGGATTCTGGGGGCGGGTGTTGAGGCCACCGGGACGGGCGATGCGGTCACGTGCGTTCCGAAAAAAGGAGCGCCAAATGTAGTAGGGGCGAGCTCCTGCTCGCCCCTACTACAGATGCGCTTAATCGCGCACCGGGCGCAAGGCGACTCCGTCGAGCCAGGCGCGCGCGCCCACGCCGCGCAGGCCGTCGCGTTCGCCAATCCGGTAGTCCACCATGCGTGCTCCCGGCGGCAGCGTGAACGGGCCCTCCAGGGTGCGCAGGGTCTTGCCGTCCGCGCCGTACAGTTCGAGACGCAGCATCCGGGGTGCGGCGTGGGCCGTCATCACCGCAGACGGCAGCAGGAACAGGTGGCCGCCCACGCGCAATCGTGAGGCCTGGTCGGGCCGGGCCGTCCGCACGGGGAGGGGCGTGCCCACCGTAAAAGTCGTCAGCGACCGCAGGGTGTGCATTCCGTTGTCCGCCCGGGCGCGCACGGCGTACGCGCCTTGGGGCGCCGCGCCGGTTGCCCACGCGAACAGGCCTTCCGGCGAGAGCGCGCTCCCCGGGGGCAGCGCGATGGGGGAGAAGGTGAAGTCGTGGCGCGGCCCGTGGTCTTCGTCGTGCACCGTCAGCGCGTAGGTCACGGCCGCGCCCGGCTGCCAGGAGGTTTCCTCCGGGTCGGTGACCACGATGCGCGGCAGCGTTTTCAGGTAGAAGTCGAGCCCTTTCGCGACATCGAGGCGGCCACCCGTGATGACTTTCCCGGCGAGCCACGGTTCGGGCCGGGCGCCGGAGAGCATGAGGGGGCGGGTCAGCGGAACGCCGGTGCGGTCGGCGGCCAGACGCATCAGCCCGGCATAGCCGGCGAAGAACGGCGCGGCCAGCGAGGTGCCGCCCGTCACCGTGATCACGGTGTGCTTCGCGGGATCGAGGTCCGCGTGGGTGATGCTGATGTCGTCGAGGCGCAGGGTACGCCCCGCGGGTGAGGCGGTGCTCGAACAGTTCCCGGCCCGGTTGAGGACGCAGGCCCTGAACACCAGCCGGAACGAGGCGTCGTCCACCATGCCCAGATTGATCGAAATCACTTCGTTGTCCACGGCCCGGCTGATGCCGCTGACGGGAATGGTGTCGCTCCCGGTGAGCACGTAGACGTCGAGCCCGTCGTTGACGCTTGCGGGTTGGAACGTGAGGCGGAAGGTGAGCAGGCCTCCCCGTTTGCCGCGCAGGTCGATGCCGTCCCGTGAAACGGTCGCGGTGTTGGCTGCGGTCCACTGCAGGCTTTTCCCTCCGTTTTCATCCGGGGCGACGACCCATGAGTTTGTCACGTTCCAGCCTGCTCCCGTGAAATTTTCGAAGTCTTCCTTGAGGAGGGTGAGCGCGGGAGGAATGCCGGTGGTGACGATGTGGTCCCCCGGGGCGGCGATGTCCACGGTGTTCGCGCCATGGTTGGAAAAGCCGGTGAGGTTGGGAGCGGGATCGTAAGCGGCGACGCCATAGATGTTTTCGAACCCGTAGGAAAACGGTTGGCGTGGCGTGACGTCTAGGTTGAGTCCGTCGTTGCCGGAGGCCGCCACCACGATCGTCCCGGCGTTGCGCGCGGCGGCGAACGCCTCGCGCAGCGTGGCGTTCGTGCCCGGGGCGCTGATGCCGATGCTGAAGTTGATCACGTGCGCGCCGCGCGCCACGGCATAGCGGATGCCGGCGGCAATGCCCGCGGTGGAGCCGAAGCCGGCGGTGCTGAGCGCGCGCACGGGGAGGATCCTCACCCGCGGCAGCATGCCGGGGATGCCGATGCCGTTGTCGAAACCCGCCGCGATCACACCGGTGGTCATCGTGCCGTGTCCGTTGTAATCCTGCGGGTCGTTGTCGTCGTCCACGAAGTCCCAGCCGCGTATGTCGTCCACGAATCCGTTGCCGTCGTCGTCCACGCCCGGAAGACCGTTGGCTTCCGCCTCGTTGACGGCCCAGCGCCCCTGCAGCTCCGGGTGGAGGAAGTCGAAGCCGGCGTCCAGCACGGCGATGACGAGGGTATCGGCCCCGTCGAAGCGGTCCCACACCTGCGCCATCCCGATGTCCGCGCCCGTGATGGTCCGGCCGCAGAAGGCGCTGGTCCCGAGGTAGGGCCACATGGGTTTTTGCCGGCAATGCGCCTTGCTCTCTTCGGCGGCGGAAGCCTGATGCACGTACGAAGCCTCGACGGGCAGGTACCCGGCAGGAAAACCCATACCCGCTTCTTCGAGAGGCCCGACGGCTTTCTCCAGTCTCTGGTGGGCACGCCGGCGGCGGGTGGGTTCGTCCTCCGGCGCCGCTCCCGGTTTCAGCAGGCTTGGCGCGCCTTCCGCCGCCAGGAAGGATACCCATCGCCGGGACAAGGTGAACGTCTTGCCTTGGACGGAGAAGGGAGCGGCTTCGTTTTCCATCCGCGCCGTGGCACTCTGCAGGAACTCCAACAACCTTTCGCGTTGTGCGCTGTCCTGCGCGACATAACGGACGGGCGCGAAGGCGGCGGACAGCGCGAGGTTCGGTGCGGGGGGGCGCTCGTGGCCGTGCGACGGCGCACCGCCCACGAGGAGCATGCCGAGAATACCCGCGCGCCATGCGGTGCGGCGGAAAAGGGGCGTTGCGTGCGTCACCATTTCAATTTACCCGGTTTTGCCGGTGCCCGGTGGGGGAAACCGGGGCGGGGTGGGGCCGCCCGCGGGCGTGGGGGCGGTTAGATTTCCCGTTTCGCTTTTACCCCCGGAAAACCTCATGAAAACAGGTGTGTTGCTCATCAACCTCGGCAGTCCAGAAGCTCCCACCGCCGCCGCCGTGCGGCCTTACCTGCGGGAATTCTTGTCGGACGCCCGGGTGATCGATATCCCCGCCCCCCTCCGATGGCTGTTGTTGAATGCCGTCATCCTGCCCACGCGTCCCGCGAAATCGGCGGAAGCCTATGCCCAGGTCTGGATGCCGGAAGGGTCGCCTTTATTGGTGCACAGTCGCGCGTTCACGGAAAAGATGGTGCGGGAGCTCGGTGACGGGTTCGTTGTCGGGCTGGCGATGCGCTACGGCAATCCGTCCATCCCGTCCGTACTGGATGCGCTCCTGCGTGAGCCGTTGAAGGAGCTGGTGGTCGTACCGCTCTATCCCCAGTACGCGTCCTCAAGCACGGGCACGGCGCTGGAGGTGGTGTTGCGCGCGCTGGCGAAGCGCTGGAACATTCCGCCTGTGCGCGTCACGGAACCGTTTTACGACGATCCGGGATACCTCGACGCGATGGTGGAGAACGCCGCCCCGCGCCTGGAAGCCTTTCGTCCCGACCATGTCCTGTTCAGTTATCACGGTCTCCCGGAGCGACAGATCCGCAAGTCCGAGGGAGCGCCCGGCCATTGCCTCGCGCAGGATGACGCGTGCTGCGCGGCCATCGGGCCTCGCAACGCGTTCTGCTACCGCGCGCAGAGCTTCGCGACGACGCGTGCGCTCACGGCGCGCCTCGGCCTGGATCCGGCCCGCGTGTCCACGGCGTTCCAGTCGCGCCTCGGGCGCACGCCGTGGATCAAGCCTTATACCGATGAGGTCCTGGTGACCTTGGCGCGCGCGGGCGTAAAACGGCTCACGGTGTTCTCGCCTTCCTTCGTGGCCGACTGTCTTGAAACGTTGGAGGAAATGTCGATCCGCGGCGCGGAAACCTTTGTGGACGCCGGGGGCGAGGCGCTGGAGCTCATCCCTGCGCTCAATGCGCATGATGCATGGGTGCGTGCAGCGGCGCACATGATCCGTCCGGGTGCCCATCGTCCCGGAAATTAGGGGCGCGTGGGCCGACGCTGCCCTCTCCGTCCGGATGTCGCTTTCACCTCCTTTGCCATTATAATGGCAGGGGGGTTCCGAAGGCGGTTGCGGCGGGGTCGAAGGGCGGGAATTTCGGAGGTCTGGCCAACTTTTTCATTTTATTTGCAAAAAGACCATTGACGGTCGATGAGAACACGTGTACCTTTGCTCTCCCGTTTGAGACTGACCAAGGCGAAAGCTGAAGGGCACTCAAACAGGCGACTCATCCACAGCGGTAGTCGGCACCTTGACAGTA
>CAZKRC010000162.1:0-4577 GCA_964555105.1 uncultured Bifidobacterium sp. | reverse complement strand
ATGAACATCGTGGCCTCGGGCGAGCCGAAAACACTGGAGCAAATCCTCAAGCAGCTGAACAAGCTGATCGACGTGCTGCACGCCAAGGACCATACGGGTGAAACCGTGGTGGAGAAGGAACTGGCGCTGATCAAGGTGCGTTGCGCGCCCGAGAAGCGCTCGGAAGTGCTGCAGATCGCCGAGCATTTCAAGGCGCAGACGGTGGACCTTTCGGAGAACACCCTCATGCTTCAGATCACCGGCGGCACCGACAAGCTCGACTCCGCCGAGATGATGCTGGACAAGTACGGCATTTCCGAAATGGTGCGCACGGGCAAGGTCATCATGGCCCGCGGCGAATCGAACACCTAAGTCGAACACCCGGGCCGGTTCCGGCACATGAAAACAGCCGTCCCGAGGGGCGGCTGTTTTTCGTTGTATGGTTTTTCGCGTCCCGGGGTTGGGGATACGGGGCCCTGGGTTGTGGATTTCAGGAGCGGGGATGCCCCTTTCGTCAAGGGGGGCAGGGGGCGGAGGAGGCTCTCGCTAGGCCCGGAACTCGGCCATGGCCGAGGTGAACAGGATCCAGCGCGGGGGTTTTTCACCGGCATCGGCGGGGAAGCTGACGTTCACGGAAACGCCCAGCCCCTGTTTGAGCGCGACGGGCTTGTCCAGCCGGAAGGTGTTCTTCGTGTCGGGCTTGCCGGCGTGTTGACCGAAAACCGACAGCTTGTCGAACGACCGGAGCAGCTTCGCGCCGTCGTAAAGATGGACCGAGATGATCGGTGAGCGCGACGTGTTGTGGAAGTAGAGGTAGACGCGCGAGAGTTTGGGAATGGCGCCATTGATCAGGCTCGGCGCGGTAAACGGAATGTGGAACCAGTTGGTGGTGGAGTCGCGTCCCCAGAATGTCGCGCCCCAGCCCTTGCGGGAAACCTCTTCGATGAGGCCGGGGTATTCCGGTTCGGCCACGTTGCCATGAACGGTCAGGATCGTATGCACCGGGGTGGCGTCAAGGGGCGTGCGCGTCCGTGAGATCTTCATGCGACCAGTCTAACATTTTTACGGGGAGGCCGGAAGGTGGGGGGAGAGGTCGCGCCCCACCCTGACGTCAACCGGGGGGCGCTCCGGCGGAGAGCCGCAGGCGTTTGGTGCGGGCAGACGCCCGTCTCAAGGGTTCGCGCGCCCGGTGAATTCCTCGACGGTCTGGACGATCGGACCGTTGTCGCGGTGCACGGGCGCCAGATCCTGCAGGTAGCGGTAGAGGGCGCGCAGGTCGGTCTCGCTCATGCGGCGGTAATTGCCCCACGGCATGGGCGAATCGGGGAGGACCGCGCCGGCGCGCATGCGTTCCACGAATTGTTCCTCGCTCATGCGGACGACCACGCCGGTGGCGGAGTCGGGGGTCAGGTTGGGGGACACGTACACGATGCCCGGGCGCGTCCGCGATTCGAACGGCATGCCGCCGGAGAACGGGGCCCCCTGGAAGGCACCGGTCTTGAGGTTGCGCGGCGTATGGCAGGACTCGCAGCGGCCGGTCACATTGGCGATGTAGCGGCCGTACTCCACCGTGGCTTCCGGTTCGAAGCGGGGTTTGACGGGGGGATGCTTGGGGCCGTAGGGCTGGAGGAAATACGCCAGGGTGATGCGCCCCAGCAGGTTGATGTCCTTGCGGGGCGCGACGCCGGGCTGGGCCTCCAGGGAGCGGAGGTAGGAAAGGATGGCGATCAGGTCTTCTTCCGCCATGTCGGCGTAGGCGTCCTTGAACGGGAGCGCGATGCGGCCTTCACGGTTCACGCCGGTGCGCAGGGCGCGGGCAATCATGCCGTCGCTGACGGTTCCCAGCCCGGTCGCGCTGTCAGGGGTGAGGTTGGGAGCGGTCCAGTCGCCGAGGAAGGTGATCTCGCCGGTGCCGCCCGTGAGCGGGACGATCTCACCGGCGAACATGCGGGCCTTGGCGCTGTCGGGAGCATGGCAGTCGGCGCAGTGCGCGGGGCCGTGCACGAGATACTCTCCGCGGGCGATGATCGCGGGATCGTCCACGGCCCGGGTCTCCGGCAGGGGAACGTCCCACTCGCGGAGGTAGGCGTGGCCCGCGTGCAGGGACACGCCGGCCACGATGGTGAGGAAAAGCGCGAGCAGGGCGGCGGCGGCGATGGCGATGCGTTTGAACCAAGGTTTCATGAGAGGGAAATCTAACCGCCGCCGGGGGCTGCGGGACGTTCCGGGACGGGGTTGGGGAAACGCACGGATCCCGGGGATCCGTGCGGTGCGGCCCTCCGGCCCCGGGTGGTGTCGATGATCACGCGGGACGCCTCGCGCGGGACTGCTTGGCCCGAACTCCTCCCGCATCCACGGAGGCGACATTCCCGTAATCTTTTTTCGTGTGTCGTCAAAAAAAAAACGCGTCGTGGCGGTGTGTCCGCACGGAAAATTCCGGCGTTCGTATCGGGCGGAAAAACAACGACTTGCGTCGTGTCCCGTCGGTGCGCGCAGTGCCGGTTCCGGAAAGCTCATATCCACTCAAACCCTTGAAAACAAAGGGTTTAAATGCAGTGGAGCGCGCCTCGGCCTCGCTTGCGGGGTATCTCCCGCGATGGGACGCGGGGTGCCCGCTGTGGGGTTAGATTCCTGTTGTCGTCCCCCCCTGCGTCCTCGTCACTTCACTGCTCCGGAGGTCCCATGCGCTTTACCAGATTGTTCACCCGCGAAGGTGTCAACCCGTACGATTCCGTGCAGTATTCGTGGCGAAAATCACAAGTGCGATCACTCGATGCCTCCTCATCGTCGGTGATGGATGTGGAGGTTCCCGAGTTCTGGTCGCAGACGGCGACGGACATTCTCGCGCAGAAGTACCTGCGTCGCCGCGACGTGCCCGTGGAGGCCCGCGACGGCAAAGTTACGGGGCAACCCGGAAGCGAGAACAGCGTGCGGCAAGTGGTGGACCGCCTGGCCGGATGCTGGCGTCATTGGGGCGAGACGTTGGGATACTTCGACACGCCCGCCGATGCGCAGGCGTTTTACGATGAACTGGTTTTCATGCTATTGCGGCAGATGGCCGCTCCCAACTCTCCGCAGTGGTTCAATACGGGTCTGAACTGGAAGTACGGCATCACCGGTTCGGCACAAGGGCACTATTACGTGGATCCCGCGGACGACCAGGTGAAGGCCTCGGGGGATGCCTACACGCGGCCCCAGCCGCACGCGTGCTTCATCCAGTCGGTCGAGGATGATCTGCTGGGTGAGAACGGCGTGTACTCCCTGTTGCAGCGTGAAGGCCGCATCTTCAAATACGGTTCGGGTACGGGCACGAACTTCAGCGCGATCCGCGCCGCGGGCGAGCCGCTCGGAGGTGGCGGCGTGTCTTCCGGATTGATGTCGTTCCTCAAGGTGTTCGACCGCGCCGCCGGCGCGATCAAATCCGGTGGCACGACGCGTCGCGCGGCCAAGATGGTCTGCCTCGACCTCGACCATCCCGAGATCGAGGAGTTCATCGACTGGAAGAGCCGCGAAGAAGCCAAGGTGGCCGCGTTGGTGGCGGGCTCCGCGCTGCTGAAGACGGGTGACCAGATGCTGGCGCGCCAGGGCAAGGACGCGCCCAACCCGGCCACGCCCGGATCCGAATTCGCGCCGGAAGCCTTGTGGAACCGCGGCCGGGCGTTGTTGGCGCAGGGCCAGGTGCTGGGAGACCGCGAGACGTACGACACGCACTTCGAGGGCGAAGCGTACGTCACGGTGAGCGGACAGAACTCCAACAACTCGGTGCGCGTGCCCAACGCGTTCCTCGACGCGGTGGACGCCGACGCCGACTGGCAGTTGCTGGGGCGCGTGGACAAGTCGGTGCTGAAGACGGTGAAGGCGCGCGCGCTGTGGGACAAGGTCGGAAAGTCGGCCTGGGATTGTGCGGATCCCGGCGTGCAGTACGACGATCTCATCAACGAATGGCATACGTGTCCCGCCGACGGGCCGATCCGCGCTTCGAACCCCTGTTCCGAATACATGTTCCTCGACGACACGGCCTGCAACCTCGCGTCGCTCAACCTCGTCACCTTCCAGAAGGAGGACGGCACGCTCGACGTCGAGACGTACGCGCACGCCGTGCGCCTGTGGACCGTCGTGCTCGACGTGTCGGTGGGCATGGCGCAGTTTCCGTCGCCGGCCATCGCGCGCCGCTCGTACGACTACCGTACGCTGGGCCTCGGCTACGCGAACCTCGGCGCGTTCCTCATGCGCGCCGGCGTGCCCTACGACTCTCCCGCAGCGGCGGACATCACCGCGGCGATCACCGCATTGCTCGGCGGCGCGTCCTACGCCGCCTCGGCCGAGATCGCCGGCGCGCTGGGCGCGTTCCCGCGCTTTGACGCCAACCGCGACGCGATGTTGCGCGTGGTCCGCAATCATGAACGCGCGGCGCGCAATGCCCCCGCTTCCGAATACGAAGGCCTGAGCGTGATCCCGCGTGGGCTTACGGGTGAGTACTGTCCGGCCCCGATGGTCAAGGCGGCGCGCGACGCGTGGACGCGTGCGCTGGCGCTGGGCGCGAAGCACGGCTTCCGCAACGCGCAGGTGACGGTGCTCGCGCCCACGGGCACCATCGG
>CAZKRC010000161.1:0-4646 GCA_964555105.1 uncultured Bifidobacterium sp. | reverse complement strand
AGTCGGACGACGAGAAGGCCGTGCTGGGCATGATCCTGCACCAGTTCTACTGGAAGGCCTTCACGGACAACGAGGATGCGGAGCGTCCCGACGCCCCCGAAGCCGCAGGCTGATCGACGCATTGCCATTGCTCAACGAGCAATGTTCATTCGAAACCCTGCCGCCCCAGGAACCTCAGCGCTTCCGCCCTGCGGTCCCGGGCGTCGGCGCACTTGGCGGGATCGGCCTTGTGAGCCTCGGCGAACAGCTGCTCCGCCCGCGCGAAGTTGCGCTGGGTGAATTCGAACTCGGCATCGCGCATGAGGGCGCGGCAATCCTTGCCGCAACCGACGAGCAGGAAGCCCAGCACGCCGGCGGCGGCGGCCATCAGTTTATTGCGGGTCATAGCCCACGTCTCCCCAGGCCGCGCGGATCTCTTCGGCCTGATGCGACTTGTTGAAGGTTTCCCAGACAAGCCCGTTGCGGTCGGTGTAGGTGGTGAAGGCGGGTGCGTCGTCGCGTTCGAACCCCACGTGACGCACCACGCCGGCCTTGTCTCCGGTTTTGCGGATCGACAGGTTGAGTCCGCCGGTGCGCCACAAGGCGTATTCCCCGTCGATGACGAGCTCAGGGGCCTTGCCGAGCAAGGTCGTGTATTCGGTGACGGATGCGGCGACGTCGGTGACCGCGATGGCGAGATGGGTTTTCATGACCCTCAAGGTAATTTCCCGGCCGAATCAAGCCGACCGGACACATCCCCCGCAATCCGCAGCAATCCGCGGTAATCCCCAGCTCCGTCCCGGGGCGGGCACGGCGCGCTCCCACAACCCGAATGCCCCCCCGATCCCGCCTCGGGCCCGCCCCGGTCGGGGCGGAGCTTCCTATCTTAGGGGGACATGGCCATCAAAATCAAAACCGATCGTGAAATCGCGCTGATCCGCGAAGCGAGCGTCCTTTCCGCTGAAATCCTCGTGCGCGCCGGTGAGCTCGTCAAACCCGGCATCACCACCGAAGAGATCAACACTTTCGTCCACAAGGCGACCATCAAGGCCGGAGCCATCCCCGCGCCCCTCAACTACCACGGCTTTCCCAAATCCGTGTGCACCTCCGTGAACGACGTGGTGTGCCACGGCATTCCCGGCAAGGAAGTGCTGAAGGAGGGCGACATCATCAACATCGATGTCACCTGTCTGTTGGCGGGATACCACGGCGACACCTCCGCCACGTTCGCGGTGGGAAACATTGCACCCGACGCCAAGAAGCTGATGGAGGTCACCGAACACGCCATGGAGGACGGCATCGCGGCCGCCGTTCCCGGCGGCTACTTCGGCGACATCGGCAGCGCGATCCAGGAATTGGCGGACGAATTCGGTTACGGCATCGTCCGCGAGTTCTGCGGCCACGGGATCGGTCGCGGCTTCCACGAGGACCCCATGGTACTGCATTACCGTACGCGTGACCGCGGTGACCGCATCCGCGAAGGCATGGTGTTCACGGTGGAGCCGATGTTGAACCTCGGCAAGCCCGGCGTGTTCGTGGAAAAGGACGGCTGGACCGTGCGCACCAAGGACGGGTCGCTGTCCGCGCAATACGAGCACACCGTCGCCATCACGCGCAACGGCCCGGAAGTGTTGACGCGCCTGGACTAAGAATCCGGGGACGCCCCGACCATACGGGACATCGCCTCGCCCTGCGCGCTGCCGGGAGGCCGTTCCCCCGCCCCGCGGCGCGGAGAGGGCCACCCGATCCGTTCAGCCGCGCCGCGGCTTCCCCCCCACCTCCCGCGTGTCTTGCGGTTTCCCCTATTCGCACATCCTCGCGACTTCGAGAGTGAGCGTCACCTCTTGCGGCAATTTGTCCGCGTTGATCTCCTTGACGACATACCCGTGATCCATGCACAAGGCGTCCACGTCGCGGTGGAAGGACGCACGCAGGAAGACCGACGCGTGCAGCTCCGGATCGGTGACCATCCAGGTGGTGCCCGCCGCATCGACCCGCGTGGCGGGCTTGTGGGTGCTGTCGCTCCCGTGGGAAACCGCGGCGGACTTGTGATGCACCGCATCCCCATCGCCGTAATAGGACCACGTCACCGTGTCCGCACCAAGCGGTGCGCCCTCCGCATCGACCACGCGGATCAGAAGGTCCGGTTTATCGTCGTCGGATCCGGTCCCAAGGCAGGCCGTAAGCGACAAGAGAAGCGCGCAGGAAGCCGCGGCGAAAATGACGGAGACGGGACGGAAGGAAAAGCGTGTCATGATATCCTCGTGGTGAAGGGGCCGGTGAAGACGGAAGACGGCGGAAGACGGTATCGAATCCGCACGGAATTTATCCCCTTGCGGCCCGTCGTGGCATGCCTCAAAACATGGCAGTCCCGTGCCCCGCGTCTTGAAGCGTATCTTTCCCACCATGTCCCGCCGCCCTTTCATCGTCCGGCTTTCCGCGCGGCCCGCTCTCGCCGCGTGGATGGTCCTGGCGCTTTTCTGCGTGGCGCCGCACGCCGCCACGCGGCTTCTGATCCCCATGGATCAAACGCAACTGAACCATCTCAAGGCCTACGGCGTCGCGCATTTTTCCCTGACCGCCGGGCAAACGGTGGAATGGTTGCTGAACTACCGCGGCGGCAGCTTTCTCCTTGCGGACACTGAAAACCTGAGGCGCGAAGCCGCGCGGCGCGGGATCCTCTTCGAACGCATCGACGACGGCGAAGTCGCCCGCATCCAGAGGACCATCGAAGCCTCCGAGATGGAATCCATCGTGCTGGAAAAAGCGCCCCGCATGGCCGTTTACACCTTGCCCACCACGCAGCCGTGGGATGACGCCGTCACGCTCGCCCTGACGTACGCGGAGATTCCCTACGACAAGATTTACGATCGCGAGATCATGGAGGGAAAACTCTCGCGCTACGACTGGCTGCACCTGCATCACGAGGACTTCACCGGACAATACTCCCGCTTCCATCGTTCCTTCAGCGGCGCGCCGTGGTACCAGACTCAAGTTTCGACGCAGGAGGCGCTCGCGCGCGACCTCGGGTTCGGCCACAACGTCGCGCTCAAACGCGCCGTGGCCCTCGCCATCCGCGCCTACGTGGAGAACGGCGGCTTCCTTCTCGCCATGTGCATGGCCACAGCCAGCCTCGACATGGCGCTTGCCGCCGCCGCCACCGATGTGGCCGATGCGCTTTACGACGGCACCCCCGTCGCGCCCGATTACAAAGCGAAAATCGATTATGATCTCGCGCTCGCCTTCACCGGTTTCGCGTACCACACCAGCCCCATGGAACCGTCCCACGGCGACCTCGACTACAACCAGGTCAACACCGGCGCACTCGCGCGCCGCGCCGCCAACGACTTCACCCTGTTCGGCTTCAGCCCCAAGTTCGACCCCGTACCCTCCATGCTCACGCAAAACCATACCGACGTGATTCCCGGCTTCCTCGGCCTCACGACGTCCTTCAACCGCTCGATGGTCAAACCCTCCATCACCATTCTCGGCGAGGCCATCGACCAGCCTTCGGTGCGTTATCTCCATGGCAACCTCGGCCGCGGCCAGTTCACCTACTACGGCGGCCACGATCCCGAAGACTACGCGCATGCCGTGGGCGATGCGCCGACGGACCTGGACCTGCATCGCAGCTCGCCCGGCTACCGCCTGATCCTCAACAACGTCCTCTATCCCGCCGCGCGGCAGAAGAAGCGCAAGACGTGACCGATCCGATGACCCCGGGAAAGCCCCTGCACGCGGAACAAGGGAACAAGGATTTTGGTGGCGGGATGGGCGGACCTCCGGGCATTGCCGGGAACCCTGTGCCTGAAACCATCGCCCGGCTCTTCGCCGACTTCTTCCAGGCGGAGCCGCGCGTGCTCGAATGGGGATTCGTGCCTCTGGCTGCGGACAAGGATCCCGCGCCGCACGCGCACAAGCTGCGGGACTGGGTCACGCAAGGGCTGCATGCCGACCTCGGCTACATGGAACAACGGCTCGACGAACGCGCCGATGCGCGCATTTTCGCGCCGTGGGCGCGCACAGCCGTGCTGTTTTCGGTACGACAACCCGCGCCCTTCGATCCCGATCGTGGAACCTCCGCCCCGCACGCGTTGCGCGTGGCCGCGTATGCGCGCGGCAAGGATTATCACCGCGTCGCGCACCGCATCATGGACCGGCTCGAGGAACGCCTCGCAGGCGATGCGCCCGACGCGCGCTTCGAACGTTTCTGCGACACCGCGCCCGTGTTCGAACGCGATCTCGCCGCCGAAGCGGGACTCGGCTGGCGTGGCAAGAACGCGACGCTCCTCCATCGTACGCACGGCTCCGGATTCCTGATCGCGGGATTCTTCCTGGACGTTCCCTCCGCCGTCTTCGGTGAGCCTCCCGCTCCGACACCGGATTTCTGCGGCGGCTGTACCGCCTGCCTCACCGCCTGCCCGACCGACGCCTTCGTCGCGCCCGGCAGCCTCGACGCGGGCAAGTGCATCAGCTACTGGACCATCGAGCACAAGGGTGCGATTCCAGCCGCGATGTCCGCCCGCTTCGGCAACTGGATTTTCGGGTGTGATGCGTGCCAGGACGCCTGTCCCTGGAACCGCAAGCCCGCACGACGCCATGCCGCGGAGCTGGCCGCGGGGGGGGGGGGGGGGGGGGGGGGGGGGGGGGGGGGGGGGGGGGGGGGG
>CAZKRC010000160.1:0-4652 GCA_964555105.1 uncultured Bifidobacterium sp. | reverse complement strand
AGATGCTCGCCATCTGCCGCGAGCTCGACCTGCGCTTCATCTTCCTCGCGGCGCCCACCACGACGCCGGCGCGCCTGCGGAAAATCATGGACGTCGGCAGCGGGTTCCTCTACTACATCTCGCGCACCGGCATCACCGGTGAGCAGGCGAAGTTCCAGGAGGGGTTCGAGGAGAAGCTGACCGCGATCAAGAAGGCCTCCACGTTGCCCGTGGTGGTGGGCTTCGGCATTTCCACGCCCGAGCATGTCGAGGCCGTGTGCCGGCTGTGCGACGGGGCGGTGGTCGGCAGCGCGCTGGTGCGCCGCACGCTCGAGAAAAGGCCGTGGCCGGAGCTGCGCGCGGAACTGGAGACGCTGGCGGAGTCGCTGATCGCGCCGACGAAGGCGCGCGGCGCCGCGAAGGAGAATGCCTGATGAACGCTTCCCAGGGTGAAGGCCTCGACGACTGGCGCGCGCGCATCGACGTGCTGAACGCGCAGCTGGTCAAGCTGTTGAACGAGCGCGCCCGGTGCGCCGAGCGCATCGTCGCCCTCAAGCAGCGCGAGGGCCTGCCGGTTTTCGATTCGCAGCGCGAGAAGGCCGTACTCGACACGGTGTCGGCGGCGAACGAAGGACCGTTGTCCGACGAGGCGCTGCACCGCATCTTCAACTCGATCATGGAGGAGCACCGGTTGCTGCAGGAGCAGCGGAAAGCGGACGGGGTCTCATGACCGCCGCATCGTCCGGTCCGAAAACCCTGGCCATCGTGGGGTTGGGATTGCTGGGAGCCTCGCTGGCTGAAGCCGCGCGCAAGCGTCACCCCGACTGGAAGATCATCGGCGTTTCGGCGCCGCGCACCGTGCGCGACGCGCTGGCGGCGGGAGTGGTCGACGAAGGGTTCCCCTACGAAGAGGTGCGCACCGCCCTCAAGACCTGCGACTTCGGGTTCATCTGCCTGCCGATCGACCGCATCCTGTCGTTGCTCACCGAGTGGGCGGAGGAACCGCTGGTCCTGAAGCCGGGCGCGATCCTCTCCGACGTGGGCAGCACCAAGGCCGGGATCTGCGCCGCGGCACGCAAGGCGTTCCCGCCCGGCTCGGCGATCGCGGGGGCCTTCATCGGCTCGCATCCCATGGCCGGCTCGGAGAAGACCGGTCTCGCCGCGCGCGACGCCCACTTGTTCGAAACGGCCGCGTGGGTGGTGTGTCCGGACAAGGACGCCGACGAAGCGCGCGTGACCGCGCTGCAAACGCTTCTCGAGGAACTGGGCGCGCGCGTGCTGCGCTTCGCGCCCGAGCGCCACGACATGATGGTGGCGCAGGTGTCGCACCTGCCGCAACTGATCGCCACCGCGTTGGCGGCCCACGTGTCCGCCGTCGACGATCCCGACGAGACGTTGCAGGTGGCGGGCGCGGGCTTCCGCGACATGACCCGCCTCGCGGCTTCCAGTTTCGCCGTGTGGGAGCCGATCCTGCGCACCAACCGCCGCAACCTCGAAGTCATTCTGCCGGCCTTCCGCCGCGAGCTGGAAATGCTGGAGGAGGATCTCGTGGAGGATGGCGGCGAACGCTTTTTCGCGGAAGCCAATGAACTGCGGGCCCGTTACCACGCGCCCCGCAAGGGCTTCACCTCGCCGGTCACGGAAATCCTCATCGACCTTGAGGACAGGCCCGGCTCGCTGCTCAACATCCTGCAACCCTTGTCCGCCGCGGGTTTGAACATCCTCGATCTGGAAATCCTCAAGGTGCGTGAAGGCGATGAAGGCGTTCTGATGATGGGCTTCCGCAAAGCCGCCGAAGCCGGACAGGCGCTCGAACTGCTCCACGCGCACGGGCACAAGGCGCGGCTGAGATGACGGCGGACGGGTCCGATGTGATCGACATCCAGCGCGCGAAAAAGCTGCGCGGAACCCTGACCTTTCCGGGCGACGCGCACCAGGCCCTGTACGCGTGCGCCATCGCGGCCCTGAGCCCGGACGCGACGCGCCTCGGCAACCTCCCGGACGCGCCGTGGTTCGCCGCCTACCGGGCCGCGCTGGAAGCGCTTGGCGTCGCATTCGAGGCCGCCGAAGACGGGCACATGCTCGTGCGGGGCCCCCGCGACGGGCTGGCCGCGCCCTCCGCGCCGCTCGACGTTCATCACGAACTCGCGGCGCTGATCCTCGCGGGCCTGTGCTCCGGGCGCGGCCTGGCCGCGACGCTGCGGATCGACCGCAACCTCGTGCCGGCCGACACCATCGCGATCCTGAAAGCCCTTTGGCCCGGGCCCATCGTGGCGGGCCAGCGTGCCGGGCCGAATGTCGGACCGAGTGCCGGGCAACTGGCCACCGCCGCCCCGGCGGCGGCGGAATCCGGGGAGCCCGGAGAACCGGAAAGCGACACACTGGATTTTCCCGTCGGCGCGTTGAACCCCAAGGCGCGCGGCGTGGTCAAACCTTACGAACGCCTGGCGAAAAAGACCGGCGCGGAAACCGCGGCCAAGATCGCGTTGCTGTTCCATCACCTCGCCGCCGGCGAGTCGCTCGAATTGCATCTGCGCCGCCAGGGACCCGACTTGCTGGAGAACCTTCTGCTCCACTTCGAAGTTCCGCTCAAAATCGAACGCGACGACGACAAGGAAGCCGACGAACTGACGCGCCGCATTGCCCGCCAGATGCGCGCCGCCGGCAAGGAGATTCCCGTCACGCGTTTGACGCTTTCAGCGGGATCCCGCCCGGCGCCCACCTTCCTGACGTTGGCGGGTGATGTCACGGAGGCCGCCGCCGCCGCCCTCGCGGCCACCCTGATCAAAAACTCCGACGTCCTGCTCGAAGGCGTGCTGCTCAACACCGGGCGCGCGGCCTTCTTCGCGGCCTTGCGCCGCATGGGCGCCGACGTGGAGGTCACGCAGCGCCGCGAGCCCCGCAGCGGCGGCGGCGAAACGCAAGGCACGGTCCGCGTGCGCACCAGTGAATTGTTCGGCAAGCGCTTCGACGCCGAAACCTTGAGCGATACGCGCGAGGAGGTCTTCCTCCTGCTCGCGGCGGCGGCGTATGCCGAGGGCGAATCCGTCTTCCGCGATCTGGACGCCTTGCGCCAGGGCCCTGTCGACTTCCTGCGGGAGTTCACCGCCGCGCTCAAGCGCGGGGGCGTGGACACCGGAGAAATCGAGGACGGCGTGGTGATCCGCGGCCGCGCGGAAAGCGATGGCGCGGCGTTCGACTCCTGGGGGCACGCCGGCATCGCGGCCGCCTGCCTGGTGATGGCGCTCAAATCCCATGGGGCCTCGACGGTGGCGGGCGCACGGGCGCTTGCGGAGCGCTTCCCCGACCTGTTGACCCGGCTTCGTTCCCTGGAGGGCCCATCCGGCTCCCCCCCTTCGGAGAAAACCGCATGACGGCACCCCGCGGAAAATCCCTCACGGCCCTCAAGCCGACCGGTTCCCCGGTCCGGTCCGGGCGCAAGACCACCCGGACGCCCGCGCCCGGAACGCCGGAAACGATCCGGCCCGACGAGTTCGTCAGCGAACCGGAAAGCGACATCCGCGCGCTCGGTGTGGTGGCCCTCAAGGGCAACGCCGGCCCGGCCCTGGAAATCGTGCGGGCGTTCGCGCGGGCCCATCCCGAAATCCGCGTGTATCTCAACGGCTACCTGCGCCCGCATGCGGGCCGCGGCCTGACCGTTCAGTCCGACAAGGTGCTCGCCACCAAGGTCGACGCCCTGTTGTCGCTGGGTGGCGACGGCACGTTCCTCACGGCCGCGCGGCTCGGTCATGCGCGTGGCATTCCCGTCCTGGGCGTGAACCTGGGCCGCACGGGTTTTCTCGCCGACGCCTCGCTGGAGAACCTCGCGTCCATTCTCGAAGACCTCACCGCCCGCGCCTACACGTTGCGCCACCGCCTCGTGCTGCAGGTGGAACAACAGCGCGGCGCCAAGGTCCTGTTCCGGGACGTCGCGCTGAACGAAGTGGCCTTCGCGGGCCTGATGGGCGGCCAGATGGCCGAACTCGAAGTGAAGGCCAACGGCCAGTTCCTCACCACCTATCGCGTGGACGGGCTGCTGGTCTCCACGCCCACGGGGTCGACGGCGCATGCGCTGTCGGCGGGCGGCCCCATCATCCACCCCGCCACGCACTCGCTCCTGCTCACGCCCATGAATCCCGCATCGCTGTCGGTGCGTCCGTTGATCCTGCCCGACTCGATGGCCATCGAGGTACGGCATGCGGTGGAAGTCGCCACCGGTGGAAAGAAGCCGCGCGCGTCGGTGAACATCTTCGCGGACGGCCGCATCCATGGCGCGCTGCGCACGGGAGACGTGGTCCGTATTTCCCGCCACGCCGTACGCCTCCACATTATCCGTCCGCGCGGTGCGACGTATTTCGAAGCGCTGCGCAACAAGCTGGGCTGGACGGGCGATCGCGACCTGCGTTCGGGCCGGGCGACCTCCCCGTGATGCCCGGGGCGCGGCTCCGGTGTTCGGGAGCCCACCCCCCAGGCCGTAACCTCCCCACCCCGCGCCCGGAGGTCTCCACATCCCGGAGACCCGCAGATTTCCCCCCCCCAAAAAAAAACGCTTTTTCGATTCCGAGGCCCCCCGAAACGCCAAGGCGTGACTTTTTTTTGCTGTAAGCTGGTAGCTGTAAGCTGTAAGCTGTAAGGGGTAAGATGTAAGCTGTAAGCTGGAAGCTGTAAGCTGT
>CAZKRC010000159.1:0-4658 GCA_964555105.1 uncultured Bifidobacterium sp. | reverse complement strand
GACATCGTGTTCTTGCTGCACAACGAGGGACTTTACCGGGAAATGCCGTCCCATGAGGAGGGGCTGACCAAGCTGATCTGTGCGAAGTTCCGCGAGGGTGAACTTGGGGTGATGCGCCTTTATTTCGAAAAAACCCTGACTACATTTCTGGACTGGAACAAGAAGCCGAACAACTTCAGGGCCGAGGATTGGGATAGGGATCGCTGATATGGAAAAGCGCCGCGGGCCAGGACGGCCGAAAAAGCAAGACATCACGCCGGAGCCGGCGCTGAAGGATATTTCGATCCCTGACCAGCCGCCCCCGGAGCTCGGCCTGACGCAGGCGGAGTGGGACAGCCTGAGCCCGCAGTACCGCCTGAACGCGCTGCGCTACCCGGAGCAGATCCGGAACTTCGCCGCCGGCAAGCGGATCCGGGACGAGAACAACCGCGGCGGCAGCCTGCCGGAAAAACCGAAATACCCTCTGGGCATGCCCGGGTTCCACGTCATCGAGGCGCCAACCGCCGCGGAAATGCTCGAGCAGAACGAGCCGGCCTTTGTGGCCAATGCGCTGCACCGCATCGCCAAAGTAGCGAACGGCCAATCCACCGACTACCTGGACCAGACGCTCTACCGCGACATGTTCCTGAAGTCGCTGAACAAGCCGAAGAGCAAGGATGGGGAGCTGAATGCCGCCGGCGCGCGCGCGCGCGTGGCGACGCTGCGGGAATTGAAGGCGAAGCTGGAAAAGGTGCCCGACGCCGAATTCGTTGTGGTCAAGGAGTAGTCGTGACGGATATTCTCCCAGAAGAAAAAGCCGGGTATCTCGCTGCCATCGAGGCGGAGGAACGCGAGCTGCGCGGGAAGTTCCCCGCGATTTTCTTCTACCCGAACGTGTACCAGGAGCGATACCTGGAGCACTTCCGACGCCCGAAGAACAACGGGCACTACCCGTTCATGGCTATCGCGTCCGCTGGTAACGGAGCCGGAAAAGCCATTCCACACTCGACCATCGTGCCGACCCCGCATGGAAAGCGTGAATGGGGATCTATTCGCGTCGGTGACACACTGTTTGGCCGTGACGGGAAGCCAACACTTGTGACCGCGCTTTATCCGCAAGGGGTTCGCGACATCTACAAAATCCGCTTTGACGACGGAGCGGAGGTTTTTGCAGACGGCGACCACCTTTGGTCAGTTCGTGCGTGGAATGATCGTCGGGCGGGCCGCGGATTCCGGGATTTGACCACACGCGAAATCATTGCGGAGGGCGTCACACGCAAGGCTGGGAGCAGCCCGCGCGCCCTGCATTTCGAGATTCCTCGCCAGGGCGCGGCCCGCTATAGCGCGCGCGCGCCGCTGGACGGCTACTTGATGGGTTGTTGGCTTGGAGACGGTAGTTGTGCGAAAAATGAAATCACGAAGTCGGACACCTTCCTTGCCGACGAAATTGAGCGCCGTGGTTTTGGTGTGGAAAGGGTTGAAAACAAGGGTCGCTGTGGCTCGTTCCGTGTTCGTGGTGGCGTGCTGAAGCCCTACCTTGGCGGAAATACATACACAAAAAAAATTCCAGACGGGTTTTTGACCGCGCGCGTAGAGGATCGGCTTGACCTTCTTCGTGGTTTGATGGACACGGATGGGAGCGTGGAGCGCGCCGGGAGCGCTTCCGCATTCTATTCCTCGTCGATTCTGCTCGCGACAGGGGTGCTCGAGCTCGCGCGGAGTCTCGGCGCGAAGGCTTCGCTTCGTCAGCGCAAGACGCTGGCGAAATACCGTCACAAGGGAGAACTTCGGGACGGCGCACCATCCTGGATCGTTTCGATCGCTTCTGATTTCTGCCCGTTCCTATCTCCGGCGAAAGCGGGCAAGTGGGTGGCGCCGTCTCAGGCCCGCTATCTCACGCGCTTTGTTGAGAGTATCGAGTTTTCGCATCGCGAAGAGGCGAGCTGCGTCACGGTCGACGCCAAAGACTCGCTCTACCTCGTAAACGACTATGTGGTCACGCACAACACCGCATGCCTCGCTGCGATGATGGTGGGATCAGCCTTCGGGAAGGAGTCGCTGGGGGATTACTTCCAGGATTTCCAGTACTTCGACGACCTGCACAAACGCTGGCTTGACCGCGGCCTGCACAACCCGCTTCACTTTCGCATCATCTGCGAGTCCGGCGACATGGAGGAGGGTGGATCCCTCTGGCGCACGATTCAGGAGTGGTTCCCTGTCGGCCGGTACCAGGCCGTCAAGGGAAAGGGCGCGAATTACGCGAAAATCCTCTGCGACAACGGAGTCGTGTTCGATGTCCGCACGCACGAACAGAAAATCGTGGCGCACGCCGGCGCAAACCCTGACGCTATCTTCATCAACGAGCCGTTCCCGCAGGCGATTTGGGCTGAAATGGTCGGACGTACGCGCGGCGGCGCGACGATTGTCGGGGCGATGACGCCGGATCGGGCTTTCGGTTGGATGCAGGAGCCAATCTACGACGCGGCCGATGGCACTCGCTTGATTGTGGAGTATGGCACCACCTGGGATAACTGCAAGGACATCCCTGGCACGCGTGGACACCTCAGTAAGTACGACATCGAGAACATGATCGAGGAGTGGCGCAAGCTGGGTGATGACGTGCTGGAGGCTCGCCTGAACGGGCGCCCGAAGTTCAACACCCTGGCCGTGTACCCGATGTTCAGCCAAACGCTCGGGCAGCATATCATCCGCCCGATGCCATTCGACGACCAGGACCCTGTTTATTGCATCATCGACCCGCACGACATCCGCGCGCCGGCGATCGCATGGTTCGTGCAAAGCAAGCATGAAGCGTGGTGCGTGGCGGAGTGGCCGGCGTGGCCGGAAGACTACGCGCGCATGGGCCCCACGAAAATGACCATCAGCCAGGTCGCGCATGCGGTCCGGGACATCGAGCGCCGCCTTTTCCGCCCGGGGCAGGTGTGCTTCCGGTTCATGGACCCGAACAAGGGGCCGACGCGCTACGGGAACTCGGGCATGACTGTGCAGGAGGAGTACGCCGCGTGCGGTCTGCACTTCGACATGGCGCTCACGGACGATTTGGAGGTGGGGCACAACCGCGTGCGTGAATCCTTGTGGTTTGACTCCTCAAAACCGTGCGTTTTCCCCAATATCCCCTTCCTGCGTTTTTTCGAGACGGCCGGGAACGTGACCGCGGCCATGACGAAATACTCGGAAAAACGGAACGCGTATGCGGGTGCCAGCCTTTCCGCCCGCCTGGACCCGAAGTACAAGGATATGGCCGACGTGGTCCGGTATTTCATGGTGTCGATGCAGCCGTACGAGAAGGTTTCGGCCCTGAATTCGGAGGCGGACACCATCTATTCGGGCAGGTACGAGTAAAAATCGCTTGAAAAACCGGAAAGTATCGGTATATTTCCGGTAAAACCGAAGGCGAGGCCATCATGCAGGCAAAGAAATCTTCCTTATGGGCTCTTGACCTTTTCCGCGGCGACCTTCCGTTGCCACCGGCAGACATCACTCTTGACGGTGACGATTTCGTCCCCCGCTTTCTTTCGTTGAACGGCCCCGACCCGTTCAAATTTTTTCTCCGCGACGTCCCGTGCCTGAAGTCGGCTGCAATTAGCAGCAATTTTGGGGACGGGCTGATGCCGGCGAACAATATGGGCCTGAAGCTCAGCTTGGTTCGCATGGCGGCCGCGCTCACGGGAACGCTTTCGAATACGGCCGGATCGGCCGATTTTACCGTCACGGGAGGCGCGCTGATTACGGAAGCCTGCCCGGGCATGGCGGTGTTCTTTCGCGACGACTCCGGCGTGCAGCGCTCCGCGGTGATTGCCACGATCACGAGCGACACGGCTGGAACTTTTACGGCCGTGACCAAAAGCGCCGGCGCATATACCGACGACGCAACCGGCGTGACTGCCACCCCTGCCGTGTATGTTGAGGAGCTTGACACGCTCGTTACCCCACTTTGGGAGCAGGCCAACGAATTCCGTCGCCGCCAGGGCAGCGAGCAGTTGAACCCTACGCGTTCGACGTTCGCTGACGGACGTCCGCGCGGGCGCGTTCGGCTCGACGCTCCGGGCGATGGGGACGAATCGAGCACGCTCCGCGGTATGCGCTGGGAGAGCGACGATTTGAGTGCCATGTTCACGCAGGACATGAAGGCGGGTCAGATCGTTCGCCTGGGCGGCCGTACTCTGCTTGTTTCGGCCGTGACCGACCAATTTCACGCTACCATCAGCCATCCGGATCCCGACACGGCCCCGAGCGTTGCGGGCATCCCGACCGCGCTTGACGGCGCCGAATTCGAACAGGTCGACGACCATTTCGAAATTTTGGTCGAAATGGACCCGGACGATCAGGTGTTCAAAACCATCGCGATCGATCCCGCTTTTAGTGGGTCCACGATGTGGATTCATGCGCTCGTGGAAATCGAACACCGCTTCTTCGAGGTGAACCGTGCGAATTAGCCGCGGGAAGGCTCCGTCGACAAGCCCCGCGGTTTCGAGCTCGTCCATCGTCGCGGCTAGCTATCCAGCATGGACGGCGGGAACGTACCCCCTGAACACATGGCTTTCTCACAACGGGAAAATCGTCAAGGTGGAAAATGTCGCGGGGACTTCGTCGACGCCGCCGGCGTCTTCAAACGCGGACTGGCTTGTTTTTGACAACCAAGCCGCGGTCGAAAAATA
>CAZKRC010000158.1:0-4666 GCA_964555105.1 uncultured Bifidobacterium sp. | reverse complement strand
CGGGTCGGACCTCGGCCCGGTGATGGTGACCGAGGCGCTCAAGCCCTACGCGCGTAACGCCTCGGGTGAGGAACGCATCGCGGTGCACTTCGTCTCCAACGTTGACGGTACGCACATCACGGAGATCCTCCGTCGCGTGAACCTCGAGGAGACGTTGTTCCTCGTGGCGTCCAAGACGTTCACCACGCAGGAGACGATGACCAACGCCCGCACCGCCCGCGCGGCGCTGCTGGAGGCGATGAAGGGCGATGCCAATGCCGAGAAAGCGGTGGCGAAGCATTTCGCCGCGCTGTCCACCAACATCCCCGCGGTGGAGGAGTTCGGCATCTCCGCCGACAACGCCTTCGCGTTCTGGGATTGGGTGGGCGGCCGTTATTCGTTGTGGAGCGCCATCGGGCTGCCCATCGCGCTGCATGTGGGCTTCGACAATTTCGAGAAGCTGCTCAAGGGCGCGGACGCGATGGATCGTCACTTCCGCGAAGTTCCTTTGGAAGAGAACCTGCCGGTGCTGCTCGCGGTGCTCGGCGTGTGGTACACCGACTTCTTCGACGCCGCGTCGCACGGCGTGATGCCTTACGACCAGTACCTGCACCGTCTGCCCGCATATCTGCAGCAGGCCGACATGGAATCCAACGGCAAGTTCGTGCGTCGCGACGGCACGCGCGTCGACTACAAGACCGGTCCCGTCATCTGGGGCGAGCCGGGCACCAACGGCCAGCACTCGTTCTATCAGTTGATCCACCAGGGCACGCGCCTCATCCCCTGTGATTTCATCGCCCCCATGCGGTCGCACAACAAGACCGGGGAGCATCATCGCATCCTGATGGCCAACTTCTTCGCGCAAACCGAAGCGCTGATGACCGGCAAGACGCGCGACGAAGCCGTGGCCGAACTGAAGGCGGCGGGCATGAACGAGGCGGACATCGAAGCGCTGGCGCCGCACAAGGTGTTCGAGGGCAACCGCCCGACGAACACCATCGTGATGCCGGAGCTCACGCCCGAGGCGCTGGGCGCGCTGGTGGCCTTGTACGAACACAAGATCTTCGTGCAGGGTGTCATCTGGGGCGTGAACAGCTACGACCAATGGGGCGTGGAGCTGGGCAAGCAACTCGCCAAGAAGATCGAGGGCGAGCTGAAGGCCGGCGATGCGAAAAAACCCGTGGATCTCAAGCACGACGCCTCGACGAACGCGTTGATGGAGTACTACTGGGAGCACGGCTGAGAGCGGACGGCTGGCAGCGGACAGCTGAGAGCGTACAGCGTACAGCTGAGAGCGGACAGCATACAGGGAAAGGGAGGGGCACGCGCCTTTCCCTTTTTTTGTGGGAAAAATACGAGAGGTTATAACATCACAGCATCCGAGCATCACAGCGTCGCCATAATGAAAAAAAGGGGGGTGGGGTGGATGCCGTGTTCTTGAGGCGTGGAGCGGAAGGAAGGAAAGCCGCCCGGCCATTTCAGGTTAACCCCTGATCGTAAATGTCTTCTATTGCTGTGATGCTGTGATGTCTAGAGACGCCCTCTCCTGAGACTGCCGACCTTTTCCTCTTCTTCGCTCCGGAATCCTCCCACGGGACGCGGGTTCCACAGTACCTTGAGAGCGTCGGGATCAAGATGATTCTTTATCATGGAGCCTTGAATGAACATGCTCTCCGCAACCCTGTTGACGGCCTTGGTGTTTCTTCCCTCGACGGTGGCTTCCCAAGAGAACTACGCCACCGCGTGGAGCGGGCATCGGTATGTGATCGTCAATACCGCCACAACGGGCATCACCACACCCGTGGTTCGTTTCCCGCTGCTGGTGCGGCTTGATACGAATCATGCCGCGATCTTTGCGGAGTCGCGCGCCGGGGGAGCGGACCTCCGCTTCACCAACGTCGACGACGTGACGAGGCTACAGCACCAGATCGAGTCCTGGGACTCCGCAGGCCGCACGGCGGCCGTCTGGGTACTGGCCGACACCCTTCAGCCCGGCCGGAGCAATGTCGCTTTCCGCATGCATTGGGGCAACCCTGCGGCCGTGGACAGTGCTTCGGGCGCGCGCGTGTTCGATACGGCCCATGCCTTTCAAGCCGTATGGCACATGGCCGGCGATGGGGATGAAAGTGACGCCACCGGCAACGGTTTCACGGCCGTGCAAAACGGCGCTCCTCTTTCGGTACCGGCTGTCATCGGCTCGGGCCGCGCGGTCTCCGCCGGGAATTACTTCCGCGCGGCCGGTACGGCCGACGGCACGCTGAACTTTCCCGAAGGAAGCCGTTACACCATCTCGGCGTGGGTGAATACGGCCACCATGCCGGGGCACGGTACGATCCTTTCCAAACACGACAACGCCTACGCCCTCAAACTCAACTCCGACGGCTTCAACTGGGAGTTTTTCGAGTACGGTACGGACCTGACGGCGGCGGGCTGGAACTGGGTGAACGCGCCGACGTTCGACGACGCGGGCGTGTGGCGCCTGATCACGGGCGTTCGCACCGACATCGACCTCGCACTCTACGTGGACGGCGTCCGCATGGATGGAGGATTCTCCACGTCCGCATCCTCTTCCGCGCGCGTGCTCGATCGCGATGTGGTCATCGGCGCGCAGCCGGCAGGGTCCAACACGGAAGTGCAGCGGGCGTTCGACGGTGTGCTCGACGAGGTACGCATGGCGAACACGGAGCGCCATCCGGACTGGATCCGCCTGGAGTACGAGACCCAAAAACCGGGCGTCACCATCGTGAGCCTGATGGATACGGTGCCGACGGCGCTCGCCTCATCGCCCCGCGCCCGCGCCTCCCACGCGGACGTGGCGGTGCGCGTGAGTCGTGTCGGGGACGGGTTGCGCTTCGATCTGGCGGGCTTCGCGAGCGAGGACCTCACGCGCGCGCGGTATGTCGTGCGCACCCTGCGCGGGGACCTCGTCGTGGATCGCACCGTCGCGGTGCGTGATGGCGGCTTCGTCTGGGACGCGCGGGGGCCATCGGGCCGACTCGTGCCGCAGGGTGCTTATAGCGTGCGGATCTCGGTGCCCGGAAGCACGGCACCCGCCTTGCAGCGTACGGTCACGTTGACGCGGTAGCCTCAGCGCAGCATCAGGAACGTCGCGTGGCCCATGCCGGCTTCGGTCTCGATGCGCGCCTGATAAGCGCCCCCGGGAAGCGACAGGTCGTTCACCACGACCGCTCCGCCGACCGAGGGAAACATGCCGGTCATCACGTTCCGGCCGGCCGTATTGAAGATCGAGAGGCGCGCCTGTGCCGCCTGGTGGGACGCGGGCAGGACGATGCGCAAGACGTGTCCTCCGATGACTTTCGCGGAGAAGCCGGAACCCCCCGGAGCGGAGGCGCGCGCGGGAGCCACCGACACGGGTTTCGGATTTTCGTTGATGAACGTGAACACATCCTCCAGCACCAGCGGGATCATGCCTTCGTGGTCGGCAACGACCTCCTTGTAGGTCACGTCGAAATCTTCCTCCACCATGTATTCGTGCACGGCGCGGCTCGCGGCAGTGCTCGCCGTGTTGTTGCCCTCCGTGACGAATACCGGCAGGGGCCGGATGTTCTCCCACGGATAACCCTCGACGTGCACGAAGGGGCCCGACAGGGGCGCAAGCGCGGCCCAGTAGTCCGGATACTTCGCGCCCAGGTACCACGTTCCCCCCGCACCCATCGAGTGGCCGGCGAGGAACGTCCGCTGGGGATCGATGGGGTACTCGTGTCGCACGATCTCGATCACGTTCAGCACGTCCCATTCGCTGAGCTGATTGGTGCGCTCCGCGCTCGTGGTGACCGCCGCGATCTGCTGGTTGGCGGCCGCCTGCTGGCCGAAGAAGGCGGGTAGCCGCAGGTGGAAACCATAGGCGCCTTGGTGGCCGAGCGGCGACACCAGCACGTACCCGTGCTCGATCGCCAGGTTCACCAGCTGTTTGTTGTTGGCATCCAGGTTGGTGTTCTCGTTGGCGCCGCCGCTGTGAAGAAACACCAGCATGGGGAGTTTCGAAGTCCCGTCCCAAGAGGGGGGAATGACGATGCGGTAGGGGATGGTCGCGTTGGCGGCTTCGAACCGGTAGCTGCGCTTCAGGTCGCCCTTCGCCCGCCACTGCGGGGATTCGGGATTCGCGAGTGACTGCGCGAGCTTGCGGGCTTCCGCCACCACGGTGTCCGGATGCAGCAGGGTGCCCCAGGAGACAATGCGGTCCGTCTGCGCCTTGGGCGCATAAGGGAGCGCGGCCAACACCGCAAGCGTCCATCCGGTGGCGGAAAAAAATCTCGTCATGAACCGTTCCTCGCAATCAAGAAGTCAAGAGGGGCGTGACCCTCCGTGTACGAGCCCGCCTGAGTCTGCGGAGGGCGTGACGGCCCCGCGCATCCCGCAATGTACACCGCGCCGGCGCCTGACGCCCGGGGAATCCGGTGCGATGTGGAGAATGTCGACACGAAGGAGACTCTGATGTGGCTGTCGTTACGGCCGTGACACCGGTGACGCGGAGGCGACTGTGATGGCGCCACGCGTAAGCGGGTTTAGGTCGGGGGATCCGTCCGTGTCCGGGATGAACGCGGAGAGGAGCGCGAGGGAGATGCAGAAAGGAGGAAAGGGGAGGAAAAGAAAAACGGGGAGAAGGGAGAGGAAAAAATGGAGCTAAGGAGACTCGAACTCCTGACCCCCTGCTTGCAAAGCAGGT
>CAZKRC010000157.1:0-4685 GCA_964555105.1 uncultured Bifidobacterium sp. | reverse complement strand
GCAAAAAAGCCGACAAGCGCCGCATCTACGGCGATCCCCGCTACAACAGCACCCTCATCACCCAGTTCATGAACGTGGTGATCGGTCGTGGCAAGAAGACCACTGCCGAGAACATCGTGTACACGGCCCTCACCGAGTTCAAGAAGAAGGTCGGTGGCGAGGACGATGAGCTGACGCTGTTCAAGACCGCGCTCAACAACGTGAAGCCTGCGGTTGAAGTGAAGTCCCGTCGCGTGGGCGGCGCGAACTACCAGGTGCCCATCGAGGTTCCGGCTCCGCGTCGAACCGCTTTGGGATTGCGCTGGCTGAAGGAAGCCGCGCAGAACCGTAGTGAAAAGGATATGCCCCGTCGTTTGTCGGCCGAGTTGATTCAGGCCTACAACAACGAAGGCAACGCCGTGAAGAAGCGCCAGGACATGCACCGCATGGCCGAGTCCAACAAGGCCTTCGCGCACTTCCGCTGGTAAGCTCCGGTCCTGTTCCCCGTCCGTCACCCCTTGTAGGGACGGCGGAGAGCATCACCAAACAAAAAACCCTCCTTTCTGGAGGGTTTTTTGTTTTCTCCCCCCCAAAAAAAATGAGCCACGCTCGGGATGGTGTACGGGTGGCCGCTTTCAAGTATCATGTAGGGAGTTGTTCGTGTCGCCGTGTCCGGGCGCTCCGGAAGATGCGCCCCACCCCCGTTGCCGAGATGCCGAGGTCCGCATGAAGTCACTTATTCCGCTGGCGGCGTTGCTGTTGCTGCTCGTTGTTCCGTCGACCGCGTCCGCTACGCAGACGATCAGGTTGAACGATGGCACCGTCCTGCGCGGCACCGTTGTATCCGAAAACGATTCCCTCGTCGTTGTGAACACCGAAGAGCTCGGTCGCGTCACGATCAAACGCAGCCGCATTGTGCAGGCGCCGGAGCGGGGGGGAGACGGTCGTTCCCGTTACACGGATGCGGATCCCATAGGGCACACATTGGTGCTGATGCCCACCGCCTTTCTCCCGCCGAAGGGGACGGTGGTGTTTCGTGATTTCGAACTGCTGTTCCTGACCCTCGGGTATTCGCCGACCGCCACGACCTCGGTTGTTGCCGGTGCGATGTTCCCGATCAGCGCGGATTTCAATGCGCTGACGTTCGGGGTCAAGCAGGGACTGTACCAGGACGCGGAGGCCCGCAACGCGGTGGCGGTGGTGGGCAATGTAACGGTGCCCGTGGGGCGCGAGATCAATGACGCGGGGTTTCTGTGGTTGGTGAATGCTGTGGCCTCACATCGCGTGAAACCCGGCTTTGGCGTGCACGCGGCCGCGGGTGGCGTGGGTGTGCAGGGTCGCGGCGCGAGCGAACAGAGTCTGTCACTCGCCGCGGGTTTCGACGTACGCCTGACGGGTCACGTAAAGCTCTTGGGAGAGGTGTTGCGCGGCGGAACGAGTTTCGACCCAGGCTCGAGCCTGACACTCGCCAACATCGGCATCCGCTTGCACGGTGACCGCCTCAGCGCGGACATCGCGGCCATGCGTCCGCTGGACGAGGGCCTGGGTGACTTCCTGTTCATCCCGTTGATCAATGTCGGCTATCGTTTTTGAACCCGGCCGGGCGTCCGGACGGGCCTACGGGAAGCTCTTCGCATGACGATGCAATGGATCATCACCTACGTGGCGCTGGGGAGCTTTACGGGCATGCTGGCGGGCTTGTTCGGCATCGGGGGCGGGGGCGTCATGGTTCCCGTACTGACGGCCATGTTCACCGCGCAGGCGTTTCCCGCGGAGCACAGCCTGCATCTGGCGCTCGGCACTTCCATGGCCGCCATCGTCCCCACGGCGGTCTCGAGCCTGATGGCCCACCATCGGCGCGGCGCGGTGTTGTGGCCGGTTGTGGCGAGGATGGCGCCTGGTGTCGTCGTCGGGACGTTTGCGGCGACCTTCCTCGCCTCCCGCCTGCCCACACGGCCGCTGGCGATCTTCTTCGTGGCATTCATGACGTACGTGTCGTACAACATGATTTTCAACCGGCCGCCCAAGGTTTCCCGAACGCTGCCATCCTCCCTGGCGTTGACAGGTGCCGGTGCGGGCATCGGCACCGTCTCGGCACTGGTGGCCATCGGGGGAGGCTCGCTGACGGTTCCGTTCCTGGCGTGGTGCAATGTGCGTCTCCAGACCGCCATCGGCACGTCCGCCGCCGTGGGTCTTCCCATCGCGTTCATGGGAGCGTTGGGCTACATGCTCAACGGATACGGCGCAAGCGGGCTCCCGGCCGGAACCTTGGGGTACGTGTACTGGCCCGCGGCCCTCGCGATGGCGGCCGCCAGCAGCGCGACGGCGCCCCTTGGCGCGCGCCTGGCCCATCGCCTGCCGGTCGTCACGCTCAAGCGCATGTTCGCCCTGCTGGTGCTCGCATTGGCCTTGCACATGTTGTTCACCGTGCTGAGCTGATCCGCAGGTAGTGCCTCGCCCGCCGCGGGATCGTCCGAATCCGCGCGAAGCGGGCGCGCGGCGCGGCGGCGGTGCAGCGCCTTGAAGAGGTAGTTTTTGCCTCATGTCCATCCCTCTTGAGAACAAGCGCAACATCGCGATCCTGGCGCACGTCAACGCCGGAAAAACCACCGTGGCGGAGCGATTGCTCTACTTCAGCGCGGCCATTTCGGGAACCGGGGAGGTCGACGAAGGCCTGGCGACGATGGACTACCTCGAGGAGGAAAAAAAGCGCGGCATCACCATTGAAGCCGGCATGGCGTCCTACTCCTGGAAAGGCGTGAACGTCACGTTCGTGGATACCCCGGGGCATGTGGATTTCGGGGCGGAGGTCGACTTCGCGCTGCGCTCCGTCGACGGTGCGGTGCTGGTCATCTCGGGTGTCAGCGGCGTGGAGTCGCAGACCCTGGCGGCGTGGGAAAAGATCCGGCGCAACAACATCGTTCCGCTCGCGTTCATCAACAAGATGGATGTCGATGGCGCGGACAGTGCGCGCACGCTCGAACAGGTCGGAGTGTTGTTCAAGGTCACGCCCGTCGTGCTCAATTTCCCGGTATACGAAGAGGGGGCCATCACGGGAGTCATCGACGTCGTCAACGAACTCGCGTTGTTCCGCTCGGAGGAAAATCCGCGCAAACTCCTCAAGGGAGAAGTTCCGGAATCATGTTACGAAGATTATATCAAGCATCGAAGCGCGCTGGTTGACTTCGCGTCACGATATAACGACGAAGTGCTGGAAGGCTGGATGGAAGGGCGCGCCGTGGCTCCTGCGGCCCTGATGGCGGGCGTGCGCGAAGGGGCGGCACAAGGGCAGGGGTTGCCCGTGTGCATGGGCTCCGCGATCCGGAACGCAGGCGTCCGGCAACTCCTCAACGCGGTGAACCAGATGCTTCCCCCGCCCGTCATTCCCGACGACGCGGACGCGTCGGCCGGCTTCGTGATCCGGACGCGGTGGCATCCGGAGATCGGCAAGATCTTTCTCGTCAAGATTTTTTCATCGAAGGCATACGCGCTTCTGGACGGGGCGTCGATCTATCGCGTCTTCGCCGAAACGCTGAAGCCTGTCGAGGACGGAAACACCGTCGGAGCGGGCGATATCGTCGCGGTACGCACGGACAAACCTCTGGTGGCGGGCATGTATCTCGGGCACGGGGGCATCCGGGAAGCGGGTGTCTACAAGCCTTTGCTGCAGGCGCGCCTGGAAGCGGTGCACGCCCATGAACACGAGCGGTTGGGGACGCTGCTGCGGGAGCTGGCCGATGCGGACCCATCCCTGCAGGTCGAGCCCGATGCCGGGACCGGCGGCTGGGTGGTGCGCACAGTGGGCGAACTGCAGCTTGATGTGTTCTGTCGTCGCCTCCAGATCGAGCACGGCTGTGAAATCCGGGTCGGGATTCCACGTGTCCACCATGTCGAAAAACTGAAAATCCCCAAGAAAAAAGGCCAGGGAAACACGCAAGCCTTCGGATCTTCAGCCATCGTGACATTCATCGCGAGCAGGAATCCGGAGGGTGACGGAAACAATATCGTGGTTCCGGTGGATACCGACCCTGTGGAGGCAGGAGTGATCCGGGATTGTTTCCGGGCGTTTTGCACCCAAGGGGTGCTGGGTTTCGGGGAAATCGCCGGCCTGGAAGTCGAAATCACGGGCATAAAAGGGGAGGCACAGCCTCTCCCCCCGGTTCTGCTGGCCAAAGCATTTTCGGACGGACTCCGCGAATCGTTCAAAATCGAAGATTTCGACGTATACGAACCCATCATGAACCTGGAAATCATCGTTCCCGAGGCGTACTGTGGGGCGGTTCTGGCAGAATTGGCCACCCGGGAGGGTGTCATCAAGAAAATCGATGCGGACGGGCGTAACTCAATAATCTTTCTCGAGATACCCTTGGAGAACGTCTTCGGGTATTCTACTATACTCCGCTCCTTATCGAAGGGTTTGGGCGTTTTCGTTCTGACGTACGAAAGACACGGCGTCAGGAAACGAAGCTGAATTCCCGAAAAGCCTTTCGATCTCAGGCGATTTTTTAAACGGGTCGAATCCGTGGCCGTGGTCTTGAAAAAGAACCCGGGCAGGAGGAAGCCGAAGAACGGTTAGTACACGGACAGAGGAGCTTCGAGCACCATGGCGAAGGCAAAATTCGAGCGGAACAAGCCGCACGTGAATATTGGTACCATCGGCCACGTTGACCACGGCAAGACGTCGCTGACGGCGGCGATCACGACCG
>CAZKRC010000156.1:0-4694 GCA_964555105.1 uncultured Bifidobacterium sp. | reverse complement strand
GCGGATTCGCCGCGTTCGCGAACGCGGTGAAGTCGGGCGCCGTGGTGCGCGCGATTCCCGTGAAGGACATCGCCTCGCAGCCGCGCAGCTTCTACGACAAGCTCGGCGACTTCGCCCAAGGCCTGGGTGCCAAGGGCCTCGCCTACCTGGTCTATTCCTCAGAGGGAGTCAAAGGCCCCATCGCCAAGTTCCTCACGCCCGAACAGCTCGAGGCCCTGCGCACACAGTGCGGCGCGGAGCCGGGCGACGCGGTGTTCTTCGTGTGCGACAAGGAATCCGTGGCGGCCAAGATCGCGGGTCAACTGCGCGTGAAGCTCGGCCGCGACCTCGACCGCGTGGAAAAGGACGTGTTCCGCTTCTGCTGGATCGTGGACTTCCCCATGTTCGAGCTCGACGAGGAAACGCAGCAGGTCGCGTTCTCCCACAACCCGTTCTCGATGCCGCAGGGTGGCATGGACGCGCTGCTGAACAAGAACCCGCTCGACATTCTCGCCTACCAGTACGACATCGTGTGCAACGGCATCGAACTGTCGTCGGGCGCGATCCGTAACCACAAGCCGGAGGTGATGTACAAGGCGTTCGAGATCGCCGGCTACGGCCCCGAGGTGGTGGAGGAGAAGTTCGGCGGCATGATCAACGCGTTCAAACTCGGTGCGCCGCCTCACGGTGGCATCGCCCCCGGTGTGGACCGCATGGTGATGCTGCTGGCGCAGGAGGAAAGCATCCGCGAAGTGATCGCCTTCCCCATGAACCAGAAGGCCCAGGACCTGATGATGGGTGCCCCCTCGGAGGTGCTCGACAAGCAGCTCAAGGAGCTGCACATCCAGATCGACCCCAAGGTCGTGGCGCAGCTACGGGCCCCCGACGCATCGTAGGGGCCGTAGGGGCACATCGTAGGGTAGGGGCATCAGGGGCGCACCGTAGGGGCGACCCGCCGGGTCGCCCCTACGGTCCTCAACGCACCGCCCTACGGTGCCAGACGCAAATCCAGCAAGGCCGTCCCCGCTCCATAGCAGGTCTCGTCGCACGTATTCAGCTGCGCGGGCTCCAACGTGATGCCATCGACGACCACAATGGTGTCTCCGCCGCGTACGTACAGGGCCGTGGCCGAGTACTCGCCCGCGGCTTCGGAGAGGGCTGTCCTGGCGGCGTGAGGGGTGCCGCCCCACACCGAAGTTCCCGTTTCGTGGTTGCGGCCCCGAAACACTTCCACCCGCACCGGCAAAGGGGTTGAGAAGTCGAGTTGCAGGACGTTGAACGTGGGGGGCTTCCGGTTACAGGATGACGGGGTCCGGATGCAGCGGTCATCGTCTTCCAGCCAGGAGCAGGGGATCGACGACTGGGGATCGCACCCGTCGTCCGCGCAGCCCGCCAGCAGAAGGACTGTGGACACAAGCAGCGTCCGCGCTCCGCGAGGGGAGAAAAAACGCATCATCAGGAGAACCTCCATCCCAGCCCCAGCGTCGCCCGGAAAGGGACCAGGTGAGGCTGCGGCGCATACCTGACACCGATTTCTCCGTATAACCTGCCGAAGTCGCGGCGAACCCCGGCCTCCGCAAAAGGACGCCACCCGGATTCCGCCGCACGCGCCGTTCCCCGGTAGGAAGCAAAGGAGTAAAATACCCCGCCGGACATCACCGCATCCCAGAGGGCATCCGCACCGAACGTCAGGGGATGAACCCACGCCGCACCGCCCCCCAGATTCAGACGGCTTTCATGGTATTGATGCGAGAGTGTCGGCGTTTGCGGGACACGGACCCGATGTCCCTCTACACGGGCATCCAGTTCCACGAAGGGCAAGACCTGGCCCCCGACCAAAGCGTATCCCCCGAAGCCGGCCCGAGCCCCGGCCTGTACATCCTCGCCGAACGAAAGACGGGGCTGGAGAAAAAAGAAAGGTTCCGTCTCCGCGCGCGCGCGCGCGCCGCAGACCAGCACCAGCGCCGCCAGCACCGCCGAGGACGCCGTGGACTTGAAGACATGTACGAACCGACCCGGGAATGCATTCATGGCGTCGCGGAAGATACAAGCATTTCCCCCGCCTGCGCGGGTAAACCCCACCCGCACAGGTCAGCTCATCGCCGGGCGCATAAAAAAACGCCCCGTTCCGGTACCGGAACGGGGCGCGAGGAATGAAAAGCGAAAAGGCTGAGGCGTCAGCGCGCCGGGAGCTGCGACTTGACGTCGAGGGTGTCGCCGAACTCGGCCTTGAGGCGCCTGGACACGTCCTCGAGCGTGAGCTTGGTGGTGATCATGTCGATCTCCAGCTCGGCCGCGCGCTTGGCCACCTTGTCGGGCGGCACGTGGCCGTTGGTGAACAGGATCGCCACGATGTCCACCTCTTCGGCGACCTGCATCAGATGCGTGTGCACGAGGTTGGTGACGAGAAGCACGTTCGTGTAGTCGTCGGTGAGCGCGTTCGGATCCACCCCGGTGTACGCGAGGTCAATGCTGTCGTGGATCAGGTCTTCGCCGACGAGGCTGCCGTCGATGGCAGTGATGATGGAACGGAGGTCCGCTTGCATGGAGAGTTTTATGTATGCGGTCTTGCGGCCTTGACGGCCCGCCCCGCGAAAAGTTCGGGTTGTGGATGGTTCAGCTTCAAGGGCTTTCGGAAAAGCCCTTACCCGGAAAGGTAGTCAGCGCAAGGGTGTTTCCGGAAACCCCCGAGACCCCGCGCGCGGGGTGCCTCCCCTCCCCCTCCGGGGCCGCGGCCCCGGATTCACCCCCCAAAAAAAACCTCTTCGCCGGTGTCGCCGTCAGTATCACCATCATTACCACCATAGTGTCACCGTGTTCCCGCCGTTCCGGCGGGTTCGTCGTGTTCCCGCCGTGTTCACCATGTCCGCCGTGTTCGTACCCTCCGTAACTTTTATCTTGGAACCGGTCCCCGGATCCGGTCGAGCCGGATGGCGAGGGACATCGGACCGGAACGCAAGACCAGTAATGACCGGGTCGCAGGGAACCAACAAGGAGAATCGCGCACATGCCCGTGAGCCAGCACACCCTGACCTTTGCCGCATCGGACGCCGAGAAAACCACGCTCGGCGGCGAGTCGGAACAGTATTTCGTGCGCATCGAGAACGCGTTGGGCGTTCGCCTGCTCACGCGCAACGCCGGCGTGACGGTGCAGGCGGGCAATGAAACCGCCGCGCGCAAGGCCGTGGACACGCTGGCGAAGATGCGCGAGACGCTGAAGAGCGGACAGCAGTTGTCGGAGTATTACGTCGATGAATTGCTGAATCTTTCCGAGCCGCGCACGAGCGGTGTCGCGCCTGCGAAAGTCGCGAAGGAGGGAACGAAGCATGCGACCAAGGATGCCGCGAAAGACGCGACGAAAGAAACAACCATGAAGAACGAACCCAAGCCGTTCGTGCCGTCGCTGGAGAAGCCGATCCTGATCGACCGTTACGGCAAGCCGGTGCAACCGAAGACACGCGGGCAGGCCAACTTTCTGCAGATCATCCGCGCGCACGACATCGTGTTCGCCGCGGGGCCCGCGGGTACGGGCAAGACCTTCATGGCCGTGGCCATGGCAGTGCAGGCGCTGGAAAAAAAACTGGTGGACCGCGTGATCCTGTGCCGGCCCGCGGTGGAGTCGGGCGAGAGCCTGGGGTTTCTGCCGGGCGTGATCAGCGAGAAGATCGCGCCGTACATGCGCCCGCTGCACGATTCGTTGAGCGTGATGCTGCCGACCGAACGCCTGCGCGAATACTGGGACGGCAATTCGATCGAGATCGCGCCGCTGGCCTACATGCGCGGGCGCACGCTCAGCCGCAGCTTCGTCATCCTCGACGAGGCGCAGAACACCACGGTGGCGCAGATGAAGATGTTCCTCACGCGTCTCGGGCCCGGCACGCGCGCGGTGCTGACGGGTGATGAAAGCCAGGTGGATCTGGGCATCCGCGAGAAGTCGGGGTTCTCGCACGCGCGCCGCATCCTCACGGGGATCGAAGGCATCGGGCAGATCGAGATGGGGCTGGAGGACGTGGTGCGCCACCGCCTCGTGCGCGAGATCATCACGGCGTATGAGAGGGACGGGGTGCGGGGCTGAGGATCTGTTGGCCCGCGAGGTAGTTGGTACTTCCGTAGAAGGCCGTTCCGGGGAATGGTGGGCGGCATTTGGGGCCATTCCTTGCATGGTGTCGTACAATGGGGCAAGGCGTTGCATGGTGAACACCCGGGAGGCGTATGAGTGAAGGCAGGAAATGAGGCCCTCACCCTGCCCTCTCCCACTCGCCTTGCCACGTGTTATCCCTGCTCCGGCTGCGCCTCCGCGGCTCGCGGGAGAGGGGAACCTGAACGCAGCACGGCCCACAGGGAGTACCACTATTCCCCATGAGGCCTCCGGGGTTCCCACCATACAACGCGGGGCCTCAGGGGTCGCCACCATCCGAAGTATGGCCAACAAAGCTTCGTACCATTCCCCATGAGGCCTCCCGGGTTCCCACCATTCACCGCGAGGCCTCAGGGAGCGTCACCATTCCGAAGGACAGCCACCAAAGCTTCGTACCATAACCATAGCCGCCCCGCAGGTCACACCAACTTCCTGTAAGGTCCCAAAGAAGCCCTTGACTCCCGTCTTTGGGCAACGTATCTTTGTCCCCGCTTTGGGCGTTCCGCAGGGCAATCCCGTCCGGCTGGTACGAAAGCGGTAGAACGATGAAGTTTTTCGGAAAAAAGAACTACTTCGG
>CAZKRC010000155.1:0-4710 GCA_964555105.1 uncultured Bifidobacterium sp. | reverse complement strand
TCCGCCGAACAAATAAACGTACTTGGGGGCTTTCGCCATGACCGGACTCCCTTTCGTGGACGTGTTTTTCACTTCATTGTCGTCTTGACTGGTAGGTAAAGATCGAGATGCGAAAAATTAGCAAAGGCGTGACGCAAAGGGGGGCGTCGCGACTTGCGGAAAACCTTGAAAACAGGGCAGTTGGGGAGGGTGGTGGGGGATCGCCCCCGCCTCGGCGCGGGGGCGGGGGGCCGGGATGCCTCCGGGAGGACGTCCTTCCCACCGGCAGCGACCGCGCGGAAGGGCCTACGCCACCTCCACCTCCGCATTCGCCGCATCCTTCACGCCGGCGATGGACAGGTTGTACAGCGTGGTTTCCATGCCGACGGCCATGGGATAAAGCACGTCCGCCTCGAGCGTTTCGTGCTCATCCAGCTGCCTGCGGAAGTCCTCGAGTCGCGCCACCAGAAGGTCCGCCCACGTATTGCCGTCGCGCCAAGCGTGCGTGTCGCGCAAGCGGCCGCAAATCCGGCCGAGCTGATCGGGGCTGAAGCCGTCGACCTGGCTTTTGCGGTAGGCCACGGCGATGCGGAGGGAGCCGCCGTTGAATTCCGGGTTGATGCGGGGGTCGCGGAGGCACACGTCGTAGCGCAGCACGCGGGGGAAGAGCAGGGTCTCCTCCTGCTCGACTTCGTGGCGCAGCGTCGCGGCGAAGCGGTCGAAGTCGTCGCGCAGCTCGGTGATTTCGGGATCGAGCGAGTCCCAGTCGCGGAACAGGCCCGCGATGTCGGGCACCGTGACGTGGAAAAAGTCACGGTGCTGCTGGGTGAGGTGGTCGACGAGGTGGGATGCGGGCAGATCGTTCCAGTCCTCGGGGCGTTGCGGAGCCTCGGGAATGGGGAGTGCGACGGCCATCTCGATGAACTTTTCCACATCGTCACGATTCCGGAATATTTCCAGCAAGGTGGCCTGGGGCCGCTCCCAAGGTTCGGCGCCGAAGACGTCGAGATGTTCGGCGAGGCGTGGGCGGTGGCGTAGGACATGATGCATGGCGGTGTCGGACGAGAACAGCGATGCGGGCATGTTGGCCTCCTTTCTCGGGATGAGGGGGAGATTCAACATACCGTGTCGCGCCGGAAAAAACCGCCCGTCATTGCGGAGCGTGAAGGATGTGGCAACAGGTGTTTCAGTCGCGTATTACAAGGCGATAAGCCGCTTTCGAAGCGGTTTCGCCATATGTTGAAAACTTGCCCCGCGCCCGCGTGCGTCACCCTTCGTTTTCGACGCGAAAACCGAGGCTCAATAATTTTTCGGTCACGTGTTTTTTTTCGTCGCCGGGCATTCCCTTCACCGTATATCCGGCGAATTCCTGGCGCACCGGGTAGCGCTTGCGCAAGCCGTCGAAGGAGGAGGCGAAGTCGGGTCGGCCTAAAAACGCGCGCAAGTCGTCATCGTCGCGGGTGATGTCGTAGACGTGCCGCACTACCGCGTCCAGCGCGGTCTCCACGGTGGCGTCCGCCGTCACCCCGCGCGCGGCAAAATCGATCACGGGCGCGACGGGCTTGGGGTATTCCACGCCGGCCTGCGTCGCGAGTCCGAAGTGCGCGCGGAAGGCGTCATGGATTTGCGTGGTGCCGTTGAGCTTTCCCTGGATGCTGTATCCCGCGATGTGCGGCGAGATCAGGTCGGCGCGGCGGCCGAGTTCGGGGTTGACCTCGGGCTCGCCGGGGAAGACATCGAGGACGAGATGCGAAATGCGTCCCGCGTCACGGGCCGCGATGAGAGCAGGTTCGTCGAAGGCCTCGCCGCGCCCCATGTTCATGAGGACGATGGGCTGCGCGAGCGCAGCGAAGAATGCGGTGTCGGCCATGCGCAAGGTGGGGTGGGGACCGGTTTTGGTCAACGGGGTGTGGAAGGTGATGAGATCGCAGCGTGCGGCAAGCTCATGCAAACTATGGAACCCGCCCGGGGGTGGCGTCTCGCCCGCATCCGCCAAAGGCGGGTCGGAGACGAGCACGTTGAGGCCGAGTGCGGGCGCGATGGCGGCCACCTGTTTGCCCACGTTGCCGTGGCCGACGATGCCCAGAGTCTTGCCGTCGAACCCTTCGGGACAGAGGCCGCGCCGGGTGTGGAGGTGGAGCAACGCGGCGACGAAGTATTCGGCCACCGAGCGGGCGTTGCAGCCCGGCGCGGCACTGAAGCCGATGCCGCGCGCGGCGAGGTAGGTCTGGTCGATATGGTCGACACCGATGGTCGCGGTGCCGACGAACTTCACGTCGGTGTCGTCAAGCAGCGCGGCGTCGACCTTGGTGATGCTGCGGACAAGCAGGGCATCGGCACCTGAGGCCTTGACGTCGGCAGCGGTGAGTTTGCGGCCGTGGAAAGTTGTGACGGTGCCGTAGGCGCTGAAGACCTCACGGCCCTGGGGGATGTTTTCATCGACGAGGATGTGCATGGGGGAAAGATAGCTGTGAGCTTACAGCAGACAGCGGGCATGACGCGCCCGGTGCTTACGCGGCCGGCTCGGATCCCGGCTACAGGCCGTGGCATGCCACGGCCCTACGCCGGCTCCGCCGTCCGCTCCAGCTTGCGTTCCACCCGCGCCCCGTTGATCTTCACGATGGATCCGGGCGCGCCCACCACCGTACAATCATCCGGAATGTCGTGCATGATCACCACGGTCTCGGCGCCGATCTTCACGTTGTTCCCCACCGTGATGGGGCCGAGCAAGGTCGCGCTGGTGCCGATGAACACGTGGTTGCCGATGGTGGGGTGGCGCTTGCCGCCGTGCTTGCCCGTGCCGCCCAAGGTGACGCGGTGGAACAGGACGCAGTCGTCGCCGATCTCCGCGGTCTCGCCGATCACGATGCCGTGCCCATGATCGATGAACAGGCGCTTGCCGATTTTCGCGCCGGGGTGGATTTCAATGCCCGTCAAAAAGCGGGAGATCTCCGATACGAAGCGCGCGAGGAAGAACAACCCGGCTTTGTACAAGGGGTGTGCCAGGTACCGATGGAACACCTGGGCATGCAATCCCGGATAAAGCAGGGGCTGGAGACCCTTGGCGGCGGGGTCGTTGCGGTAGATGGCCCGCCAGTCGGCGCGAAGGTCGGAGAGCATAGAGGGAAAATAGCTTCGCGGACCGTCCTTCGTCGTTGTTGGTTGGTGGTTGGTCGTGGGCGTATGTAGGGGTGATTCATGAATCACCCCTACACGGGGCCGCCAAGGCGTCCCCGCGCCCACGCCTCCGCCGCCGCGAGGTCCGCCAGTTCGCCTTCGAGCTGAAGCTCGAAGCTCTCGGCGATCAGGCGGCCCAGCTCGGGCCCGGGCTTCAGGCCCAACGACAACAAATATTTGCCCGTCAAAAACGGCACGGGTTTCTGGGCCAGCACGTCCAGATTTCGCGATTCCTCCAGCAGCCAGTCCCCTGCGGGGAACAGACCCGCCAGAGCCTCTTCGTTGGTGCGGCCGAGGTGGTCGGCGCGCGCGAGGCGCACGAGTTTTTCGATATCGATGCGCAGCGCCAGCCGGCGGATGGCCGCCGGGCGCAGGGTGTCGCGCACCTTGTAGAGCTGTGAGGGCTTGAGGTGCTCGCGCACGTAGTTCGCGACCTCGTCCGCCAGGCCGACCTCGTTGGTCAGGCGCGCGAGAAAGGTGCGCGCGGGTTTTTCGCCACGCCCCTCGTGCGCCGGGCTGCGCCAGCGGTCGTCCTTGTAGACCGTCGTCGCCGGCTTGCCGAGGTCGTGGCACAGGGCGCCGAACATCAGCGCGAGGGCTTCGCCCTCGTCGGCGCACTGGCGGCGCAGGCGCGCCGCCTGGTCGACCACCATCAGGGTGTGCGTCCACACGTCGCCCTCGGGGTGCCACTCGGGCTCCTGCGGCACGCCGATCAGTGCCGCGAGTTCGGGGAAGTAGCGCAGCATGTCCATGCGGCGCAGCCACTCGAGCCCGACCGAAGGGCGCGCGGCGCGCAGCATGAGTTTTTTGAATTCCGCGAACAGCCGCTCGCGCGGCAGCTCCTCCAGCGGTTGCGCGGCGCACAGCGCCTGCGTCGCGGGATGAATGTCGAACTCGAAGCGCGCCGCGAACTGCACGGCTCGCAAGGCGCGCAACGGGTCTTCGGAGAAGGCGGGCGAGACGTGGCGCAGCAGGCGGGCCTCCAGGTCGGCGCGGCCGCCATGGCAGTCGACGAGCGCGAAGTCCGGAAGGCGCAGGCCCATGGCATTGACGGTGAAATCGCGCCGCGACGACGCGGTGGCGAAGTCGAGAGACGGGTCGGGGGTCACGTCGAAGCCGCGATGGCCGTCGCCCACCTTTTTCTCCGTGCGCGGGAACGCGATGTCGTAAACCGACCCGTCCTTCAGCGTCATGGTGATCACGCCGAAGGCCTTGCCGACCAGGTTGGGCTTGCCGTGTTTCTTCAGGATGGCCAGCAGCGGATCGAGCGCAAGGCCGTACACTTCGACGTCGTAGTCGCCGCTGGGCGACCCCATCAGGTAGTCGCGCACCCATCCGCCCACGAGATAAGCTTCGCCGCCCGCGGCCTTGACGTCGGTGGCAATGGTCAAAAGGGGAGTCGGAAGTACGGGAGTCATGGGGGGAAATTAGGAATGAGGATTTAAGAATTAAGAATGAAGAATGAAGGCGAGGCCCTTACTGGAGTGGAACAAGGCGTACAACTTCCTGCTGCTCAAGTTCGAAGGAAGACTGGAAAAGGAATAAATCACAAAG
>CAZKRC010000154.1:0-4756 GCA_964555105.1 uncultured Bifidobacterium sp. | reverse complement strand
ACGCTCGCCGGCCATACCTTCGAGCACGACCTGGAGATCGCCTCGCGTTACGGTCAGCTCGGCTCCATCGACGCCAACGTCGGCGACGCGCAGCTGGGTTGGGACACCGATCAATTCAACATGGACATCCACAGCACGACGCTGGCGATGCTCGTGGTCATGAACCAGGGCGGCCTGCCCGTGGGCATCAACTTCGACGCGAAGGTCCGTCGCGAGTCGACCGACGTCGAGGACATGTTCATCGCCCACATCGGCGGCATGGACGCGTTCGCCCGCGGCCTGATCAACGCTTCGAAGATCATCGAGGACGGCACCAAGGCCGACTGGATCAAGAAGCGCTACTCGTCCTTCGATTCCGGCATCGGCGCGGACTTCGAGGCGGGCAAGGTCGGCTTCAAGGAGCTGGAGAAGTTCGCCCTCGAGAACGGCGAGCCGAAGCAGATCTCCGGCCAGCAGGAGAAGTACGAAGTTCTGCTGAACCAGTACATCTAAGCTTCCCGCGCGGACGGCTTGAAGGCCCCGCCCGAACAGGGCGGGGCTTTTTTTTCAAAAGGCGTTTCCGGCGTCGCTGCCGCCGCTTACTGCTCCCCCGCTCGCGTACGCCGCGAATCCGCGGCAGGAACCGGAAGAAACGTCGGAAGGATCACGATATGGGCATTTGTTACTGGGATGCGAAAATGTTGTGGGAGGCCCGCGGCCAAGGCGCCCGCTTCGACGCGACGCTGACCATCGGCCGGCAGGCGTTGAACCTGCATCCGCGCGAGGTCGCGGAGTTCCGCCGGCTGCATGCGGGCGGTGTTTCGGCTGCTGCTGGTGCTGTTCCCGCCTCGCCTTCCGGCACGTCCGCCGCCGGAGTCGCCGAGAGGCGTGCCGATGGGGCCGCGGAGGGCTCTGTCGACGGATCCGCCGATGGACGTGCCGGCGCGACCGCTGGGTTCGGCATCCTGCGGGATTACAAATTCTATGACTTCGCGGACGACTTTCTCCGCGAGGCGCTGGACGTCCGGAATCTGGACGTGATGGACTACTCCGGGTACGAAGGCGCCGCCGTCATTCATGATCTCAACCAGCCCGTGCCCGACGCGTTGCATGAGCGCTTCGACGCGGTGATCGACGGCGGCGCGCTGGAACACATCTTCAATTTTCCGGTCGCCATCGCCAACCTGATGAACATGACGAAACCGGGAGGCCGCGTCTTCCTGTTCCTTCCCGCCAACAATCTGTGCGGGCACGGGTTTTACCAGTTCAGCCCCGAGTTGATGTTTCGTGTCTTCACGGAGCGGAACGGTTTCGAAACCGAACGCGTCCTGTTGTGGGAATCGGTGTATCCGGGCGTGGAAACGACTCCGGCCGGCACCGCCTACGAGGTCACGGACCCGCTCGACGTCCACGGGCGCGTCGGCCTGTTGTCGCGGGGCCCGGTGATCATGGGGGTGCAGGCGCGCAAGGTCGCGACGGTGCCGCTGTTCACCGCGTCCCCCCTGCAAAGCGATTACAGCGCGATCTGGAAGGAGGCCGCGGCGGCCGCGCCGGCCCCCGCGCCGCGTCCGGCCCCGCGCGCGCTCGTCAGGATCTGGAGGGCGTTGCCCCAAGGGATAAAGCTCAGGATCAAGGGCGTTTTGCACCGCCGCGAGTTCTCGTTCGCCAATCGCGCCTTCTACCGGCCGCGTCGTCCCGGGCGTTCGCGCTGAGGCCCTGTCGACTCTCCGGGAGGACTTTGTACTTTAGTGCCCCTGTTTAGACCCGCGCGCCCGTTTTTTCGGCCCGCCATCGAGGTGATCATGCCTGAATTCTTCCCGCTGAAGCCGGGCCGCCCGGCTCTTGCGACGCGAACTCCTGCGCCCGTGCGCGTGGCGCTGTGGGCGCTTCTGTGCGCCGCGCTCACTCCCTTGCCGCTGCATGCGCAGACGGCGACACTCGGTTCCGTCCAGCGCGAGCTCGACCGCGTCGAACGCGAGATCAGCCGCGAACAGGAACTGCACAAGGCCGAGCGCGCGCGCGCCGCCGAATTCGAAAAGCAGAAGAACGCGCGCTTGCAGGCGCTGGAGGAGCAGATCAGGCTGACCGACGCACGCATCGACAGCCTCAAGCAGCGCACCGAGGTGGAGCGTCGCCGTCGTACCGCGCAGCGCGGCCTCGCGGCGCAATACGTCGCGCGCCAGAAGACGTTCCGCGACAACCTCGATGCGGAGATGAACGCCATGATCGCGTGGATCGAAAAGGACTTCCCCTACCAGCGCGAGCGCCGGCTGTCCGAATGGCGCGAGCTGGCGGTGGCCAACCGCGAGGCCACCATTCCGGTGGAGGAAGTGCTCATCCGCCTGTTCGGCCTGACGCAGGCGTCGCTCGACTTCGCCGCGAATTCCGAAGCCTATCCGGGAACCTACACCCTCAACGAGGGTGGGACGCACGAGGGCTACTACATCCGCCTCGGCGCGGTCACCATGGCGTTCTCCTCCACGGACGGCAAGGTGCAGGCCTATCTCGCCAAAACGCCTGACGGTTATGTCTGGCGCGACGAGGGACTCGCCAGCGACGCCCGCAGCTCCATCCGCAGCGCGGTGAGCGTGGCGCAGGGACGTGAGGCCCCACGCCTGGTGCCGCTGCCGGTTGAAGTGGCCGGGGCAGTGAAGGGAGGCGCGCAATGAACGTCGCGATCCGTATTCCGGGGGCATCCGTAAGGGCGAATGATCATTCGCCCCTACGGACCATCCGCACCGTCGTGTTCGCGACGTTGCTGGTCGCCTTCGGATTCGCCCCCGCAACCGCCCAGGTCCGCGTCGAGGACAACGCCGACCAGATCGCGGCGCTGCAGATCGAGCTCGAGCAGGCGCGCCAGAACCGCGACCGGATCCTCGCCCGCCGCTGGGAGGACAAGCAGCGCGATACCGAGGCGCGCGAAAAATTCAACCGCGAGTACGACGAGATCAAGAACCGGCTCGAGTTGCGGATCCAGGAAGCCGACCGCCTGCATGCGGAAATCCAGAACCACCTGAGCGATGCCGAAGAGGCCGAGGCACGCGCCGAAGAGGAACGCATCCGCTTCCTCTCGCTGGCCACGGCGCTGCGCGACAAGGCACGCGAGCTTTCCGGTCCGCTGGAGCGCACCTTCCCGGCGCGCATCCCCGAGCGCCTCGAGGCCCTGAACAAGGTGCAGCGCAACGCCGAAGTCAGGCGTGACGCGCCCGGCGAAATCCTCGCCGACCTCATGGCGTTCCAGCGTTCGGAACTCGCGCTCACGCGGGAAGTCTCACTCGAGCGGCGCGGTTTCATCCGCGCGAGCAAGGAGCCGGGCGAGGGGCTGTTCCTGCGCCTCGGCACGGTGACGTCGGCCTACAAGGACGAGGCCAGCGGCGCGGTGGGACTGTTGCTCAAGAACCCGCCCGACCGCACGCTGTCGCCCTTCGACTGGAAGGAGGCGTTGCCGCCCGCCGACGCCGCCGCGCTGGCCAAGGCCATGACCATGCTCGAGAAGGAATCGGGCGACGTCGTGCTGGTGCCGATGGACGTGCTGCTGACGCAGAACCTTTCCAAGATCTACACACGCGCGTCCGACAAGGGATTCTGGATCACGTTCTACGAGACGCTGCTCACCGGCGGCATCTTCATGATCCCGCTCGGCATCGTGCTCGTGCTCGCCATCGTGATCTCGTGGCGCAAGTACCTGTTCTTCCGTCGCGCGCGCCAGGGCGAGAAGCGTCACGCCGAAGCCGTCACGATGGTGTTGCGCGGCGACACCGCGGGTCTCAAGGCCCTGCGGGCCGCGAACCCCGCGAACCCGGTCTTCCGCGCCCTCGAGGAAATTTCGCTGCGCCGCGACGGGCCGCGCTCCGAAGCGGAGAAGGCCGTGCGCGAATTCTTCCTGCGCGAACAACCCCGCTTCGAACGGGGCCTCAGCACGATCGCGGCGCTGGCGGCGGCGGCTCCCATGCTCGGCCTGCTCGGCACCATCTCCGGCCTGGTCGCCATGTTCCAGGTCATCACCGACCTGGGCGTGAACGATCCCAAGCTGCTCGCCGGGGGCATCGGCGAGGCGCTGATCACCACCGAAGCCGGTCTGGTCATCGCCATCCCCGCGCTGCTTTTGCACACCTGGCTGACCAACCGCTCCGACGATTTGACCGCCGAGTCCGAATACCGCGTGGCCACCACCATGAACGCCCTGTGGCCCGGAAAATAAAATGGCCGACCTGGGCACGATCATCGAGCATGTCTGGTACCTGCTGCGGCAAGGCGGGTGGTTCATGCTCGTGTTGTACATCATGGGACAGGTGGGCTGGATGCTGGCGCTCGCGCGCTGGTGGAGCTACCGCGGCATCCGTGTGCCCGCCGCAGGCTGGTCCGACGCCGCGGCCGCCACGGGAGGCGACATGACGCGGCATCTGATCGACTCCGTGGGAGGGCAGGGGCCCTTCGCGGCCTTGGCCCGCGACCTCGCCGCCGTGAGCCACGAGGGTGAAACGGCGCTGGTCCGCAAGGCGCGTGAATCCATCAGCCACTTCGGTCATAATCTCAACACCCGTCTCGGCACCATCGCGGCGCTGGCGGCGGCGGCCCCCATGATGGGGCTCGCGGGTACGGTCAGCGGCGTGATGGTGACCTTCGGCGTCATCACGCAATACGGTGCCGGCAACCCGGCCATGATGTCGGGCGGCATCGCCGAAGCGTTGATGGTCACCGAGGCGGCGCTGGTCATCGCCTTGCCGCTGATCCTGCTGCACGACCGGCTGCAGGCCCGCGCCGACCGCATCGAGTC
>CAZKRC010000153.1:0-4756 GCA_964555105.1 uncultured Bifidobacterium sp. | reverse complement strand
GCAAGGCCATGCTCGAAGACATCGCCATCCTCACGGGCGGCAAGGTGATCTCCGAGGAGACCGGCCTCAAGCTCGACGGTGCGACCATGGCCGACCTCGGCCAGGCCAAGACCGTGAGCGTGGACAAGGACAACACCACGATCGTCGATGGCGCCGGCAAGGCCGAGGACATCAAGGCGCGTGTGGGCCAGATCCGCAAGCAGATCGAGGACACCACGTCGGATTACGACAAGGAAAAGCTGCAGGAGCGTTTGGCCAAGCTGGCCGGCGGCGTGGCGGTGATCGAGGTCGGTGCGGCCACCGAAACCGAGATGAAGGAGAAGAAGGCTCGCGTCGAAGACGCCCTGCACGCCACGCGTGCCGCGGTCGAGTCCGGCGTGGTTGCCGGTGGTGGCGTGGCGCTGATCCGCGCGGCGTCCGCCCTGGATGCGCTGAAGCTCGAAGGCGACCAGGCCGTGGGCGTGGCCATCGTGCGTCGCGCCATCGAAGAGCCCCTGCGCCAGATCGTTCACAACGCGGGCGAAGAGGCTTCGGTCGTGGTGAACAAGGTCAAGGAAAGCAAGGGTGACTTCGGTTACAACGCGCGCACCGGCACGTACGAAGACCTGCTGGCCGCCGGCGTGATCGACCCCGCCAAGGTGACGATCACGGCGCTGCAGAACGCGGCGTCGATCGCGGGTCTGCTGCTCACCACGGATTGCCTTGTGGCCGAGAAGAAGGAAGACAAGCCTGCTGCACCTGCCGGTGGCATGGGCGGTATGGGCGGCATGGGTGGTATGGACATGATGTAAACCTCATGCCGCAGGTGCGGCCGCCCCGCGTGGCCGTACCGTGTGCCTGGTTTCATGATGATTCGGTCCCCCGGCTTGCCCGTTCACACGGCGCAGGCCGGGGGATTTTTTGTTTTGAAAGGTTATACATGACTCCCACCGTCGCCAAAGTCGCCGTTCTCGGTACCTTCCGTTTCCCTCCCGAGCGCATCAATGATGTGCTCCCCCACCTCAAGGCCGTCATCGACGCGACCAACCGCCTCGACGGCTGCATCGCGTATGACGCCGCGCTTGATCCGTTCGACCCCGGTCTCATCCGCATGAGCGAACTCTGGCCCGACCATGCATCTCTCGAGCGCCACCTGCAGGCGCCGCACATGGAACCGTGGCGCGCGGCCGTGAAGGAATTCGGCGGAGCACCGCACGGGTTCACGGTGTACGACGTGACGAACGCGAAAACGCTGTAAGAACATGTCGTCGGACGTGACCATCGTCACACGATGTATGTCGCGTTTGCCGGCTCCGCGGCTATCCTTCGGGGATGGTTTCCTTAATGCAGCTCGTCTTGGGTCTCTCGCCCGTGCGCGGCGGAGCGCGCAACAGCCCTCTCCCCTTCCCCCTCTCCAGACGAGCTGGAGAGGGAAAGGTTTCGCGTGTGGAGGCGCAGGCATGAGCCGCCGCAATCGCAAGATCGCTTTCTCCAAAGAGCTGCGGCAACGCTCGACCCGGACAGAGAAAATCGCGTGGAGTATGCTGCGGGCGCATCGCTGCCTGGGGCTAAAGTTTCGACGGCAGTACGGGATTTTTGGATTCATCATCGATTTTTATTGCTTCGAATTACGCCTCGCCGTGGAGATCGATGGAAGTTCTCATCTAGGTCGGGAGCTTTACGATGCCGAAAGGCAGAGGGTCATCGAAAGCGAAGGGATACGGTTCATCCGCATCACGACCGATGAAATGGAAGAATGTCCTGAAATTTTGGTTGACCGTATTCGCGCTGCACTCACTGAGCCCCCGTCGAGCACGCACTCCCCTCTCCAGCTTGCCTGGAGAGGGGGCGGGGGAGAGGCGATACCCCCAAACGTATCGCCCCCGTCTCCTTCGCTACTTTTCCCCCGGAGCCGCCGCCCCGGCGGCTCGGAGCCCACTTCATGACACCCTCCGCTGCCGATCTCAACCCCCGCGAAAAACAGGTCCTCACCGCCCTGGTGGATCATTACATCGTGCGTGCGGAACCGGTGTCGTCCAGCCTGCTGAGCCAGAGCTCCGTGGTGCGCGCGAGCAGTGCCACCATCCGGAATACGCTCGCGGATCTTGAACAGCGCGGCTTCGTGGAGCAGCCGCACACGTCCTCGGGGCGTTTGCCCACCGACCGCGGCTACCGCACCTACGTGAACGACCTCATGCATCCGGAACCTCTCACGTCGGAAGACAAACGGGCGCTCGATGTGGCCATCCCGTCCCCCACCCCCGCCCGCAGTGGTGAGGAGAGGTATGGCGGGGGTGGCCGCGACCCGGAGGCCAGCTTCGAAGCCCGCCTTGCCGGGGCTGCGAAGGGACTCGCCGACCAGTCCCGCTTGATGGGACTGGTCATCCCCCCCCCAGAATCCCAACCGGTGTTTCGAAAAGCATCACTTGTGCATCTCGAAGAAAGCCAGGTGGCGTTGGTGTTGGCGGATTCCGGTAGTTTGTCGGGAACGGGGGTTCGATCCCTGCTGCTGGACACCCGGGAGATTTCGGTTTTTAGGCTCGAAGCCGTGGTGAAGAAGATGAATGAGGAGATGGGAGGACGCCCCGTTTCGTTATTGAACGATTATCTTAGGGGTGCGGAAGACGTAACGGCCCAAAATGATGAAAAAGACGCGATTGGGCTTTTGGGGCGCTCCATTTTGAAGCTCTCCCAAGCCAAGTCGGGGGAAGATGTCTTGATTGCCGGGGCGCGGAACCTCATAAATCGGCAAGATTTCGCCAATATCACCGATTTGGAGTCGATTTTTGGTCTTTTGGAGTCGAAAGTCACTTTGGTGCACTTCTTGCGTCAAAGAGAAGCGCGTGGTGACGATGAGGACGTCCATGTGACGATTGGTGAAGAACGAGGCCCGGATGGGCGGTTGTTCCGCTCCCTTTCCCTGGTCACCGCGAGTTTTTCGGGAGGCGGGGGTTCCCGTGGTCTGGTGGGTGTTTTGGGGCCGAAGAGGATTCCCTACGCCCGGCTGGTACCGATGGTGGACTACGCCGCCCGGCGGTTGGATATCATAAGTGGAGCAACGAGGGGATCCGTCTCCCGGGGGCTTCATGATGAAGGCGAATAACTGGTCGGGGTGATGTCGTGTCGCCCTGACGTGTGACAGTGCCTGCCATGACGGGATTTTCGTCAGGTGGCCGATACAGGAGACGACACGTTGAGCGAACAAAATCACGAGCAGTCGGGTCAGAATCCCGAGTATACCGCAGATTCCGCGACGGAAACCGAAACGGGGACGACGTCTCCGGAGGCTTCCGAATCCGGCGATGCCTCCCCGGAAGCGGCTTCAGGCGATGCCGCCGCGCTTGCCGAAGAGCTGGCCCGGGAAAAGGACAAGAACCTGCGCCTGTACGCGGAGTTCGACAACTTCCGCCGTCGCACCGCCAAGGAAAGCTTCGACATGATGGCCACGGCCAATGCGAAGTTGGTCGAGAAGATGTGCGAGGTGCTCGAGAACTTCGGTCGCGCCTTCGAGGCGCAGGGCAAGGGCACTCCTGAGGATTTCGAGAAAGGTGTGCGCCTCATTTACGGGCGCTTCAAGGAGATCCTCGATGGCGAGGGACTTGAGGAAATCGATCCCGTCGGCACGGAATTTGATCCCAATCTGCATGACGCGTTGCTGCAGCAGGCGAGCGACACCGTACCCGAGAACCACGTGGTTCAGGTGATCTCGAAGGGCTTCAAGCTCAAGAGCAAGATCCTGAAGCACGCGAAGGTGATCGTGTCGACGGGGCCGCAGGGATAGACGATAACGAGTGTAAGGGGGACGCATGCGTCCCTCCAACAACCGTAAGGGCGACCCGCCGGGTCGCCCGGCACGTGAGAGACAACAACGACAGTAGGGGCGACTCGCCGAGTCGCCCGACAGTGAGAGACCGCAACGACCGCAACGACAGTAGGGGCGACCCGCCGGGTCGCCCCCACAAGACAACAAGGAGCCCCCACAATGGCCAAGATCATCGGAATCGACCTCGGAACCACCAACAGCTGCGTCGCGGTCATGGAGGGCGGCAAGCCCACCGTGATCCCCAACGCCGAAGGACACCGCACCACGCCATCCATCGTGGCGTTCAGCAAGACCGGCGAGCGCCTCGTCGGGCATGTGGCCAAGCGCCAGGCGATCACCAACGCCGAAAAAACCATCTACTCCATCAAGCGCTTCATGGGCCACACCGGTGCCGAGATCGAGAGTGAAAAGGGCCGGGTGCCCTACAAGATCGTGGGCGGCGGCGGCGAAGGCGTTGCCGTCGAAATCGATGACAAGAAGTACACGCCGCCCGAAATCTCCGCCATGGTGCTTCAGGCCATGAAGAAGATCGCGGAAGACTACCTCGGCGAAACGGTCACCCAGGCCGTGGTCACGGTGCCCGCGTACTTCAACGACGCACAGCGCCAGGCCACCAAGGACGCCGGCAAGATCGCGGGCCTCGAAGTGCTCCGTATCGTCAACGAGCCCACCGCTGCGGCGCTGGCGTACGGCCTCGACAAGAAGACCAACGAAACCATCGCCGTGTACGACCTCGGTGGCGGCACGTTCGACATCTCGATCCTCGAGATCGGCGACGGCGTGTTCGAAGTGAAGTCCACCAACGGCGACACGCACCTGGGCGGCGACGACTTCGACCAGGCGGTGATCGACTGGATCGCCGAAGAGTTCGCGCGCGACAACTCGGGCCTCGACCTCCGCAAGGACAAGATGGCCCTGCAGCGCCTCAAGGAAGCGGCCGAGAAGGCCAAGATC
>CAZKRC010000152.1:0-4803 GCA_964555105.1 uncultured Bifidobacterium sp. | reverse complement strand
TCCTGTCCCCGGGTTTTTGGCCGGGGTCTCCCGCAAGGGGGGCCCCGGTTTTTTTATGTCCCCACATCGCGCGACATCCCCACCAACTTTTAGGCCGTCCGGGGGGCACAAACACCGCGATACGACAGGCATGCAAGGACGGTGGGGTAAGCGCACAAAAAACGGGCTCGTCGCAAGACGGCCCGTTTTTTGTGCGCGGCGCCTATGTGGAGGCGCGGGGTGTGCCGCGCCGGACAATAATCCCCGCGCGTGTGGAGGCGCGGATCACACGATCAGGGTGTCGTCGTCCTCTTCGGAAACCACGGCATTGCCGCGCCACACGCTGTTGCCTTCGAACAGCTTCAGGCGCTCGTCGCCCGTCGCGGGGTTCAGCCAGTGGTCCTCGCTGATCTGGCCGCTCTTGCCGTAGACGTTCAGGGCGTTGCGATAGCACGCGAGTTCGACGTGCTCGCGCGGCACGCCCTGCTCCAGCATCAGGCGCGCGGTCTTGGGCACCGCGAGGGCGTCGCTCGTGCCCCAGTCCGCGCTGCTGTCGACGATCATGCGCTCGGGACCGTATTTCCTGATGATGTCGACCATGCGCTGGTTGCCCATCTTCGTCTTGGGGTAGATGGTGAACGCGCACCAGAAACCGCGGTCGAGCACTTCCTTGCAAGTCTCCTCGTTGTTGTGGTCGATGACCACGAGGGACGGATCGATGCCGTGTTCCAGCACCACATCCATGCTGAGCGAGGTGCCGCGCTTTTTGTCGCGATGCGGCGTATGGATCATCACCGGCAGGCCCGCTTCCTTCGCCAACTCGAGCTGGGCGCGGAAAGCCTTGTCTTCGGCCTTGGTGATCTCGTCGTAACCGATTTCACCGACGGCGACCACGCCTTCCTTGCCGAGGAAGCGGGGCAGCATGTCGAGCACTTCCTCCGCCAGCGGCTCGTTGTTCGCTTCCTTGGAGTTGAGGCCCATCGTGCAATAGTGGCGGATGCCGAACTGCGAGGCACGAAAGCGCTCCCAGCCGATCAGGGACGCGAAATAGTCGAGGAAGGTGCCGGCCGTGGTGCGCGGCTGCCCGACCCAGAAGGCGGGCTCGATGACGGCGACCACGCCGGCTTCGCGCAGGGCCTGGTAATCGTCGGTGGTGCGCGACACCATGTGGATGTGGGGGTCGATGAGGCGCAACGGGTTCAACTCAGGACTTGTCATGATTCTCCCAGGTGAGGGTTCCGGCCTCAAGGGACGGAACCAGTTCGGGGGCTTTGGCCCGCACAAGGTCGCGCAAGAATGCGCGACCGGTAGTCCAGGCCCCCAGGGCCGCACCGCGACGGTCGGAGCCGCCACGCGCGAAGGCCGTATCGAGAGCACTGTCCGCATGCCCGGCCGCGGGATCGCCCGCGAACGGGGCGACGCAGCGCCAGGCTTCGGGCGAAATGTCGCGGCCGGCGGCCCAGCGCTCGCGCGCAAGGTCCGAGATCATGCGCGCGAGGTCCGCGTTCGCGCGCACGTCGAGGCCGGACACCCCGAGGAGCGGGCGCTCGACGAAAAGGCATTTCACGATCATCTGGTTCCAGGCGATGTCGTCGAAGCGCTCGGACGGGTACGGGTTGCGCTGGGACACGGCGAAGAACACGTCGCCCATGTTGGAGCGTATGCCTTCGCGCGCGATATGCAAAAGGGATTCATTGCCCGGCAGCAGGAACAGGGCGCGCACCAGCGCGACGTGTTCGCCCAGGTCGGCCGTCTGGAAAAGGGCGAGCACCGACTTCGTGGATGCGGGAGACGGCGGCAAGGCGAGCAGCAGCGCCGCGCGCGCCGCCTGGTCGATGGTCCAGTCGCGCAGGTCCCAACCGGGGTGCACGGCGAAGGCCTCCGCCTGTTCCGCGACGGTGGGTGCGAGAGGGGCCGCGCCCGCCTTGCGCACCGCCATGCCGAAGGCCAGTTGGAAAATCCGGTCGGGCGCGCCGCCGGCGATGGCGACGCACTGGTCGCGCACCCACGCGGACGCGGCGGAATCGAGGCGGCGATCAAGCCAGGAAAGGATGAGATCTTGTTGGGTCATTGCGGGTCACTCCACGTCGGCCAAAGATACAATGGACAAAGGTATCCATGGGTCTGCAATGCCGCCTCACGGCGGGGAGGTCGCGCGCCGCACCCCTGCGGAACGCAGGCTTCCCCCCCGAAATCCCTCTCTACCGGACGGTTACCAGCGGAAGCCGATCTTGTCCAGACGGGAAATCTTGTCGGCGTCGAGGCGGCCCGCACGCTTTTTGGCGCGCTGGATGCTGCACCAGGCGATGACGCGCATGTCCTTGAGCGCCGAGGCCTGCAGTACGGGCCATCGGGTGGGGTTTTCGCGCTTGTATTCCTTGAGGAGCTCGTAGAACTTCGACCAGTTGACTTCCTTCACGCTCCACTGGAAGCCGAGCTTGTCGAGGCTGGCGACGCGGTCATCCGCGAGCTTGCCGGCCTTGTGCGCGCAGCGCTGCAGGTGGCACCAGAGACCGAGGCGATTGCCCTTCGGGAATTCCTCGCGGGCCTTGGGCCAACGACCGGGGTGCTTCGCACGGTAAAGGCGGAGGGTTTTGAGGTGTTCCTCCCAGCTGTCGGGCAACTCGAAGGGGAACTTGATTTTCTCGAGCTGCAGGCGACGCTTCTTGGGCAAGGTGCCGGCGGCGAAGGCCTGGCGCTGGCGCCACACCCACAAGCCGAGACGGTTTCCCTTGGGAAATTCCTGCCGGGCGATGGGCCAGCGATCCTTGTTGCGCCGGCGGAACTCGATCAGGTGGGCGAATTGCTCATCCCAATGCATGCCGCGCGCGTCGATCTTGTTCCATTCGAAGCCCGCTTTTTGCAGCGACGTCACGCGGCCCGCATCCAGCTCGCCGCGCTCGCGCAGATCGCGCTGGCGATTGGCCCACAGGCCGATGCGGTTGCCTTTGGGCTGCTCTTCCGAAGCTTTGGGCCAACGCCCGTGCTTGTCGTGGAACTTGACGAGGTGGGAAAACTGCTTCTCCCACTGGGCGTCCCAGCGCGTGCGTGTGGCCGCCGGAGCAACCGTCTTCGACTTGACGTTCTTCGTCTTCTTTTTCATGGAGATTCCTTCGCAACGGCCAGCAAATTTCCACGATGGAAAAAACGAAGTGGCCGCGCAGGTTTCAAGGGGTTTTATACGTGATTGTTGTGGTGACGACAATCTAGAATTTCAAACGCTCAATAGACAAGCGTGGTCATCAGTTTTTGATGTTTTTCACGTAAAAGCGTGAAATTATACACTTTTCTGTTCGTAACGAAATCCAAGTGTTTGAAACATTTTGTGACAGAGGCGCGTCCGTGCCCGCAACGGCGGAAACCGGCCGTTCACGAGGTGCCGGTCGGCTTGGGCGCCGCGTCCCGTGACGCGGCCTTCTGCGCGGCCTTCTCCGCGGCCTGCAGGCGCGCCGCGCGCAGGGCCTTGTGCCGACGCACGATGCGCTCTCCCTGCGACCACAAGGCGAGCATCAGCGGGTACGCGATCAGGGCGGCGATGGCGGCGGAGGCAAGACTGCCCACGAGCAGGGGTTTGCCGTAGGTGGCCAGGAACTTCGCGGTCCCTTCATAATGCGTGTCGTCCACGGCCGCGAAGGCGGGTGCGAGCCAGTGTCCCAGCTTCAACTGCATCCAGATCAGTCCCGGAGCGGTGAACGGATTGCTGACGAGCGTGGCGAACGCCGCGGCGGCGATGTTGGCCCGCATGAAATAACACAGCGCGGCGGACAGCAGGATCTGAAGGCCGATCAACGGGAGCATGCCGAAAAAGGTGCCGATGGCCACGCCCTTGGCGAGGGACTCGCGCCCCGGCACCCACAGGGACGGTTCGAAAAGGCGCGAGCCGAGGAGGCGATGCACGAGCGAGCCGCGCAGCTGACGCTGCCGCGGCCGTACCCGCAGCAAATACTGGAACGGAGTGCGCCACCAGGGGCGATCGCGAACAGGCCTGCGGGCCGGGGGTTTAGGAACTTGTGGAACCGGTTCGCTCATGGACACCAAAATACCTTGAATTGCGGCACCGGATTTGCATGGGAAGCAACCGGTCCGACAGGAAGAACGCTCCCGGGTTCGTGTGACCCGGGACCGCTCCATTCGGAAACGTATGAAACGGCGCGCCTGAAACCCCGGCGCGCCGAGTGTCCAAAATGAAACGAAACGATATGTCCCGGCCTGAATGTGGCGGCGTGATCACGCAAACCACAGGCTGGGGGCGTCGAAAATAATAACTTGGGCCCCGGAGGTTTTTCATGTTCAAGCGGATCCTGCTTTTCGTCCTGACCAATATCCTGGTGATCGCGACGATCACCATCGTGCTGCAAGTCCTCGGCATCGGGAACTATCTCACCGAACGCGGGATCGACTACGGCGCCCTGCTGGCCTTCTGTCTCGTCTGGGGTATGGTCGGTTCCTTCATTTCGCTCGGCCTCTCGCGCATCATGGCCAAATGGACGATGCGCGTCCGGGTGATCGATCCGCGCAGCCCCGGCGAGTACCGCGACCTCGTGGGCATGGTCCAGGAGATGTCCCGGAAGGCGGGCCTGCCCGCCATGCCGGAAGTCGGCATTTATGACAGCGCCGACATCAACGCCTTTGCCACCGGCCCTTCCAAAAGGCGCTCGCTGGTGGCGGTCTCCACCGGCTTGCTGCAGCGCATGGATCGCGACCAGGTCGAAGGCGTGATCGCCCATGAAGTCGCCCACATCGCCAACGGCGACATGGTGACGATGACCCTGATCCAGGGCGTGATCAACGCCTTCGTGATGTTCTTCGCCCGCGTGGCGGCCT
>CAZKRC010000151.1:0-4844 GCA_964555105.1 uncultured Bifidobacterium sp. | reverse complement strand
ACTCCTGCACGCGGAAGTCCTTCGCCTCGCGCGTCTCACCGTCCTCGTACACGCTGGTCAGATCCACGCGTGACCCCGACTCAAGCCCGCGCTCCTCAATGTCGAGCGGGTGCATGAAGATCACGCGGCGCTCGTTGTACACGCCGCGGTAGCGATCGTCCAGGCCGTAAATGGTCGTGTTGTACTGATCGTGCGAACGCAGCGTCATCAGCCGCAGCGCACCTTCGGGCACGGACAGCATCGGCATCGGCTCCGCGTAGAAACGCGCCTTGCCGCCTTCCACCACCCACCGCCGCTCGCCGGCGGTGTTGCCCAGATAAAAACCTCCGGGTGTTTTGATGCGCTCGTTGAAGTCCTTGAACGCCGGCATCATCTCCGCAATGCGGTCGCGGATCAATGCGTAGTCGTCGGCCCAGGCCTCCCAGGGAAGCTGCGAATCGGGCAAGGTCGCACGCGCGAGGGCGCACACGATCGCGGGCTCGCTCATGAGGTGCGGCGACGCGGGAGCCTTGCGGCCCTCGGACGCGTGCACCATCGACATCGAGTCTTCCACCGTCACTTTCTGCGGTTTGCCGCCACCGCGCTTTTTGCTGATGTCCTTCTCGCTGCGCCCCAGGCACGGCAGGATGTAGGCCTCGGTCCCCGTAACGAGATGGCTGCGGTTCAACTTGGTGGCCACGTGGGCGGTCACGGCGCAGCGGCGCAGGGACTCTTCCGTCAGGTCGGAGTCGGGCGTCGCGGCGGCGAAGTTGCCGCCCATGGCGATGAACACCTTCGCGCGGCCCGCATGCATCGCCGCGATGGCCTCCACCGTGTCGTAACCGTGCTTGCGCGGCGCGACAAATCCTTCGCCGCCGAACACGCGGTCGAGGCCGTCGAGGAAGGCCGGCGCGGGCTTCTCGTAAATGCCCATGGTGCGGTCGCCCTGTACGTTGCTGTGGCCGCGCACGGGGCACAGGCCCGCGCCGGGCCGCCCGATGTTGCCGCGCAGCATCATGAGGTTCACCAGCTGGCGGATGGTGGCCACCGCGAACTTGGTCTGGGTGATACCCATCGCCCAGCACGCAATCACCGCCTGCGAACGACAGTACACGTCGCCCGCCAGCTCGATCTGCGCGCGCGCGAGGCCGGACTGTTCCTCGATGTCGGCCCACGAAGTCGCGCGCACGGCTGCCATGGCGGCCTCGAAGCCCTCGGTGTGCTCCGCGATGAACGCCTGGTCGATCAACGACGCGTCTCCGCCCTCGCCATTTTCACCTTCCGCGCGCTCCAGCACAATCTTCATCATGCCCGTGAACACCGCGAAGTCGCCGCCCACCTTCGGCTGCAAATACAACGTCGCGATGGACGATCCTCGTCCCGTAACCATGGCAAGCGCATGCTGCGGGTGCAGGAATTCAAGCAGCCCCTTCTCGCGCAGCGGATTGATCACCACGATCTGGCAGCCGCGCTTGGCGGCGCGCTGCAACTCCGCCAGCATGCGCGGATGGTTGGTGCCGGGGTTCTGCCCCACCACGAAAATCGCGTCGGCCTTTTCGAAGTCCTCCAGCGTCACCGTGCCCTTGCCCACGCCCACGCTCTCGCTCATGGCCACGCCTGAGGATTCGTGACACATGTTGGAGCAATCGGGGAAGTTGTTCGTCCCCAACGCGCGGCCGAACAACTGGTACAGGAAGGCCGCCTCGTTGCTCGTACGCCCCGAGGTGTAGAACACGGCTTCGTCGGGGTGTCCGGATGTATGCAACGCGCGCAGCGCGGAGCCGAGGCGCGCGAACAGATCGTCCCACGCGATGGGCACGTACTTGTCCGTCGCGCGGTCGTAGCGCATCGGCTCCACGAGGCGGCCCTGCTGCTCCAGCCAGTAACCGTCCTTCTGCAACAGCTCCGTCACCGTATGCGCCGCGAAAAACTCGCGCGTCACCTTCTTGGTGGTGGCCTCGGCCGCGATCGCCTTCACGCCGTTCTCGCAGAACTCGAAGTGCGACACGTGGCCCGCACCGGGCTCGGGCCAGGCACAGCCGGGACAATCGAAACCGTCGGGCTGGTTCATGTGGCGCAACGCCAGTGGCGCGGTAATGACGGCCTTTTCACGCAGCAAGTGCTTCACGCTGTGGAGCAGGGCCCCGCGACCCGCCGCAGGGGCTGCGTACGGAATCTCGAGTTCCTCGAGGATTTTCTCCCTCACCGCCTGTGCCGCATCCACGATTTCCGCCGCTGCGTTTTCGACCTTCCCGACCTTCCCGCTCTTCCCGGCCAGTGCCGCCTTCGTCTGCTCGCTCACGTTCACGCCTCCTGATTTTGCAACGTTTCGATCCCCGCCACGCGGCGGGGCGTCGCGTACACCGTGGCGCGAAGGCCTCGGCAGAATCCGATCAAGGTGATGTCATTGTCATCGCAAAACGTCACCGCCATCGAGGACGGTGCCGACACCGCGGCCAACACCGTCACACCCGCACGCAACGCCTTGGACGCGATCTCGTAGGACACACGCCCGCTCACGCACAACACTTTGGCGGCTTCCAGGCCCCCGCTTTCCCAAAGACGGCCGACCGCCTTGTCCACCGCGTTATGGCGCCCGGCATCCTCACCGAAACCCAGCAATTCCCCCTCGACGGAAAACAGCGCCGCCGCATGGGATCCACCGGTATCACCGAACAAATCCTGGCGTTCCCGCATGGTCGCGAAGCACGATGCGAGAAAAGCCGTGTTCAAGGCAGGGGATTTTTTTGGGGGGGGGATGATGGCGGCCTCCGGGTTGTCGGAGGTCGCGCAGAGGGCGGCGTCTTCCCACTCGGTCTTGCCGCAGAAGCCGCACGACGATGTCGACGCGAGGGAACGGTTCGAAAGTTTCCCGGCCAACGTGGCGCGGTCGCGCACGGTGACCTCCCACGTCGCCGCCGCATCCGGAACGTCTTTCCCTCCGGATGAAGCGGACGGCGCGGACGATGTTCCTTCGTTCACAACCTCGCGAATCTCAAGAATGTCCGCAGGCGTATCGATGAGGCTTTCGGAGTACAACAGCCCCATGACGAGGGCCTTGTCGTCACCCGGAGTGCGCAGCGTCACCGTGAACGGTTTGCCGTTCACACGCACCGACAGCGGACCTTCCTCCACCACACGTTCGGGGACTTCGGACACGCTGTCGCCATCAAGCCGCACGGCGGAAAAGTCACGGGAAGACATAGGGTTAAAGGTAGCGAATGGGAGCGAAGGAGAGCTGACGGCGAACAGCTTACAGCGGACAGCGGACAGCGGACAGCGGACAGCTTTCAGCCTAACGCATAAAACAGGACGAAAAACGGCGAGAAAGCAGAAAAACTACCAGTACGAATCCGCCCCTAACGCTGTTCTCCTTCGGCTGTTAGCTGTCAGCTGTAGGCTGTCAGCTCACGAACACCCGCTGGTCGTGCCACAATCCTCGCAGACCACACACGTGCCGTTGCGACGCACACGCATCGAACCACAGGAGCCGCACCCGTCACCGGTGTACCCGGCGCGGCGCGACATGTCCGCCGCCTCGGCGCGGGTCATCGCACCCTGCGGCCTGGCCGAGGCGCCCGTGACGACCGGCGTCGCGGGTGTCGACCGTGTGGCTTCGTCTTCGGGTACGGACAAGGTCGACATCCCGTAAGACGCCTTCCCACCCCCGACCGCTCCTTCAAGCGGCTTGATGTGCGCGAGATCGGTGAGTCCCAGGTAGTTCACGCCCAGGGCGCGGAACACGAGATCGAGCAGCGACGTGCAGTTCTTGATATGCTCGTGTCCTTCCACCGGCCCTGCGGGTTCGAAGCGCGTGAAGGTGAAGGTGTCGACGAGTTCCTCCAGCGGGACGCCGTACTGAAGCGCCTTGGAGGTGAGCACCGCGAAGCAGTTGAGCAAGGCCCGGTAACTCGCGCCTTCCTTGTACATGTCGATGAAGATTTCACCGAGGGAACCGTCGGGGTATTCGCCGGTGCGGAGGAACAACTTGTGTTCGCCCACGGTGACTTCCTGGGTGAAGCCGGCGCGACGCGACGGGAGTTTGCGGCGCTGGGGCCCGAAGGGGCTGACGGCCGCGCCGGGACGGGCGGGTGCGGCGGCCACGGACTGCGCGGCGGACGACGCGGACACCTGCTTGCGGTCCTTCTTCGCGTTGAGGGGCTGCGACAGCTTGCTCCCGTCGCGATAGATGGAGATGGCCTTGAGCAAGCCGCGATGTCCCTCGCGATACACGCCGAGGATGTCGGCGATGGTCGCCTCGTGGGGAAGGTTGACGGTCTTGGAGATCGCGCCCGAGAGGTACGGCTGCGCGGTGGACATGATGCGCACGTGCCCCATGGGAGCGATCATGCGCGTGCCCTTGCCGCACGGACTCGCGCAGTCGAACACGGGATAGTGTTCGGGCTTGAGCGAGGGCGCGCCTTCCACGGTCTGCGCGCCGCAGATGTGGAGATCGGCCGCTTCGATCTGCGCGAAGGTGAAGCCCAGGGACTCCAGCACATCGTAACCGTCGCCGTCCAGCGCGGCGGGGCTCACGCCGAGGCCGGCGAGGAATTCGCGGCCGAGCAGGCGCGGGTGGAACGCGTCCTCCAGCGAAAGGGACAGCGGCAAGGCCTTCTCCAGTTTGTGCAGGGTTTCGGCGGTGAAGCCATGCTCGGAGAGCGTGGCCTTGTTGACGTGCGGGGCACCCTCGAGCGAAGCGCTGCCGATCACGTAGCGCTCGATCGCCTCGCACTCCCCGGGTGCGTAGCCGAGATGACGCAGGGCGACGGGGAGCGACTGGTTGGTGATCTTGAAGTAGCCGCCCCCGGAGAGCTTCTTGAACTTGACCATCGCGAAGTCGGGCTCGATGCCGGTGGTGTCGC
>CAZKRC010000150.1:0-4875 GCA_964555105.1 uncultured Bifidobacterium sp. | reverse complement strand
CCGGGGAGGAACGCCTCGATGCCGAACAGGTCGACGACGACGCCACCCTTGATGCGGCGCGAGATGGTGCCGACGACGAGCTCTTCGCGCTCGAACGCCTCGCGGATGCGCTCCCACACGCGCATGAAGTCGGCGCGCTGCTTGGAGAGGATGACCTGACCTTCGTTGTTCTCGACCTGGTCGAGGTACACTTCGATCTCGGTGCCGGGCTCGAGTTCCGCTTCGTCGCGGAATTCGGACTTGGAAATGACGCCTTCGGACTTGAACTTGATGTCGACGAACACGTCGTCGCCGGTGACGCGGATCACGCGACCCTTGACGATGCTGCCTTCCTTGTAGCTGCCGAGCGTGCCGGCGTACTGGGAGAGAAGGGCGGTGCGCTGTTCTTCGGTAAGCCCGGCCTCACGCTCGAAATCGAGCAGGTCTTCGGGGGAACCGTACAGCAATTCCACGGGGGCCTTGGTTTCGGCCGCGGGCGCGGTCGGTTCTAACAGGGTCTCTTCGGACATGGGGTTCTCCAACCTTGAACGGGTTATTCTCCCGAACATTCGGGAGAGGCTGCTCTTGGCGGATGCTGGTCGGGGATGAAATCGATGCGGGCGCGTTACGCGCCGTTCAGGAGGCTCAAATCCCGGCGAACAAGGTCGGTAATCTTAGCAACTTGCTCGTCCAATGTTAAGCCGCTGGTGTCGATTTCCACCGCGCCCTCGGCTTTGCGGAGGGGACTGTTGACCCGATTCGTGTCCTTTTCGTCCCGATCCAGCAGGTTTTGCAGGATTTCCCCTTCGGAAGCCTCGATTCCCGCCGCGTTCAGCTCCAAAACGCGTCGTTTGGCGCGTGTTTGCGGATTCGCGGTCATGTAGAACTTCCACCGGGCCTCGGGAAACACCACCGTGCCGATATCGCGGCCTTCCAGCACGGTCGGGCAGCTGCGCCCCAGCGCCCGCTGTTGCTCCACCAAAACCGTCCGCACTTCGGTCGGCTGACAGTAAAGCGACACCTGGGAACTCACCTCGGGGGTACGGATTTGGGGGTTGAGGGCCTGCCCGTTGACGGTCAGGCGGTTTTCGGGGTCGAAGGCGAAGGTCAGGGACGCGGCGAGAGTCCCGAGTTCCGCGGTTTGGTCCGGGCGGAATCCCTTTTGCAGGGCTTCCCACGTGAGGGTGCGGTACATGGCGCCGGTGTCGATATGGCAGAAGCCGAGGTCGGCGGCCACGCGTTTGGCGGTGGAGGATTTACCGGCGCCGCTGATGCCGTCGATGGCGATGATGGGAAGCATGGGGGGAAGTTAAGAATTAAGAATTTGGAATTAAGAATTTGGATTTAAGAATGAAGAATCGAAGTGGGAATGAAACGAAGTGCGGAACTCGGCGTCGGTCGCACTTCATCCGAACATCTCCATCAAAACTCCGAGCGTTCTCTTCCCCGCCGCAGGCGACAACACCCCCAGCTTTTTCACCAACCTGATCTGATCAACAGTCCTGATCTGGTCGAGAACCACCTTCCCTGTTTTCCCCTGAAACGTACAGGCCACCCGTGTGGGATAATCAAGCCCTTTAGTGGTCATGGGCGCAATGATCGCCGTACTCAAGTGCCTGTTCATTTCATCGGGCGACACGACGACACACGGGCGCGTCTTTTTGATCTCACGGCCCAAAGTCGGATCCAGCGCGACCAGGTAGACCTCGAAGCGGCGGACTACCATTCCCACTCCTCTTCATCCCATGTCGTCCCCACGTGAGGATCCAGGGGGACCTCCTTTCCCTCCGCGCAGGCGGCCGCAAAGGCGGCCTCCCACCCTTGTCGCGGCTTGGCGGGGTTGCTCAGGACAAGGGATCCGTCGCGCACCGACAACTCGACCTCATCACCGAACCCGCATTGCTCCAGCATGGCTTTGGGGATGCGTACCCCGCGCGAGTTTCCGATACGGACGATTGCGACTTTGAGGGAGTTCATGATGGATACAATGTAATTACTCTCTGCATCATGGCCATCGGGCCGCATACGGCGGCCTCTGGCCGTCCCGATGCCGCCGCCGAGAAAGCCTACGCCGCCTCTTTTGCTGCCGATACCCTTCCCGGACGATATGGACGAATGCATGGTGCCCCCCCTAAACTGCCTGACTGGCCTGTCGTCGGAAGCAAAGTAGATCACGCAGGGAAAAGTTCATGTGACGGTCATCACGTGATGTAAAATAAACCGGGAAACACCATGCGCGATGCCGGATGCGCTGCCCCCCACCTCGAGCCGTCAGCGGCTCCGGCAGTAAACATCGGGGGGCCCGCGCACGCCCCCGCGCCCTACAGGAACACCTTCACCTGCGCCTGCGCGGCGAGGGCGTGCACCACCATGCGGTCCGATCCCGCCAAAGAGGCGTACGCCTCGTCCTCAACCCCCACACCCGCCTCGAACCAGCGGTTGCGCACTCCCAGGCCCACCCGCAAATTCACCTTGGCGAGATTCCAGGTGACGTCGGAACGTTCGCCCCACACGCGGTACTGCGGCCCGTACCCGCCGAACAACGACTGGTCGAAGTAGATGCCGTGCAGATTGCTCGTGATCGCGAAGCCCCCGCCCACCACGGCGCTCGTGACGTTGATACGCTCCGCATTGGCGAAGCGAGATCCCGGCGTCGTCATGGACGGCAACAACGGATGATCGCCGTGCAGGCTCGCGTGCGACAGGCCGGCGGTGAGGAACACATCCACCTCCCCCCCGGTTTCACGCATGCCTTCGGAGAGGCGATACACGCGTGAATCGGGATCGAAAGAGCGGTAAAGCGTCGCACCGGCCGCGCGCAACCGCACGTCGGAGCGATGCCCCTGCACCGGCATCCTGTTCGCATACCCTTCCTGGTCGAACCCGTGCGCCGTCAGGTGGTGGGCCTCGAAACCCCACTGCGATCCGTGGTACCGCGTGCGGATGTCCTGGGCATCACCGCGCGGCCGGCCACCCGCGCGCCACAGGTTCTCGAGCGGGTCGGTCAGAAACGCGCCCGAAGCCGAGAAGCCGAAACGGCCGTACGACACGTCCACACCCGGACGCCCCAGCCCGGGCGCGCTGTAATCGACGTACCCCGCCCCGCCCAGACCGAACGTGATCAGCGGCTGCGCGTAACGCATGTGGGTGGCGACCGCCAGCGGGGGCCGCTGCCCCGGCTCCGCATGTGCCGGCATCGCCGGTGCCACCATCAACCAGGCCGACAGAGCGGCGCCCACGCCGGATGCCGCGCGCGCGCGTGAGCGAATGAGCAAGCGGGTGTGCCAGCGGATGAGGGCGCACGCGGAACTCACGCGACGAGACAGGGGGACGACAGGACGCATGGCGGCAAAATACCCGTTTTCCGCGCGGCGGCACCGCGCGCGCCACGGCGCAGGCCTCAGGAGACGGCTTCCAGCCGCACGCCGGCCCACACGTCGTCCAGCTCGCAGGCCGTCACGCTCTGGAGCCCCAGGGAGGCCGCACAGGCCGTCACGGCTTCGGGAGTGATGCCCGCCTCGGGACGGATGCCCTCCGCATCCCACGCGGCGGGCTTGGGCCAGAACACCCAGAGCGTGCCTCCGGCCGCCAGCAGGCGGCGGAAGGCGGGCAAGGCCCGCGTCAGTTCCGAGTGGAGAAAGCAAAAGCCGCCGATGAAAGCGGAAGGCGAAGAGGAGTACACGCCGGCCAGAGGCTTCGCCTCAATGCGCGCGCCGGGGCACTCGAGATGCAACCGGTTGACCACGGCGCGCGGAGCGCCGAACGTCAGGACATCCCTCCCTGCCGCCACTCCCAGGACATGGGCGAGGCTCGTGCTCGGAGTATCGAAATGTCCGGTGGTCATGGCGGTAACGCGGTCGGCCTTTCCGTGGACGCCCCGTCACGACGGCCGTACGGGGTTCAAGGAGGGCCCGCCGCCTGACATCACGTGAAGGACGTCGTGCGCAGCGGGCCTGTTCCCTTCAATATACGCTCCCGGGACCGAATGCGCCCCGGGACAACCGAAGGACCTGGAAAGCATCCTTCTTCCCACGGGGCGCCAGTGCGCCCCTTTTTTGGACAGGGCGTTCTAACGCCCCTATTTTCAACGGGGCGCCAGTGCGCCCCATTTTCGGACAGGGCGTTAGAACGCCCCCTTCTTCCACTTCGCCTTGGAACCGAGTTCCTCCTCGATGCGGATCAGCTGGTTGTACTTGGCCACGCGATCGGTGCGCGACAGCGAACCGGTCTTGATCTGGCCGGCGGCCGTGCCCACCGCGAGGTCGGCGATGAACGTGTCTTCGGTTTCGCCCGAACGATGCGACGACACCACGCCGAACTTCGCCTTCTTGGCCATGGCGATGGCTTCGAGGGTTTCGGTCACGGTACCGATCTGGTTCACCTTGATGAGGATCGCGTTGGCGGTCTTCTCCTGGATGCCGCGCTTGAGGATCGCCGGGTTGGTCACGAACAGATCGTCACCCACCAGCTGGACCTTCTTGCCCACCGCATCGGTCAGTTCCTTCCAGCCATCCCAGTCGTTCTGGTCGAGGCCGTCTTCGATGGAGTAGATCGGGTACTTGTCGCACAGGTCGGCGTACAGACGCACCATCTGCGAAGAGGTGTACGTCTTGCCGCTGCTCTTGTGAAGCGTGTAACGGTTCTTGCTCTTTTCGTAGAACTCGGAGGAGGCGACGTCGAGCGCGATCTTGAAGTCGCTGCCCGGGTTGTAGCCGGCGTTCTGGATCGCCTTCATCAGGCAGTCAAGGGCGTCGTTGGTACCCTTCAGCTCGGGAGCGAAACCGCCTTCGTCACCCACCGCCGTGGACAAGCCGCGCTTCTTCAGCAAGGTCTTCAGCGCATGGAACACCTCGGCGGACATGCGGATGCCTTCGGAGAAATTCTTCGCGCCGACGG
>CAZKRC010000149.1:0-4947 GCA_964555105.1 uncultured Bifidobacterium sp. | reverse complement strand
GCTACAACGGCTACACGTTCTTCCAGGCCAGCTTCAGCATCGACCAGTCCGGTGAGCTCTCCACCTTCGCGGTGGTGACCAACCCCGGCCGCCTCATCCCGTACATCAGCTCGCTGATGGTGTTCGGCGGCATGCTCATTCACTTCATCCTGCACTTTCTGGGCTATGTGAAAAGGACGGCCCGCCCATGATCGCCATCCCCGCTTTCTCCCGCGCACGCCGCGCCCTGTTGCCGTCCCTCTCCCTGGCCACGGCGCTGCTGTTGACCCCCTGGGTGTCGTCTCCCGTCTTCGCGGGGCTCGACGACGAGCTTCCCGTCGAAAACCTCGGGCTGGGCGAGGAGTTCACGCTTCTTCCCGAAGACGTGGGGCGTCCCGCCACGGGGCTGGCGGTGGAGGGCTCCGACAGGGTTCTGAACGGTTTCGCCGCCATGGCGGTGCTGCATGACGGGCGCATCAAACCCGTGGAGACCATGGCGCGCCACACGCTGACGCAATGGTCCGGGCGCGACAACCTCAAGGGTCGTTCCGCGCTGTCGGTGATCGCGGAAATCGTGTTCGCGCCCGAGAAGACCGGCGACCACCACATCTTCCGCATCGATAACCCCGAAGTCGCGGTCGCCATCGGCATGACCCCGGTCACCAACCGCCTGTATACCTACCGCCAGATCGAGCCGGGCCTTGAACGCCTGCAGACGCTGGCGGCGCAGGCCGACACGGTGGAAGCCGACAAACGGAGCATCGTCGAACAGGAGATCCTGCGCACCTTCGGCAACGTCGCGAACTTCCTGAACCTGACACGCTCGATGCAGTTCGCGACCCCCAGCGTCAACCTCGCGGTCGTGCTCCCGGAAACGCGCGAGGCGCTGGAACTGCCCGAAGGGCCCACGTACTCCTTCTGGGAAATGATGGCGCGCGCGCCCGTGATCGCCCACATCCTCGAAAGGGTCGGGACGGAGAACACCTCCCTCTCGCCCGCCGCCCAGAATGAAGTCGTCCGCGTTTCCCGCGCGATGTTCCTGCAGTCGCAGGCGGGCGGCGGCTCGTTGCTGGCCGTTCTTCCCGAGCCCGGGCAGGAAGGCGCGTGGCGCAGCCCGGCAGAGATCATCGCCCAGGCCGGCATGTTGCAAACGATGAACAGCGAGATCAGCGCGCTGGCGGAGGTGGCCGAGGCCTACCGCGCCGGGGACGCCGAGGCATTCGGGGACGCCGCGGAGAAATACAACGCCTTGGTGGCCGGCATCGCCGCGCGCGAGATCGGCAACACCAGCCTCGGCCTCGAAGTGTTCAAGAACCGCCTCGACCCGCTGTTCAAGGCCACCGTGTTTTTCTGGATCGCCATGTTCACGGCGTTCCTCTACTTCCTCTTCCGTCGCCGCTGGATCTACGGTGCGGCCTGGATCCTCTCCGGGACCGGCCTCTTCCTGCTGTCCGCCGAAATCATCGGCCGCATCATCATCATGCGTCGTCCGCCGGTCACCTCGCTGTTCGAGACCTTCCCCTTCGTGGCCGCGGTGTCGATCGCCGTGGCCCTGTTCCTCGAGCGCCGCAGCCGCCAGGGTGTCGCGCTGCTCTCCGCGGGCATGCTCGGCACATTGCTCCTGACCATCGCCAGCCGCTATGCCGCGGACGGCGACACCAAGCAAATGCTGGTCGCCGTGCTCAACAGCAACTTCTGGCTCTCGACCCACGTGATCACCATCGCGGTCGGCTACGCGGCCTGCGCGCTCTCCGGCGCCATCGCCCACGTGCGTCTCGCCCGCGGCGCCTGGACCCCGAACCCCGACGCGGCCACGAAAGCCTCCCTCCGCGAAATCGACCGCATGGTGTATGGCACCCTGGCCTTCGGCCTGTTGTTCTCCTTCATCGGTACGGTTCTCGGCGGCATCTGGGCCGACCAAAGCTGGGGCCGCTTCTGGGGTTGGGATCCGAAGGAGAACGGCGCCCTGCTGATCGTCCTGTGGTGCGCCATCCTGCTGCACGCCAAGCACTGGGGCGTGATCCGTGAAACGGGAATGGCCGCCGGCGCGGTCCTCGGCGCGATCATCGTCAGCCTGGCCTGGCAGGGCGTCAACCTGCTGAACGTGGGCCTGCATTCATACGGATTCACCAGCGGCATCGCCGTCAAACTCTTCGCCTACATCGGCGCCGAGATCCTCTTCCTGTTGGCGATGTGGGGGCTCACCGCCTTGCGCAAGCGCAAGGTAGCTGTGAGCTGACAGCTGACAGCTCACAGCCAATACAAACTTCGGACATAACATGAAAAGGGAGAAGGCACCGCCTTCTCCCTTTTTTGTTTCAGTGATGCGGGGAATGATACGCGGGACAAACGATCCCGAGACCGTTAGCCTCGCCTCCCCCGCCAGCGGCGAGAGACGAACTCACAACAAAACATCAGCCGTGTTTTGCTCTAAGCTGTCCGCTGTAAGCTGTCAGCTGTCAGCTGTCAGCTGTAAGCTCACAGCTTACTTCCAACCCTTCATCACCTTGTCGATCTCGACGACCTGCGACGCGGTGGCGGGATCCTTGGCCGCCTCCGCCCGCGCCTGCGCGCCCGCCTCACGGGCCTCGGCCACGCGTCCGGATGCGGCGAGCCACTGCGCCTTGAGCCAAAGGTTGTTGAACAGGGGTTTCACCGCGATCGACGCATCGATCCACTCCAGCGCCTGCTTGCGGTCACCGGCGCCATCGCCGTGCACCCAGTAGAAGCGGGCCGCGTTCATCCAGCTGTACGGATCACCGGGCTTGATGGCGGCGATGCCCGCCGCAATGTTCGCCTTGCCCGTTTCCACGAATCCGGAGGTGACGATCACCCCCGCCTTCAGGTCGGCCCAGTGCAGGTTCAGGGTCGTCCCTCCTTCCGAAACCTCGTCGAACGAAAACGTCATACGCTCCTGGTGCGGGGCTTTCACCGGGGCGACCGGCACACGTAGTGCATCGTCCTTGGAGTCGTACCCGTAGGCTCCCCAGCCTTTCGTGTTGCGGCTGAAGATGAAGGTCCAGGACTGCCTTTCCGGAAGCACGAACACCGCGTAGGAACCCGCCGCAAGCGCACTGCCGTTGACCTGAACGTCCCGGGTGAACGCGATGACCGTAGGCTCGTTCGCGCCCGCGCGCCACACCTGGCCATAGGGCACCACGCCGCCCCAAATGGCGCGATCGTTCACCGCCGGACGGCTGTAGGACACCGTGGCCTGGGCATACCCGAAGTTCTGTGACACCGTCGCTTGCGGGCTCAAACGGGGCAATTCAAAAGCGGGTTGCGACAAAGCCGTGGCCGGAGTCAGGGCCAGCAGGGCATAAAAAGCGAGTGCTTTATTCATGGAGTCTCCTTGAGGGAATCCCAAGTTAAGAATGTGGAATCGGGTATGCGACTTCGAAGGCACGGGCCCGCGAAGAGGCCGAACCACGCGGAGTGAACGCAGGGACACGAACCTCCGCATGACCTGAAGCGCGTCTGCGCCCTACCTCCCCGCGTGACCCGTACGATACCCGCAATCCATCCGGATCCATGGGACAGATGTCCCATGTTCCACATTCATGATTCCCTGTTCCAAATTCTTACTTTCCCCCCCTATGACGCCCTCTTCCGCCGCCGCGACAGCGGCCACCGCCCCCAAGAACTCTCCTGCGCGCGTGCTTGCGGCCAGCCTGATCGGCACCGCCATCGAGTTCTTCGACTTCTACATCTACGCCACAGCGGCAGTGCTGGTGTTCCCGCAGCTGTTCTTTCCCGCATCCGATCCCGCGACGGCGACGCTGCAATCGCTCGCCACCTTCGCGCTGGCGTTCTTCGCCAGACCCTTGGGGTCCGCTCTTTTCGGCCACTTCGGGGACCGCGTCGGTCGCAAGGCGACGCTGGTCGCGGCCCTGCTGACCATGGGCCTCTCCACCGTGATCATCGGCGTGCTGCCCGGCTACGACAGCATCGGGCTGTGGGCCCCGGCCCTGCTCGCGTTGTGCCGATTCGGACAAGGACTGGGTTTGGGGGGGGAATGGGGCGGCGCGGTGCTGCTGGCCACCGAGAACGCGCCGCCGGGCAAGCGCGCCTGGTACGGCATGTTTCCCCAACTCGGCGCGCCGATCGGGTTCGTGTTTTCCGCCGGGATTTTCCTGCTGCTCAGCGAGGTGATGACCGACACGGATTTCTTCGCCTGGGGGTGGCGCATCCCGTTCCTCGCCAGCGCCGTGCTCGTATTGCTCGGCCTGTACGTCCGGCTGAAGATCGGGGAGACGCCGGTGTTCGCCGCGTACAAGAAGACGGCGGAGCGCACCGGGCATGGGGCGGCACCCATGCTGGCCGTGTTCCGGGCGCATACGAAGATGCTGGTCCTGGGAACGCTGCTGGCTCTGGTCACCTTCGTGACCTTCTATCTCATGACGGTGTTCACCCTCACCTGGGGCACCAAGGCGCTGGATTACTCGCGCGAACAGTTCCTGATGATCCAGATGTTCGGCATCGTGTTCTTCGGGCTCACGATTCCCCTGTCGGCGGTATACGCCGACAGGCACGGCCGTCGCGTCACGCAGATGTGGGTTTCGTTCGCCATTTTGATTTTCGGCCTGGTGTTCGCGCCGTTGTTCGGTTCGGGAAACCTTGTCGTGATGTTGATCTTCATGGCCGTGGGCTTCAGCCTGATGGGCATGATCTACGGCCCCTTGGGAACGACGCTTTCGGAACTCTTCCCCACCTCGGTGCGGTATACGGGAGCCTCTCTGACATTCAACCTCGCGGGGATTTTCGGAGCGTCGCTGGCGCCGTACATCGCGATGTGGCTGGCGACGAACCAGGGGCTGCAGGCCGTGGGGTGGTACCTGTCAGCGGCGGCGGCGGTGTCGCTCGCGGCGTTCTGGCTGACGCGCGAGACGAAGGACGAGGGGTTGTAGGGGGGGGGGGGGGGGGGGGGGGGGGCGGGCGGGGGGCGCGCCCCCCCCCCCCCCCCCCGCC
>CAZKRC010000148.1:0-4948 GCA_964555105.1 uncultured Bifidobacterium sp. | reverse complement strand
CGTGGATCAGTTGCGAAGCAGTACCTCGGTGGATTGGCAGGTGCGTGAAAGCGTCCGGGCCAGGATGCGTCTGCTCATCAAGCGACTTCTGCGGAAGTACAAGTATCCTCCCGAAGGGCAGGAAGAGGCTGTGACCCGCGTGCTGGAGCAAGCGGAAGCACTGGCGGCGGAGTGGGCATAATCGTAGGGCCCGAATTTTTCATCTGCAACTGTAAGATCATCACCGATCCGGGCGCTCAGACCCGCAGCGACAAGTCGATCTCAGGATGGAAGAAGCGGCTTAAGGTTAACTAGCCTTCCTCCCAACCAAGGAACCCCCTATGCTCAACCGATCCGTTCTCATCGTCCGCCCCAAGCAACCGTTCGTCGACTGGATCAATACGGCCGATCCCGAACCGGATGATGATCCCCATGTTTTCACGCTCACAGAAGTCAACGAGGACGCCACCGCCTTTCTGGTGGAGGTCGAAGACGAGGATGAACTGGAGAAGTGGCTCAAAAAAAACTGGCAGCCCCTGTTCGAGGAACAATTGGCAGGCTGGTATGTCGTCCCGGAGCTCTGGCCGCAAGCGCGTACCCTGAAAATGTTCCGGGAATGGTGTGGCCTGGACCTCCACACGATCGTACTGGACACGGGATCGACGCCGCTTTACGATGAGGAGAATGACGAGTTGGCACCTTGAACGCCGTCTACATGACAAAACATCGGACCGATTTCCGGGTATTCGTCCTCGCCCTAACACAACGGCGTAAGGCGGCATAAGGACTTTCACAACCAAAGTTTATACATGTTTTTTGGATACGCCTAGATAATATGCATATCCTACAACAAGATTCAGTTCCTCGAGCGCGACCTCGACATCTCGCGTCTCACCGCCACCAAATATCTCGATGCGCTCGCCCGTGATGGAACGTTGCGAAAACAAAAAATCGGTCGGACCAATGTTTACGTCAACACGGCTCTCTACAGGATACTCACCGGTGATCCTTGGCGCGAACCGCGGTAATCCCTGAAGACTTAGAAGGCCCATTTCGCCTCTCAAATTGCACCTTCCATCACTCGCATTTCTGCGTGGCTTAAAACACTTTCCCAAGCCATGCCGCGCGACCTCACGACCACCCCGTCATTCACAGAAGAACTTGGCAATCGCATCCATACCCTGCGTGGCATTCATGTCATGCTCGACAAAGATCTCGCTGAACTCTACACAGTCCCCGTAAAAGCGCTCAATCAAGCCGTCAAAAGAAACCTGGCGCGGTTTCCTCATGATTTCTGTTTCGAGCTCACTAACCCGGAGTTTGAAGAGATTTCAGGGGCGATGAACCCGACACAGGCACTTGAGAATACTGTCCCCCCTTTAAGGTCACAATCTGTGACCTTAAAGGGGGGACCCAATGCGCTCCGGCAAGATCCTTTCATCATTCCTGCAACGGGGTCAAAGCGAGGTAGGCATCGCAAGTACCTCCCCTACGCTTTCACTGAACAAGGCGTTGCCATGCTCTCCGCGGTCCTGCGCAGTCAAACAGCCGTTCAAATCAGCATCCGAATCATGCAGGCATTTGTCCTGATGCGTCAAGCACTACAGGCACGTGCCGAGTTTGTACAAAGGATCGATGCCGTCGAGAGGCAGCAAAGGGAGTTCGAATCCGACACCAACCGCCGCTTCGAACAAGTATTCACCGCACTCGAAGGCCCTGGCAGCCTTCCCCAACAAGGCATCTTCTACGACGGGCAGGTCCACGACGCTCACACCTTCGTCAGCGACCTGATCCGCTCGGCCCGGAAATCCATCATCCTTATCGACAACTACGCCGACGACAGTGTGTTCACGTTGCTCGCCAAAAGATCCCGGAATGTCACCGCGCTTCTGTATACCCGCGTCATGACTGCCGCTCTGACTCTCGACCTCAAGAAGCACAACGCCCAGTATCCCGCGATCGATGTCCGTGAATTCAAAGGGGCCCATGACCGCTTCCTGATCCTTGACGGCAAAACCGTCTATCACATCGGTGCGTCTCTCAAAGACCTCGGCAAGAAATGGTTTGCCTTTTCCCGGTTCGACAAAGAGGCTATCACCATGCTTGAGAAGCTGCCGTAGATGTCCTTCATCCGCATTGGTGGCGAACAATGAAAGCGACGTCGAGAATATGGTATCGCAAAATGCGATGCCCTCTCGACGTCACCTCGGCTCCCCCTGCCTTTCCACGCCCCAAACCGCATTTCCGCGCGTTGAAGTTGCCATAACCCGTATACTTGGCTATAACCCTGTACGGAAGCCCCGCACTGAAGAGACTCAAGAGCCTCAAGAGGCTTGACAGACTCGATAAAACACCGCGGACATCCCCCACCCGGTTGCCGACAGCGTCGCATCTTGCGATCGATCCAGACCGATCCACTGCCGCAACCGCACACGTCCGGACACGCACGGCGTTCCGCTACACGCAAGACGCAAGGCGCCCCACACGGGCCTGGCCGCAACACACGGAAGTCATCCCGCCAACGACCGAACGGCTCAAAAAGGCCGGGCGATCATACGCCGATGACGGGCCGCGTCCGGACATGCACCCCAACCCCTCATGGAGGAACCGGAACATGAACGCGATCACACCCATTACCCTAAAAGACCTGTGGTCCCACATCACGCACGACACCACCGCGCTGTTGCGCCAGGAGCTCTCCCTCACTCCCGTCACCGCCAAAACCTCGGCACGGCAGATCCTCGCCCCCCTGCAAACGGGAGTCGCTGAATGGAACACCACCGTGGCTGACGGCAAGACGAGCAAGGAGGACTTCACGCAACGCCTCGCCACCAAGGCGAAGGAAGCCGCGGAAACCGGCCTCACGGCCATGGGACTGCCGCGCAGCCGACGGAGCAAGCTGGTCAAGAACATCCACGACATCGTCGTGCCGCGCTTCACCGCCAGCCTCGAACCCGTGGCCTCCGGGGCACCTAACGTGTCATCTGCTTAACACGGATCATTAACCCACGCCCCCGGGAGGCCGGCATACCGTCCTCCCGCCCGGGCCCACGCTGCGAAGCCCCCGGCATCAGCCCCCACAAACCCTTCCTCCGTGCAGCTTGCATACTGCCTTTCCGTGCAGTATTTTCAGGCCATCCGGAGGTCGCATGCCCAGGCCCAAATCCCACAACGCTCCAGAACCCCAAAGGGGCGAAGTGTTGCTTTACCAAACCGATGATGGTCGAACTCGCTTGGACATCCGGCTTGCAGGACAGACTCTCTGGCTCACCCAAGCACAGATGTCCGAACTGTTCCAGACATCGACTCAGAACGTAACCCTGCACTTAAAGGGCATTTACGAAGAAGGGGAGCTTGCGGAGGAGGCAACTTGTAAGGATTACTTACAAGTTCGATCTGAAGGCGTACGTCAGGTAAGCAGGAACATAAAACACTACAACCTCGACGCAGTCCTCGCCGTCGGTTACCGCGTCAAGTCGCACCGTGGAACCCAGTTCCGTATTTGGGCCACAACGACCTTGCGCGACTATCTCGTCAAAGGCTTTGCCCTGGATGACGACCGTCTCAAACGCGTCGGAGGCGACGGCTACTTCGAGGAACTCCTCGCCCGCATCCGGGACATCCGCTCTTCCGAAAAGGTGTTCTGGAAAAAAATCCTCGACATCTATGCCACCAGCATCGACTACGACGGAAACGCGGAATCCTCGCAGCTCTTCTTCAAAACCGTTCAGAACAAAATGCACTGGACCGCGCACGGCCACACCGCCGCCGAAGTGGTTGCGCTCCGCGCCGATGTGGGAAAGCCCAACATGGGCCTGACCAGCTGGAGCGGAGAATCACCCAAACGAAACGACATCGCCATCGCGAAGAACTACCTGAATGCCGAGGAACTGGAGACGCTCAATCGGGTGGTCACCGCCTACCTCGAATTCGCGGACCTGCAAGCCCGCAACCGGCGTCCCATGACCATGAAGGACTGGATCGCCAAACTCGACGACTTCCTCAAGCTCAGCGGGCAAAATGTGCTCGCTCATGCGGGACGTATTTCCCATGAAGTTGCCATAGCCAAGGCCGAAAGCCAGTACGACGCCTATCGCGCCCAACGGGACCACGTCCCCAACCGGGCGGAGCAGGACTTCCGCAATGCGTTTGAATCCGTTGCGACCATCGAGCGCGCCATCGAAGGGACCATCAAACGGAAAATGAAACCGGACGCCGAACGGCGGGACAAAAAACCGGATTTATAGCTACCGTGACACCGTACGCATGAAGATCCTCCATACTTCCGACTGGCATTTGGGCCGCAGCCTTTACGGCAGAAAACGCCACGAGGAATTCGCAGCCTTTCTCGACTGGCTCACCGCCACCATCCGCGAGCGCGGCATCGACGTGTTGCTCGTCGCCGGCGACGTGTTCGACACCGGCACGCCCGGCACCCGTGCGCAGGAACTGTACTACCGCTTCCTCGCCCGCCTCGCCAGCCTCACCCGCCTTGAGGGCTCTTCGTGCCGCCACGTGGTCATCATCGCCGGCAACCACGACTCCCCGTCTTTCCTGAATGCCCCGCGGGACTTGCTCAAAGCGCTCGACGTGCACGTCATCGGCGGCGGCAGCGTCAGCGTCGGTGCAGGGGGCGACGCCCACATCCACGAACACGTCCACGAACAGATTCACCAACAAGTCCTTCTGCTCCGCGACCCGCACGGCACACCCGAGCTCATCGTCTGCGCTGTTCCCTACCTGCGCGACCGCGACATCCGCACCGCCGAAGTGGGGGAAAGCATCGAGGACAAGGACCGCAAACTCGTGGAAGGCATCCGCAGCCACTACGCCGCCGTCGGGGCGCTGGCCCAAGACATGCGCCAAAAGGTGCGTACGGAATCGGGGGTTGAAATCCCCATCGTCGGCATGGGGCATCTCTTCACCGCGGGCGCGCACACCGTCGATGGGGATGGCGTGCGCGACCTGT
>CAZKRC010000147.1:0-5090 GCA_964555105.1 uncultured Bifidobacterium sp. | reverse complement strand
GTTCGCGGTGCTCGACCAGAAGTTCGGCTACACGGCCGACAACGTGGTCAAGGTCGCCGAGGAATACCTCGCGCAGTACAAGGCCAACGTGAAGAAGATCGCGGCGCTGGCGTAGTGCAAGCTGATAGCTGACAGCATACAGCTGACAGCTGACAGCCAAAAAACAAAAAAGGCCTCCGGGAAACCGGAGGTCTTTTTTGTTTACCGTAATGCAATGTCCGCAATGTCCGCAATGTCCGCAATGTCCGCAATGGCCGCAATGGGCACAAAGATTACCAAGAATAAAAGGCCGACGTTCTTTATACGCGCTTTGTGATCTTTGTGGTCATTCCCCGTGTTATCTTCCAGCTATCCGCTATCCGCTATCCGCTGTCAGCTGTCAGCTGTCAGCTATCCGCTGTCCGCTGTCAGCTGTCAGCTATCAGTTCACTCCCTTGTCAACGAGAATATCATTGCGTTGCCTTCCGGCAGGTCCTCGGTGTCGGGGGGAAGATCGTAATCCGCGGGAAGCGGCACGCGTTGCGGCGGCGCGGCGCCCACGCCGGCTTCACGGAACGTGCGCGTCAGTTCCTGCGCGAACACCGCGGGACGAATGCCGGCATAGTTCGTGATCGCGTGCAGGACGCCACGCGGCGCCAGCAGGGTCGCGCATTTCGCGGCCAGGCGAAAGTAGTCGTCCGCCCAGCGGAACACCTTGCCGTCGAAACGCGAGAACACCGGAGGGTCGAGAATGATGCGGTCGAAGCGCAGGCCTTTTCGGAGGGCCCAGTCGAGATAGCGTTCGCTGTCCATCCTCACGAAACGGCAGGAGTCCTCCGGAAGGGCGTTGAGGCGCGTGTTCGCGCGCGCCCAGTCCAGATAGCGTGCGGAGATGTCGACCTGCGCGACCGAAGTCGCGCCGCCCGCGAGCGCCGCGAGACCGAGCGAGCCGGTGTAGCAAAACAGGTTGAGCACGCGCGCGCCGCCCGCGGCCGCGCGAATCTGCGCGTCATCCTCTCCGGCGCGCAGATTCGCGCGCAACACGCGCGTGTCGAGGAACAGGCCGACGTTGCGCGGGTGGCGTGGTTCCAGGCGCACGCGCAGGCCTTCCTCGGTGATCACCAGTTCCTCGGGCGCTTCGCCCGCCAGCGCGCGGTGGCCCGCACGCCCGGCGTCGCCCGCGCTGGCCCTGTCATGCAGCGAGACCGACTCCCAGCCGAACATTTCCAGCCAGCGGGACGCGGCGGCCCGCAGCGAAGCCTCCTCACCCCCCGCATCCGTTCCGTAATTGAACAGGAGGGCATGCGTCCCGTACAGTTCGCAGACGACGCGTGGCGTTCCCGTGGCGTGGGCGTTGAGCAGGCGCACGGCACCGGTGGCGGCGTGCAATGCGGCTTTTCGTTCCCAGGCGGACACGAGGGCGTGTTCCAGAATGGACGGGTTCATAGGGCGGTGTGCGGACGACGGGAGGTGAAATGGGAGAGAATCGATGGTATTCGTCGGGAAAATTTTAGCTTTATCGTTTGAATTCTTCCGGCTTTATTTCAAAGGAAAACCATGTCCTTCAGCGTTGATGAGAAGACCCGCAGTTCTTCCAATTTCTTTGGAGGCCGTCGCGAGGCGGAAGACTGCCTGCTGATCATATACGGCGGTTCCGGTGACCTGGCCAAGCGCAAACTGTTTCCGTCGCTGGCCAACCTCATGCTCAAGAAACAGCTTCCCAAACGCTTCAAGATCGTGGCGGTGGGACGCAAGGACATGGCGGTCGACGAGTTGTTGTCGATGGGAACATACAACGAGGATTTTCGGGCCCGCTTCACCTATGTGCAAACCGAATACGATGCGGAGGGCGTCAAGAACCTGAAGGACGCGTGCGACGCGATCTGCCGTGAAGACGGCATTCCGCCCAACTATCTGCATTACCTCGCGATCCCGCCGAAGGGTTATACGGATCTGGCCCGTGCCCTCAAGGCGGGAGGGTTCGTGCATCCTCCCAAGAACCGCAACTGGAGCCGGCTCGTCGTGGAGAAACCCTACGGTCGCGATCACGCCAGCGCCATCGAACTGGATGAAAGCCTGCTGGCCTGCTTTGCGGAAAAGCAGATCTACCGCATCGACCATTATCTCGGCAAGGAAACGGTGCAGAACCTGATGGTGTTCCGTTTCGCCAATTCGGTGTTCGAGCCGATCTGGAATCATCATTACATCGAGCACATCCAGATCAGCGGGTCGGAAATGCTGGGCGTGGAGGATCGCGCCGGCTACTTCGACAAGAGTGGAATCCTGCGCGACATGGTCCAGAACCATCTCATGCAGATCTTCTGCATGGTGGCCATGGAACCGCCGGTGAATCTTTCCGCGGAAGCCATCCGCGACGAGAAGGTCAAGGTGCTGCGCGCCATGCGCCCCCTGGAACTGGACGCCGAGCCCCCGGTGGCGGTGCGCGGACAATACGGGCCGGGTCGGGTGAAGGGTGAGGATGTTCCCGGGTATCGCCAGGAAAAGGGCGTGGATCCGGACAGCAGCACGGACACCTTCGTGGCGCTGCGTCTCAACATCGACAACGCGCGCTGGGCCGGAGTGCCGTTCTACCTGCGTTCGGGCAAGCGCATGGGCCGCAAGGGCACGGAGGTCGTGGTGACCTTCAAGCGCCTGCCCAACATCCTGTTCAACGCCGGCGAGCACAAGTCCGAACCCAACCGCATCATCTTCAAGATCCAGCCCCAGGAAGCGATCCTGCTGGAACTGACGAGCAAGAATCCCGGCCAAAGTTTCGAACTGTCCGACACATCGATGAACTTCTGTTACAGCGATTACTTCGATACGCGTGCGGACGGCTACGAACGTCTGCTGCTGGACTCGATCCTCGGCGATCCGACGTTGTTCGTGCGCTCCGATGAAACGGAATTGTCGTGGAAGTTTCTGGACGACCTTCTCGGATATTGGGGGAGGACGCCGATGGGCTCTGCGTTCCCCAACTACCCGGCGGGTTCGGATCACCCTGCGGTCGCGGATGAGGTGATGCTGTCGGGGACGGAGTGGCACGACTTCTCCAAGTGGGACAACGCCTGTCCGTAACGGATGTTCCGTGCGCCTTTCAGGCGAGACGGGGTTTCGGTTCAGGGTTTTAACCTTCGCCGTCGGGAGTTGTCCTTCAGGGCTCCCGGCACGTTCGCTCCCGCGGGGCGGAGGAGAAGTGACCTCTCCGCGCGACGTAGAGGGGTGCACAGAAGGTGTCGGAGCTTCCGCGGCGCGGAGATTACAACACGACTGCGGACGGGATGGTCACGTTCATGACGACATGTCCGACGCGGCCGAGGATGAATTGGGCGTTCATGGTTTCGGTGTCGGCACCTGCCTTGCCCAAAGCGTTCGCGGGCAGCGACCAGTTCAGCGGCACGGACAGCGTGCCGCGCGCATCCGCACGGATGTCCAGCTGCTCACGGCCTTCCCAGAGCAGACGGAGGGTGGGGTCCCCGCCCACGGTGCCGTAAAGGCGCGTGTGGACTTCGCGGGTGCCGGCCGGCAGGTATTCGTACAGCGCCCGCACGGGCTGCCCCGCCTCCATCGTCAGGGCGGAGGCCTGATGGGCCTGCCCGTCGACATCAAGTTCGAAACGCTGCAGGGTGAGGTCTATGCCTTCGAACGTGGCCGGCAACGGGCCGAACACGCCCTCGTAGGTGGCGACCCGCGCGCCTACGCGCAGGGGGAGGTCCAGGATTTCTCCGGCCTTGAGGGCGCCGATCGAGTGCTCCTCATCGTGGATCAGGGAGTCGCGCAGGTCGTAGCTCCGGAGCGCCAGAGTCCACTCCTCCGCCGGGGGCAGGTTATAGCGCGGCGTCAGGATCTGTCCCTGGTGGCGGGGAGGATTCAGGACGACGTGCGCGCCGGAAAGGCTCCCGCCCTCATCGGTGATGGTATCGTGCAGGATGTCGCCGCGGTTGGACTGCAGGACGAGATGCAAGGTTTTGAGTTGCATCGAGGACGATGCGGGGCGTTCAAGGCTGAGGTTCACGCGCACCCGGGGCTGGGCATCGGTCACGGCTTCCGGGGCGGCCAGACATCCGAGGAAACCGAAAGCGGACACAAGCGCGGCCACGGCGCGGAGGGAAGACGCGCGCGCGAAGAGGCCCCGTGCACGGGTTGGGTTTCCGGTATGTGAATGCGGTGCAGGCATGTGACAACCTTTCGGAAGCGAACGACCAGGGTCGTCTGTCGCGTAGTGTGAAATGCGATCTTCATGCCACACGGAAATTGCCATATAGCGCGTTATTATGGAAATTTGCCCAATTTTGTAGGAGGGAATCGGCCATTTTGGCAGTCGTGGCAGCCGATTCCCTGAATGAATGATGGGCTTGGCGCTCGTGGAGTGATGATCGTTGCAACGAATGGTGAGGGAGGCCAGACAACCCGGAGTTACTTTGTGCTGCGAAGTTCCCCGGGATTCACGGTACAGGCTCAGGTTGCTTTCATGAAACCAACGATTTTACTGATCGATGACGATATCAGCGTCCTGCAGCCCCTGCAGGAGGTGATCGGTGAGTTGGGATACGAAACCCGAGCCGTGTCCGACCCGTTCGAGGGCATGAACATCATCGAGTCCCTGAGGCCCTCGCTTGTGATTACGGACCTCAAAATGCCCGGTCTGGATGGCCTGGAAGTGCTCAAACGCATCAAGGACATCAACGCCAATACACAGGTCGTGGTCATTTCGGGGCACGGCAGCATCGACGATGCCGTTGTGGCCATGCGGGGCGGGGCGTACGATTTCGTCTCGAAGCCGTTCAAGATTTCCGACATCGAGAACGTCGTGCTGCGGGCCCTGGAAAAGGCGATGCTGCTCCACGAAAACCTCCAGTTGCGCGAGCGGCTCAAAGTCGGACGCAACCTGTTGATGGAAAGCCGAAGCTCCGTATTCCGTGAGTTGCTCGAATATGCCTTGCAGGCGGCGGCCAGTGAAGCGACCATCCTGATTCTGGGAGAGTCGGGCACGGGCAAGGATGTGCTCGCACGATACATCGCGGCCCACTCCCGGCGCGCCGACAAACCGTTGGTCACGGTGAATTGCGCCGCGATACCCGAGAACCTGATCGAATCCGAATTGTTCGGCC
>CAZKRC010000146.1:0-5134 GCA_964555105.1 uncultured Bifidobacterium sp. | reverse complement strand
GGCCGCACCCTTCAAGCAATGCGAATTCGACATCCTCTACGGCACCGGCATCTCGCGCGAGGGAAGCCTGCTCGACATGGCGGTTGAACTCGAGATCGTGCAAAAGTCCGGCACGTGGTTCTCCTACGGCAAGGATCGTCTCGGACAGGGTCGTGAAAAAGCCCGTGACTTCCTCCGGGAGAACAAGGACCTCGCCCTGGAGATCGAGAACAAGATCCGTGTGGCCCAGCAAACCACCCGCAAGGGTGAGCCGGCCGTCGCCGGGGCGGACGCCGCAGGGGACGAAGAGTGGAGCGACTTGCGGGTCGCCGGCGTCTGATGCCAGAATCCCGTAAATCGCTTTAAATCAGCGATTTAACCCTGATTTACCCTCCGTTTTCCCGGACCAAATTTTCCGGGGGGATGGGTATATTAAAGACATCGGTTCCCCGGTGCCCGCTCCTGTCTTCGCACTCAGCGGGGAGCGGCCCGAGGGATCCCGCAATGGTTTCAATGGCTTCAATGGCTCAGGGGTTTTTAAGTGCGATGTTTTAGGTGGTGTCCCGAGTGGAGCCACCCCGCGGTCACGAACATTGGGGACCTCCCCGACGTTCCGACCCCGGTGAGTTCTTCCTCCGGATGGGTGGAAGACCGCGGGGAGGACCCTACCACGGGCACGGTGTCCGGCGGGGGGACCTCTCTCGCGGCTCTCCCTCGGCCGTCTCCCTCTACTTCACCACGAAATCCACGGTCCTGGCCTCGCCATGACAGCAATCGACCGTGCGGATTTCAAACCACTCCGATGAATCGGCCACCGCGGTGTCGCGCAACATCAACACGCGCTGCACACCACGCCACTCGCCGAAGCAACGCCCTCCCCCCGCCACATCCGCCGCGGACAACGTATCGCCCCGGCCCCCTTCGCGCACGCGTGCGAACGCCACCCCCGCATACGCATCGGAAAACGTTTCCGTCCCGTTGATGGTCACGCAGAGGTTCACCCGGTGTTCCAGCGTGCAGGCGCATTCGTCACGCCCCGGGACAACCGCGGAATCCCGCGTCACATCATCCGGTACGACGTTCCGCAGGGTAGCCGTGCTGTCGGAAATGGAAATGGCGGGAATGACATCAGGGGGGTGAGGCCCCGGCATCGTCGCGATCACATCCGGACGGTCGTGTTGCCGGGGCGGTTCAGGCGTCGCGCATCCGGTGGACAGGAGAACCGAGACTATGGCTACCAGATTCAGGCCCGTGGTGAGGAGACCAGCTTTGTGACGAACGGAGCGTATTCTGGACATAGCTGTATTTCCCGGTTATTCTGAAAGAATGACCTGAAACTAGAAGAATCACCCAAGATTGCCTTGGCTTTGCCATTCAACTACATTCTGACCAGTCTGACTAGCTTGATTGCAATCCGGAGGTCTCATGAAACCAAAAACCTGGGCCCTGCAAGACGCCAAAGCGCGTTTCAGTGAATTGGCGCGCCGCGCCCTCGCAAACGAACCCCAGCATGTCACTGTGCGCGGTGAACCAGCCCTTGTCGTACTGTCCGAAACGGAATACCGGCGCCTCACTGGGCGCACAGCTACCGGATTGACTCTCGCCGACATGTTTCACTCCAGTCCCTTCGAACCTGTCGACCTGAAGCTCGAACGCCCAACGGATACCGGCCGCGCGGTAGACTTATGAGCCGCTCAAAATATCTGCTCGATACCTGCGTCCTTTCGGAACTCTTCAAAGAGCGAAAGGATGAACGCGTGACGCGGTGGGTTACACGACAAAATCAGGACAACCTGTTCTGGAGTGTCGTGACCGTTGGTGAAATACGGAAGGGCATTGCAAAGCTTGCCGATGCACGCAAGGCAAGCCGATTGACCGGACAGTTCCAGGCCTTTTTGGCCGACTTCGAAGACCGGGTTTTATCACTCGATGAACCCACGATGTTGCAATGGGGCCACCTTTGCGGTGAGAGTGAAAAACGGGGTTTGCCGCTCCCTGTGATGGATAGCCTGATTGCGGCGACGGCGCAGCATCATGGTATGGTCGTGGTCACCCGCAATGTGAGCGACCTCGAACGTTGCGGTGCACTCGTCGTGAATCCGTGGAGTGAAGACGAAGGTTAGTCCGCTTTGATATCATATTTCGTGGCGAAATCGTGAGCGCCCTGCGGACAGCCGCGAGGCACTGTCGCTAACCCCGCGCGACGCGGTTACGGTCGACCCAGTAACCCCACAGTACGAGCAGCCACATGGCGTGGCCTGCCACGGCGATCGCCCCCACGGAGGGCGGCGGCGGACCGAATACATTGGCGACGTAGACGAGCACGAGAAAGGCCACAAGCGCGCGGAAGGCCCACACGCCGGTGCGATTACGCGCGACGGTGGTGCGCGCATAGATCCACACGCCGAGAGTCAGGAGGCCGAGCTCGACCAGCAAGGTCAGCGGCAGGGAGCTCCAGAGGCCGAGTCCGACCTTCAGGCCGTGCGGAATGATGGGCAAGTCGGGGCGGTGCACGATCAGGTCAAGGAACCAATGGCTGAGCACGAGCAGGCCGATCATCGCCCCGCCGCGCAGGCTGTGGCGGAACAGCGCGTACACCATGCCGAGCGCACAGGCCCAGAACAAGCCCGCCACGAAGCTGTGGGTCACCGGGTAGAACGTGAAGTCCAGCGGGGTGACGGCGGTGATGCCGGGGACGATGGCCACACGCTCGATGCCAAGGAGGAGGAGCGTGGGCCAGAGCAAGTCGACGAACTGCGCGGCGAGGAACAGCGTTCCCAGCGACAGCGCGGGGACGGCCTTTTTGGCGGCGAGGCCGAGGGCGAAGTGACCGAGGAACATGGGGACTCCAATGCAACAATGCTTCAGTGCAACAATAGTACAATGGAGGAGGAGCGGACAGCTTACAGCGGACGGCGGACGGCGGACGGCTTACAGCTTACAGCAGGCAGCTTACAGTAGATAGCTTACAGCGGACAGCTTACAGCAGACAGCTTACAGCGGAGAAAAAATCACACAGGGCCAACCATACGCTCCCGGCAGTTCAATTGCCCTGTCGCCCCCTTGCTGCATTGTTCTAGTGCTGCACGGCCTTCAACAACTCCCGCGTCCGCGCTTCCACATCCTCCGCCAGGCTGATCTCCGTCACCATCGACACCGTCTTCACGCCCGCCGCGAACAGCTCCGGGAAGTGATGTGCCTTGATGCCACCCATGGTCGTCCACGGATGGCGGGTGAGCTTCGACAAGCGGATGACTTCCTCAAGGCCGAGATCGTGCAGGTGGTCTTTGGTGTTGGTGGCGAACATCGGCCCGATGTTGATGTTGCTCACCGGCAACTCGTTGGCCGCAAGAACTTCAGCCTCGTCGTGGGTGGAGAGGCCAATGATGGCCCCCGGGCCGAGGATGCGGCGCGCTTCGACCGGATTCATGTCGTCCTGGCCGAGATGGACGCCGTCCGCGCCGATGCGCGCGGCGATCGCGACGTGATCGTTGATGATGAGCGTCGCTCCCCCATTCGGCGCGGCGCGGCATAGAGCGAGGGCCTCGCGGGCCTCGGCCTCGAAGGCCGCGTCATCGAGCGACTTGTCGCGGAACTGGATCAGGCGCGCACCGCCGCGCAATGCGGCGGCGATGACCTCGAGCTTAGTGCGGCCGGCATTGAGCGCGCCGTCGGTGACGAAATACAGGGGGAAGGAACCGGGAGTGAACTTCAACGATAAACCTCACGTCGATGCGCGACTCTTATGATCGTGACGATCAACTTGTCATCCTGAATTTCATAAACGATGCGGTACATGCCAACACGAATTTGCCCGCTAGTTTTTTCGTGCCGTTAGGTCGCGGCTCTCCCGCTAAATCATCAATATGACGCACTATCCTGTCGCGAACAGACAAAGGAAGCGCTTTCAGCTCCTTGAGGGCGCTGCTCTTGATCTCGATCGAGTATGACATTTACCGGGTGGACTTCCGGGAAGCGGGACCGGATAAATGCTTCTTCGCCTTTTCCCAGGATATCGACGGCTCTTGGCGGCGTGAGGCCAGCGTTTTGCGATCCGCCGCATCTTCAAGCTTTTCCAAGGCCTCAAGCGCTTTCAACGATTCCATCGGCACGATCGCGGCCACGCTTTTACCGTGCCGGCTCAGGATGATCCGTTCCTTGCCGTACGCCGCACGGTTGATGAGTTCCGCAAACTCCGTGCGTGCCTTCACAATGGAAATCCCGTTCGACATCGCCATCACAACCTCCCGTACTTTATGTACAGAATATACATGTTGGCAGTCCTTCCCTCACACCCGCGCCCCACCCCGCCCCGCCCCGCGCCTTCTTCCACCGCGGAAGGCCGCCCCCGAAGGCCCCACGCCCCCACCCCGAAAAATCGCCTTGAAATCGCTACATTGGGGGTTCTCACAGAAAGGCCCGGCTCGTCCGGACAACAACATGGCCACGAAGAAGCCCGCGAAGAAAAACGCAAAGTCCGCCGCCCCCAAGACCGCGGCCTCCGCGAAAACATCCACGAAAAAGTCCGCGACGAAAATCGCAAAGTCCGCGGACAAGAAACTGAAGGTCGTACTCGCCTATTCGGGCGGCCTCGACACGTCGGTGATCATCCCGTGGCTGGTGGAGAACTACAACGCCGACGTGATCGCCTATGCCGCCGACGTGGGACAAGGCAAGGTCGAGGTGGAGCCGCTGAAGAAGAAGGCGCTCGCGACCGGCGCGTCGAAGTGCTACGTGCTCGACTTGCGCAAGGAGTTCCTCGAGGAGTACGTGTGGCCGACGCTGCGCGCGGGCGCGAAGTACGAAGGCCAGTACCTGCTGGGCACCTCGATGGCGCGCGCGTTGATCGCGAAGCACCAGGTGCTGATCGCGGAGAAGGAAGGCGCGACGGTGGTGTCGCACGGCGCGACCGGCAAGGGCAACGACCAGGTGCGCTTCGAACTGACCTACCGCGCGATGAACCCGCGCCTGCAGATCATCGCGCCGTGGAAGGATCCGCTGTGGACCATCCGCTCGCGCGAGGACGCGATCGAGTACGCCGAGGAGCGCAAGATCCCGCTGACGGTGTCGAAGAAGAAGATCTACTCCGAGGACGGCAACCTGTGGCATCTGTCGCATGAAGGCGGCGTGCTCGAGTACCCCGACGAGGAACACA
>CAZKRC010000145.1:0-5159 GCA_964555105.1 uncultured Bifidobacterium sp. | reverse complement strand
AAGAAGGGAAATGCCCGGCGGAGGGTCATGCGAACAAGATACGAAGGTGGAGGCACAGTACAGCAGTACCACAGTACAGCAGTAAACACAGGCCTCGAATCTGAAGGCCGAAACAGGCATCACAGCATCACAGCAGTAAAACACAGGCTCCCGACGCTGAATGGCGAAAACAAGTATCCAGCTTTCATGGCGTGTAGCTCTACTGCTGTACTGCTGTACTGCTGTACTGCTGTGCCGCTCTACTGCTGTACTGCTGTGCCGCTCTACTGTTGTGCTGTTCTACCGTTTCTCTGCTGCGCTGTCCGGACGTCCTCTTACTTCTTCCGCAACAAATACGCCGGGGCGAACAGGACCGCCACGATGAGTCCGATGGTGTGCACCAGCGCGGGAATTTCCGCGAAGCCGTGGGAAGCGCCCACGGCCTTGTAGAGGACCATGCCGGCGGCTTCCCCCACGCCGAGCCCGGCCGGTGAGATCGGCATGCCGTTGGCCAACGTGAGCGTGGGCGCGACGTAGGCATGCAGGCGGAACGGCAGGTCGACATCAAGCGCCGCAGCGCACAGCGCATAAATGGTGACCAGAATGGAGTGCACGCACACGGAAATCGCGATGGCGCCCAGGAACACCTTCGGGAACTTGCGGAAGGCGCCGAGCGCGAGGGCGAACTCCGCGAGGAACCCGCGGGTCTCCGTCTTGTTTGTCAACGCCTCGCCGCCACGAGCATCTTTGGGGCCCGCATTCTCTTCGCCGTCCTTCCGGCGTAACCTGAGCCCGAGAAGACGGCGCGGTTTCCACGGGGACAGAAACAGGACGGTGAGCACACCCATGCCGACTGCCACCGAGAGGATGAAGGCCGACTGGGCGGCGAGCACCGGCGACGTGCTCCACACGTCGCGGCTGATCCAGTTGGCGACGGCCGCCAGACCGATCAGCCCGAACAGTCCCGTGATGCGGTCCACCACCAAGGTGCCGATGGCGGCGGCGGCTTCGGTGCGGCTGCGGCCCTTGAGCAAGTACCACCCCTTCACGAGATCGCCGCCCGTACCACCCGGCAGGAACCCGTTGAAAAAAATGCCGGTGAGGTGAAGACGGGCCGATTCCCACGCGGTGATGTTCACCTTGGCCGCACGCAGCAGCAGGTGCCAGCGCAGCCACGCCAGGAACTGGATCGGGACGATGTAGAGGAAAAATCCCAGGCCGTACAGGGCGGGATGCTTCGCGATGGCGGTGCCGAGCAGGGCCGGTTTGAGTGCGCCCGAACGGATCAGGATGCCGATGATCAAGGCCGCGAACGCCACGCGCAGCACATGCGCAAGCCAGGGAGTGATTTTCAGGGAGGTTTTCACAGGCGGAAAGGAGCGGCGTAGGGTGTGTGAGGATGAGATGAGTGAGGGCGCGTGACGAGGTCGCTCAGGCGACGGCGAACGACGAGCGCGTCTCCGCATCCGTGAGTATGATGTTTCCGCAGAAACTTTTGCGGTGGATGGCCGTCAGGCCGCCGCGCGCGATCGCAGTGCGATGCTCCGCCGTGCCGTAACCCTTGTGGCCGGCGAACCCGTAGCCCGGGTAAAGCGATTCCGCAGCGGCGAGCTGCGCGTCGCGATGCACCTTGGCAAGCACCGACGCCGCGGCGATGGAGGCGGACAGACCATCACCCTTCACGATGGTATGCTGGACGAGCTCATGAGGGGCGTTGGCTTGCGCATTCAAACGGGTCTGCGTATTCAGGGTCACGCCGGGAATTTTCTGGTTCCCGTCCACGAGCAGGAGCGGGGGGTGGGGATGCGCCGCGATGAATGCCTGCAGCCCCTCGAGGGCGCGGCGCATGGCGAGGAAGGTGGCCTGCAGGATGTTGATCGTGTCGATCTCCTGCGGCGTCGCTTCGCCGATGGCCCACGCGCGCGCCGCGTGATGGATGCGCGGTGCGAGCAGTTCGCGTTTCGCGGCCGTCAGTTTCTTGGAATCGTTCAGGCCCGGCAGCGCGGCCGCGTCGTCGAGATCAAGAATCACGCACGCGGCCACCACGTTGCCCGCGAGCGGGCCGCGGCCCACTTCATCGATGCCGATGATCAGGCCGCCGGGGTTGGCGGCGTCGCGCTGCGCGCGATCATGCGCCCACAAGGCTGCGGAGGGATCATGCGGCCCGGATTTCACGGGAAGAGTGCTCCGGGAAGCGCGCGCATACGGGCTTTCCACGCCTCCGACACGACGACCGCGTGTGCGGGATCGTCGTTCTCCGTGGGAACGATGTCGCCGTCGGCGAAGCCTTTGAGTACGCGCCAGTAGCTATCGTGCTCCAGTGCGAGTACTCGTCTCGCCACTTCGGAAGCATCGACGTTATAGATATCCGTGGCGCGCTTAAAGAGGTACTGCCCCTCGTCGTAATTTTCGTTGACCATGTGGATGGTCATCCCGCTGCTACCCTTGCCCGCGCGGACGACCGCTTCGTGCACATGGTGCCCGTACATGCCCGCGCCTCCGAATTCGGGAAGCAAGGCGGGATGGATGTTGACCACACGATTCTTCATCCGCTCCAGTACCGCGTCGGGCACTTTCTTCATGTAGCCCGCGAGCACAAGCACGTCGGGCCTGTGCTCGTCGAACAGGGCGAGGAGGCGTGCCGTGACACCGTCTTCGGAACCTTCGGTTTTCGCGCTGACGTGATGGGCCGGAACCCCGGCGGCGCGCGCTTTTTCAAGCGCGCCGGCACCGCTGTTGTTGCCTGCGAGGAACACGGCTTCGGCGTTGAGGTCGCCGCGCCGGGTGGCGTCGAGGAGGGCCTGGAAGTTCGAACCGCCTCCGGAGGCGAGGACTGCGTAACGCAGGGGGCGCGCGGGGGCCGGGGACGAGATACGGGCGGAGTCTGGGCCGCCGGATTTTTCAGGATTCACGGCGGGATTCACTGTGGGATTCACGGCGCGGGATCCGGTTCCGGACTCACGCGTCCGTCATGACCGATTCGGGCTTCTCCGTGCGCGCGCCCCGTCCATTCAGTTCGCTCACGGAGGGTTCCTGGGGCCCGGAATAACCGCTCGCGGCCTGCGGCGCGCCATGCTTGCGGAACAGGTGCTTGAACAGCGTGCCCGCGCCGCGGAAGACGCGGTAGCGTTCACGGCTGTTGGTCATGGCCATCATCGCCTGCTTCAGGACGTACTTCGGGCGCAGGTAGAACTCGCGGCGCGCGCGGTCGCAGAAGTCGACCAGTTGTTGCGACGTGAGGCCCTTGCGGATCACGGTCGTGTTGTGCTGGCCGTCCTTGTCGAGCCACTTGTCGTAGTCCTGTGACGCCAGCTCGCCGCGCGCCTTCGCTTCGTCGTAGGCCGATGTGCCGGGGTAGGCCATGATCGGATAGAACTGCGCGGTGTTGGGGTTGAGCTTCTTGGCGAAGTCGAGCGTGGCTTGCAGCGTCTCGGGCGTATCGCCCAGGTTGCCGACCATGAAACACCCGTGGATCAAAATCCCCGCGTCGTTGGCCCCGTCCATGAAGCGTTCGGCCATGCCGTTGGCGAGACCCTTCTTCACGTTCTTGAGCACGTCACCCGAGGAGGATTCGAAGCCGACGCACAGTTCGCGGCAGCCCGCCTTCTTCATCTTCTTGAGCACGTCGGGCTTCACGTCGGCGCGTGCATTCGCGGACCACGTGATCTTGAGTCCCCGGTTCACGATCTCATCGCACATCTCCGCCGTGCGCGTGGGGTGCGCGGTGAAGGTGTCGTCCTCGAAGAAGACTTCACCCAGGTCGGGGAAGGACGCCTTGATGTATTCCAGTTCGTCCACGACGTCCTTGATCGAACGCTTGCGGTAGGTGTGTCCGGTGAGCGTCTGCGGAATCACGCAGTACGTGCAGCGGAACGGGCAGCCGCGACCCGACAGGATCACGATCAGCGGATTGATGTTCGCGCCGTAGAAATAACGCTTGTAGCACGAGAACAGGTGCTTGCGGTAGACCTTGCTCACCCAGGGTAGCGTGTCGAGATCCTCGATCTTGGGCCGCTCGGGATTCTGGATGTTCAGCTCCCCGTTACGGTAGGCAATGCCGAGGATTTTGGCGGGGGCGTCGGGCCCGTCACCACGAAGGTGACGCACCAGTTCACGGGCGGTATAATCCGCCTCGCCGACGATCACGTAATCGACCGCCGGTTCGCGCTCGAGGATTTCCACCGGCTCGGCGGAGGCGTGCGTGCCCATCATTGCAACCGGGCAACCCACGGCTTCCTTGATGGCCTTGGCCACGCGCATGTCGTTGTTGATCGAAGGCGTCGAGGTGTTGAGCACCGCGAATTCGGGTTTGAAGGCGCGGATCTTCGCCAGCGTGGCTTCGAGATCGAGATCCATCGCGGGAGAATCGAGCAGCAGCAGTTCGTTGTCGTCCTCTTCCACGCACCCCGCCGCGTACGCCATGAACATGGGCCAATACAACGTGCTGGATTTGGTCACGCTGGGGCTACGCGATTCCCGTGAAAACATCGGGAAGTACGGGGGATTGAGGAACAAAACTTTCATGCGGGCGACTCTCCGGCGGCATCCTTCCGCAGCGGGGTTCAAGGCCCCGGGCGCGATGCGACGTGTGGCGGAAAACTACCTAGAAGGGGGGGGTAAATCAATTACCGGCAGGGATTTGGGGGGTAACGCCGCGTGCGCGCACGCGGCGGGCGCGATGCCCCGTTTTTCGGGTATTTGGGGTGGGGACATGCGGACGTTTCGGGAGAGGGGCCCGGGAATCGGGCCGATTCCCCCCAGGTCTTGGGTCTGTAAATCCCCGCAAATCGGGGGAAAACGAGGATGGTCGTGCTTGAGGCACGGAGCACGTTGTCGGAGCTCGGCACCGGCTTGAGTTTGAGCGGGTCTGAACTGTCGTCGAATGAGCGCGTAAAAAAAAGCCGCTCCCCTCATGCGTGAGGGAAGCGGCCTTTCATGATCGACGGGCTTCCCCCGGCCTTTTGCCGGGACAGGAAGCCCGTCCTGATTTCACCAACTACCTGCCGCAGACATGAGGTCGCTGCAGGCGAACGAATCACTACCAACCACCAACTACCAACCACCAACTTCAGGGGGACGCCCCCGAAGCGGTATTCACGCCTCCAGCCACTCCGTGTGGAACGCGCCCGGCTTGTCGATGCGCTCGTAGGTGTGCGCGCCGAAGTAGTCGCGCTGCGCCT
>CAZKRC010000144.1:0-5214 GCA_964555105.1 uncultured Bifidobacterium sp. | reverse complement strand
AATAATCACCGAATACATGGCAACACCTTGGTTGAAAAGCAGGGGCGAAAACTTATCAATCGCAGCGGGGAATTTAAAGGGAAAACACGCGCGGGTTTCCCTGATTTCCCCAAAACAACCTCGAATCGGGCTTTTTCAGTAAATGCCGGTCTCCGACGTGTCCCGGTAGGACGGAATCGCATACTTGACCGGGTAACGAACCGCCAGTTTCTTCAGGAAATCGCGCATGTCGATGCCCAGCTGGAGATTTTTCCGGTTCATCACGTTCTGGAGGCTCTGGAGACGGTAACTCTCGAATTTTCCGTCATACTTCTCCACCAACAGCACCAGATGGTAGCCCAAGGGCGTGCGGAAAACGGGGGAAAGCTCACCCACCTTCAATTTTACGACCTGGTTTTTGAAATCGGCGTGGAAGTCGTCGGGGTGAAAGCGTTCCAGATCGCCGCCGATGCGGGCCTCGGGGCCTTCGCCCACGCGCGCGGCTTCGCCCATGAAGGCGGCGAGCAGCGAGGGAGTGTCGGCGCTGTCGGCCAGCAGGTCGCGACGCAGGGTTTCGAGACGACGTTTCTTTTCCTCGGCGGGTGCCCCGGTGACCTTGGCGTCGGCCTTGAGCAGGATCTGCAGGGCCCGCAGCGAATCGCTGAGGGGGAACTCCTTTTTGTTGGCCTCCCAGAACGCGCGCAACTCGGCTTCGGTCGGCGGTGCAGGCGGGGTGAGATTCGCGGCCAACACCTTTTCGGAACGGATCTGGCGGGCGATTTTTCCGCGGACGTCGGCCTCCGTGTCACCGCTTTGACGAAGCGCGCGCTGCCAGGTGGCGACGTCGGGAAACTGCGACTTGAGCATGCTCAGGCCGGAGTCGATTTCGCGCGGGGCGGCCTGGATACCCTTGGCCTTGGCCTCAAGTTCGACCAGTTCCTGCCCGATGAGGTTGGTCGCGACCATGCGGCGCAGCATCTGCGCCTGTGCGGGCGGCAAATCGTCGAAATCGGCTCCGCGCGCCTGGGCCATCAGCGCCGCCAGGGTGTCGACCTTGCCGCGTTTGATGGCGACGGTGCCGACCGTTACGACGGTTTGATTCGCGGTCGTGACGGAGGACGGCGTTTTCGCGGGGGCACCGGCCGGGGCGGCCGTGCCTCCGGGCGTAGGTTTGGGGGCGGGACGCAGCGGCTGGACATGGCCGTCGACCGCGAAGAGCAGGGCGCAGGCCGCGCAGAAGGTCCGCAAGGAAAAGTTCGTCATGGAAAAAGTCCTGGAGAAAGGCGATGCATGTCGATCGGGTCGGGATAATGTAGACAGGCGCGTGAGAGGGGGCAAAGGGGGGAGGAATGGGGAATGAAGAATTAAGAATTAAGAATGGGGAATTAAGAATGGGGAATTAAGAGTGTGGAAGGGGAAATGGGGAATTGAGGGAGTGCGGACGGGAATCGGAAACCGTGGAGGGATCTTAAAACAGCGCGAAGAAGGAGCGGCGGAGATCGAGGAGGCGCACGCGGGCGGCGAAGGAAACGGAGAGGGGAGAGGGCAGGAGGCCCGTGAAGTCCTCACCGTCGATCTGCGTGGGCATTTCGGGCGGCAGGTTCAGTGTGAGCGTTTTCGCCTGGTAACGGGTGAGTCCCGCGTGGCGGGAGAATGCGGGGATGAGGCGCGAGAGCGCGACGACGGCGAGATAGCGCCAGAGGGTGTCGAACACCACGATTTCGAGGCGGGCGTCGTCGAACCGGTTGCCGGGGACGGGGTGGGCTCCGGCCGCGTAGGAATCGATGTTGGCGGCCAGCAGGGAGCGCTTGCCGGCAAGGTCGAGTTCGACCGGCCCCTGGTCGGTGTCAAGGCGCGCGGTGACGCCGGCCGGGATGCGGAACCGCGCGCGTTTGATCAGCGCGCGCAGGTAGAACAGTTTGTTCCCCAAGGCACCGCCGACCACGACGCCGCGCTTGCGCGCGCGGTCGAAGTCGCGCAGCACCGCCGCGTCCATGCCCACGCTGAGATAGGACACCAGCGTGGCGGTGCCGCCGCCCGCGTCCCACAGGTCGAAGGGGAGGCTGGGCGCCATCAGCAACCGCTTCAGGCAGGCGACCAGACCCTTGGTGTCGTAAATGCGGTAGACCCCGAGCGCGCGTCCGAGATCGTTGCCCGTGCCCAAGGGGATCAACCCGATCACGGCGTTGGGGCGCAACCGGCGCACGCGGTCGAGAACGATGCCCAGCGTGCCGTCGCCGCCGACGGCGATGAGCTTGCGCGTCCCGCGCAACAAGGCGTCGGTTTGTTCCTCGAGCCGTCTCGCTTCGGTTATCTCCGCGGTCCAGGAATCGCGCTTGAGGCCGAAACTGTCGAGTACCTGCTCCAGCCGCGCGTGCACCTCGGCTCCCATGCCGCCGCCGGACGCGGGATTGATGAGGAAGGCGAGCTTGTACATGGAGTGGCCTAGCGCGCGTGAAACCAGCGGTACACGCGTACCAAAGTGAAGTCCTTGGCGCGGCTGAACCATTCGCGCGCGTTCCACCCGGAGCCGCTGACGGGGCGCGCGTCCTCCTCGCGGAGCACGCGCAGTCCATAGACCTCCATGCCGAGACGGCGCGCGATGTACAGCGCACGCGGCAGATGGTAGTCCTGGCTGACCAGCGCGACACGACGGAGACCGAAGATCGATTTGGAGTTCAACAAGGTGAGGAAGGTGCTGCGTCCTTCATCATCCAGAAGGATTTTCTCCACGGGAAAGCCGCGGTCCACCGCGTAGTCGCGCATGGCCTTGGTCTCGCTGTAACCCTGCGGAACGTTGGTTCCGGAGAGCAGCAACCGGACGCCGGGCCGCTCGAACGCGAGCGCGAGCGCGGTTTCCATGCGGCGTTCCAGCACCGGGGACAACTGTCCCGAACGATACACGCTCGCGCCCGGCACGATCACCGCGTCCACCTCCGGCACTTCCTCCGGATCATTGAAAATCTCGGTGGACGCCTTCACCTCCATATACGCGCTGATGAACCATCCTCCGGTGAGGAACAGAAGGATCAGAAAGGCGAGATTTTTGGCGAAGGTCTTCATGAAAGGTACTCGTCCTTCACGCCGAGATACTTGTGCGCCAACGCGGGGATGGACGCCTTTTCGTCGTCGGTGAGCGGGCGCACCAGGCGCGCGGGGCTGCCCACGATCAGGGAGCCGGGCGGAAAGGTCTTGCCTTTGGGAATGAGGCTGCCGGCGCCGACGATGCTGTCTTCGCCGATCACCACGTCGTCCATGAGGATGCTGCCCATGCCGACCAGCACGCGGTCCTTCACCGTGCAGGCATGCAGGATGCAACGATGGCCGACGCTCACGTCCTCGCCCACGACGGTGGGGATGCGGCTGGCCAGATGGATGGTGGTGTGGTCCTGGATGTTGCTCCGGGCGCCGATGCGGATGGCGTTGATGTCGGCGCGGAGGACGCACTGGAAAAACACGGACGCGTCCTCTCCCAGGGTCACGTCCCCGATGAGGGTGGCGTCGGGAGCGACGAACGCCCGCGGGCCGATCACGGGGAACCTGTCATGATAGGGAAGCAACATGGAATCCCCCCGGAGGGCCTCCTGTTCCGTTCCGCCTTGCGGGCGTTACGGAGCAGGGAGCAGGTGTAGGTCGTCGGTCGTACTTCGTAGGTCGTCGGGCTGACGCGTACGTCGTCGGTCCGACGTTCGTCTTAAAGTACGAACGAAGCGGGCGCGTATTCCGTCAGTTCTTCGGCCTTGAACCAATACGCCACTTCGCGCGCGGCGCTTTCGACCGAATCGGACGAGTGAACCACGTTCTCGCCCGTGTTGGGCGCGAAGTCGTAGCGGATGGTGCCGGGCAGGGCGTTTTGCGGATTGGTCGCGCCGTTCATGTGGCGCACCGCCTCCACGGCCTTTTCGCCGCGCAGGGCGAGCAACACCACGGGGCCCGAGGTCATGAAGTCCACGAGTTCGCCGAAGAACCCGCGCTCTTTATGCTCGGCGTAAAAGCCTTCCGCTTGTTCGCGGGTGATGGTGCCGAGGCGGATGGCGGAGACGCCGAGACGCGCCTTTTCATAACGGGCGATGATCTCGCCGATGAGGCCGCCGCGGACGCCGTTGGGCTTGATGATGACAAAAGTGGTTTGCATGGAGGTTCCGGTTCGAAAATGGGGTCACTAATTTAACCTTCCCGACATTTTTCGTCTTGATTCCATTTCATGATTTGTGTGGATTACGTTATATTTTCCCCTCGCGCGGACATAGCTCAGTTGGTAGAGCTTCTGCTTCCCATGCAGATGGTCGTCGGTTCGAGTCCGATTGTCCGCTCCATCCTTCCCCTTTCCCTGCCCCGTGACCGGTGGCCTTCTCCCTGCCGGTCGCGTCTGTGCCGTGCCTGCATAGGCCTGCATTGGCTGCGCTGGTCTTCATCCTCGCAGCCGGTTGCCGCGTGCGCGTGCGGCGCCCCCTCGATCTTCCCACGCCTTGCCTGTTCCGTACAGGAGTGGAAGCTGTTGGGGGGAGGTCCGGGGACCTTCGGATGGGGACGATCCCCGGTGATTCTTGCGCGGACGCAGGGTGGAAAGCGTGCCGGGGGGTATGGGTATATTACGAACACGACGGGCATCGGGGATTTCCTCCACGCCCACGGACCCGGAGGTCGCCATGCGTCACACCCTTCGCCTCTTCACGTTGCTGGCCGCCGCCTTCGTCGCCGTGGGCGGGTTGGGCGCATGCCAGGACAAACCGGCGCGGTCCGAACCTCATGCCGTGCAGGCCACGGATCTGCTGGAAGTGGTCGGCACGGACGCCGCGCCGCTGATTCTCGATGTGAGAACCCCGGAGGAATATGCCGCGGGGCATGTTCCCGGGGCGTTGAACATTCCGTACGACCAGATGGAGGCGCGGGTCGGTGAAATCCGTGCGCACCAGGATCAGGAAGTCGTGCTGTACTGCCGGAGCGGCCGCCGCTCGGCATTGGCCGCCAAAACCTTGTCGGCGCAAGGCTTCACCAACCTCGGGTTACTCGAAGGCGACATGCCCGGATGGGAGAGGGCGGGGTTGCCGGTGGAGAAGTGAGGGGTGCACAGCATCACAGCATCACAACATCACAACAGTAGAACGCAAGGATGTGCGCGCAGCACTGTGCCCTGTGTTTTATTGCTGTGATGCTGTGATGTTCGGATGCCCGGGTGCTCACAACTTCGTCCGCCCCAGCCTGAGCGCGTTGGCGATGACGGAGACGGAGCTG
>CAZKRC010000143.1:0-5216 GCA_964555105.1 uncultured Bifidobacterium sp. | reverse complement strand
ATATACCGGCCGCCCCGCGGCCCCCTATCCCCGGCCCCCCCGCCCCCCCGCCCCTGCTCGCCCTACACCCCCCAAACTCTCTCCCCACACCCCCGAAAAATCAATGGGCCTTTTCGATAAAATCCGCCAAGGGTTGTCGCGCACGCGCCAGTCGCTGACGCGTGAAATCCTCGGCGTGTTCGGCAAGGGGCGCCTCACCGACGAGACGCTGGAATCGCTGGAGGAGAAGTTGCTTGCGGCCGACATCGGCATCGAAACCGCGCAACAAATCCTCGAGGGCGTCCGCGCGCGGGCACGGGGCGCCGAGATCACCCCCGAACAATTGCTTGAGTGGCTCGCCGACGAGGCGAAAGGCTTGTTGCGCGAACCGCCGCCTCCACCCGTTCCGGTTTCCGGCCCGTATGTCATCCTGTTCGTGGGCGTGAACGGCGCGGGTAAAACCACTTCGGTCGCCAAGATCGCGCACCGCCTTGTCGGCGAGGGCAAAAAGGTTTTGCTCGCGGCGTGCGACACCTTCCGCGCCGGAGCCATCGCCCAGCTGGAAACCTGGGCGCAGCGGGCAGGCGTCGAGATCGTACGCCACCAGGACGGCTCCGATGCCGCCGCCGTCGCCTTCGACGCTTACGCCGCCGCCAAGGCGCGCGGCCACGACGTGTTGCTCATCGACACGGCGGGTCGCCTCCACACCAAGGACAACCTCATGGAGGAGCTGCGCAAGCTGGTCCGCGTGCTTCGCAAGCACGACCCCTCCCTGCCGCATGAGACGTTGCTGGTCATCGATGGAAACACCGGGCAGAATGCCCTGCCCCAGTTCCGGGGATTCGGGACGGCCGCCGACCTGACGGGCTTGGTCATCACCAAGCTGGATGGTACGGCCAAGGGGGGCGCGGTGCTCACGCTTTCCCGGGAGTTCGACGTTCCCGTCTGCTGGATCGGCGTGGGCGAAGGGCTGGAGGACCTGTTGCCGTTCGACCGTGACGCGTTCGCACGGGGGTTGTTTTCGTCCACCGGGCTTTCCTGACTCCCCGGCGGGGCGTGACCGAAACGTGTCATTCCCCGACACAGATGTGACCTGCAAAGGACGGGTTACAGACTCCGGGGGGCGGTTTCCCCCCTAGATTAAGGACATGATGACGTCGCTTTCTCCCCCCCGAAAGACCAAGGCTCTTCCCAAAAGGGCGTTTTTGGCGTATTCTGCGGGAGTCTTGGCGGGTATGATTCTTTTGACAGGCTGTCAGGCTTCGCGGTATGAGCCGGAGGCCGAATTTGTAGATTTATATGCGGACCTGAAGCTCGTCTCCACGGCGCTTCACGATGATCTGGAGCGCGCCGGAGAGATGCGAAGGGCTGTTCTGGCCCGGCATGGCATGTCGCCCGCGGAATTCCACGAGCATTACACCCGCCTCACGGCTCATCCCGAGGCATGGAGAACGTTTCAGGAACGGGTGATCGCCCGCATGGACGCTTTCCAGGAAAATCGAAAGGATACAACACATGGCCGAGAACGTGATTGAACTGACAAACGAGAATTTCGACAGCGAGGTGGTGTCTCATCAGGGTACGGTGCTGGTGGACTTCTGGGCGCCGTGGTGCGGCCCGTGCCGCATGGTCGGCCCGGTGGTCGAACAGATCGCGACCGAATACGCCGGCCGCGCGAAGGTCGCCAAGCTGAACACCGACGAGGCCTCCGACATCGCGTCGCGCTACGGGATCCGCAGCATTCCCACCCTGCTGTTCTTCAAGAACGGCGAAGTGGTGCAGCAACTGGTGGGCGCGTATCCCAAGCCCAAGATCACTGAAAAGCTGGACGCGGCCCTCTAAAACGGGGCCTTCCGCCGGCCGTCGCCCGCCCGTCATCCCGCCTGGTTTTTAACGCTCGTCTTGAACGGACCGCACGATCATGAAATCCGCCGTTTCCATGCTGGCCCTCGGCTTGTTGCTCTCCCTTCCGGGAGCGGCCCAGGCTGCGCCTCAGAAAGCGGACGCTGCCGCGAAGCCGGCGGCTGCCGCGAAATCGTTGCAGTGGGTGGCGCTGGAGGATGGCGTGAAGCGCGCGTCCACCAGCGGCCAGTACGTGTTTGTGACCGTTTACACGGACTGGTGCACCTATTGCCGTCGCCTCAACAACGTGACCTTCAAGGCCGCCCCCGTTCTTGAAGAACTGGGGAAGAACTTCCAGAGCGTGCGCGTGAACGCGGAAAGCGACAAGCCGGTCGTGTGGAAGGGCAAGCGGATGTCCGAGCGCGACGTGGCGGGCAAGGAATGGGGCGTGACGGGGTATCCCACCATGCTGTTCATGAGCCCCAAGGGCGAGATCATCGGCACCTATTCCGCGTATGCCGATCCCGACCTGATGGTGCAACTGTTGACCTACATCTCCTCCGGGGCCCGCGAGCGCAAGGTCAGCTTCGAGGATTTCGTCGAGGGTGAGGGGTGATGGGCGCGACGATCGTGACGACGGTCGCGCCGGTGTTCTGGGTCGCGGGTTTCCTGCTCCTCCATACCTATGCGCTGTATCCGCTGTCGCTGCCGTTGCTGCGCCGGTTGCTTCCCCTGCGGGTGCCGTCCCGCAAACCCGCCCCCCCCGGCGGCTACAAGGTGTCCCTGATTCTCGCGGCGTACAACGAAGAAAAGGTTCTTGAGGAGAAGATCCTCAACAGTTTCGAGCTGGAATATCCGCGCGGGAACCTGGAACTGCTGATCGGCTCGGACGGTTCGGTCGACCGCACCGAGGCCATCGCCGCCCAGTACGCCCCCGACGTCAAGCTGTTCGCATTCCCGCAACGCTCCGGCAAGGCGGCGGTGCTCAACCGGCTGGTGCCTGCCGCGCACGGCGACATCCTGGTGTTCTGCGACGCGAACACGATGTTGCTCAAGAACGCGCTCCAGAAAATGCTGCAGCATTTCGAGAACCCCGAAGTCGGTTGCGTGTGCGGGCGCCTCATCCTGCACGATGCGGGTGAAGCGGCCTTGAGCATCGGCGAGAGCATTTACTGGAATCTCGAGTCCGAAATCAAGCTGCAGGAAGGGCGTCTCGGCACCGTGATCGGCGCCAACGGCGGACTGTATGCCATCCGCAAGGAGCTGTACCGTCCGATCCCCACCGACTGCAAGGTGATGGATGATTTCTTCGTCACCACCAACGTGCTGCGGGCCGGCAAGTCCGTGGTCTACGAACCGGATGCCATCGGCAGCGAAGAAACCTCGCTGGACGCCTACGGTGAATTTCATCGCAAGGTGCGCATCAGCCAGGCCAACTTCAACCTGCTGCCCCGTTACCTCCCCTTGTTGAACCCGCTGCGGCCCAAGGTGGCATACGGGTTTTTCTCGCACAAGCTGCTGCGCTGGATCGCCCCCCTGCTGCTGATCGTGCTGTTCCTGTCCAACCTTGCGCTCGCACCCTTCTCGCCCTTCTTCGCGGGAGTGCTTGCGGCCCAGGTCGCCTTTTACGGGATGGCCGTGTTGGGTTACTACGGCAACGGCCGCACCCGCCGTTACAAGTTCCTGTTGATCCCCTATTACTTCGTGTCGATGAATGCGGCCTTGCTTCTGGGACTTTACAAGGCCGTGGCCACGCGACGCGATTCGGGCACATGGAACCGCGTCGAACGGGCTTCGAACCATGCCAGCGCGACGGTGGCCCCCTACACCCACGTGCGCGCCCAGGCCGGCGGCGATTACCCCAACTAGGGCGGTTGCGCACACGCGCCGTCGCGCCGACCGCGTCACTATCTTTCAGGCGTGCACTCCTTCCGGATCAAACCTCCGCGCGCGCTCCGGCTGCTGCTCTTCGTCTGCGCGCTGTGCGCGGCCTCCGTCGTGCCGGTCGCGGCCCTGCCTCCGCTGGCGATCACCGGCACGCTGGGCACACAGTCCCGCGCCGACTTCGAAGGCTCCGGATTCGGCTACAACCTCGCGGTGTACAACCGCTTCGACGAGCAGGTTTTACTGGGTATCCAGTCGGGCCAGGGCGTGGCGGGACACCCTTCGTCCCTCCCCGTGCTGGCCGCCGGATTCATGCGTCTGCCCTTCGGCCGCATCATCGTCCCCGCCGCGACCGGCGGCCTGGGCTATGCCTTCGGCCCGGATGACGGGAAGGGATACCTCTGGCGCGCCGGCGGCCTGCTCGACATCCGCAACGGCCGCCGCTCCAGCCTGCTGCTCGGCTGCGAATACGAAAGCTTCCAGGGACGCGGCGGGCTGGCCGTACGCGGCGGCCTTCTGCTGGAACTGTGAGACCACCATGAACGCACCCTCCGTGTCCCCCGCATCCGTCCTCCCCCGGAAAATCCTCGTGAAGGTCTGCGGCATCACGCGCGCCGGGGACGCACGCGCCTTGGATGCACTGTCGGTGGACGGGCGCGGCATCGACTACCTGGGCTTCAACTTCTGGCCCGGAAGCAAACGGTACATTGCGCCCGAAGCCGCGGCGCCGTTGATCGCCGGGTTGCGTCATGCGACGCCGGTCGGCATCTTCGTCGATCAGGCACCGGAAGAGATCGCACGCGTCGCGGCCCTCACGGGCATCCGCATGGCGCAGTTGCATGGGGCGGAGGGCTGGGACATCCTCGATGCGGTCGACCTGCCGGTGATCAAGGCGATTCCGCATACGGGTCTGGGCGACTGGGGCGGATTGCGGCCGGGGTGGGAGGCCCACGCCGCGCGTCCGTCACAGCCGGATTACTTCCTGGTGGATACCGCGACCGCGTCGGCCTTCGGCGGCACGGGCGCGGCCTTCGACTGGGCCCTGCTCGGGCCGCAGGGGGCGCCCGGCACGCAGGGGGTCCAAAGCGATGGAGCTCTGCCGCGCCCGTTCTTTTTGGCCGGCGGCCTGGGGCCGCACAACCTCGCCGCCGCGGTCGCCGCGACGCGACGTTTCGGACTGCATGCCGTCGACCTCAACAGCAAGGTCGAGACCGCACCGGGCGTGAAGGACGTCGCGGCAGTGGAGAGGTGCCTGAACGCGATAGCAGAAATCAGAAATCAGAAATCAGAAATTTGAGCGCGGCAGAAATCGCGGCCATTGCGTTCTGTTTCTTTCTGATTTTTGATTTCATAATTCTGATTTGGCTTTTTGCGACGCCGGGTGACGTCGATACGTGGCGGGATGATGATGCATCCCGCCACGTAGGGCCGCGGCATGCCGCGGCCCTACGTGGCGGGGGTTTTGGGTAGGTAAAATCGACAGGGGGGGAGGAGGAACAATGAGTAGGCCC
>CAZKRC010000142.1:0-5232 GCA_964555105.1 uncultured Bifidobacterium sp. | reverse complement strand
GGGGAGCGGCCGTTTCGGCGGGTTGCGCCAACGCGTTGAAGCGCGCCATCAGGGCGATGGGATCGATGAAGCCGCGCCGGCGCGCGGCCTGGCGCACGATGTATTTCCAGGGAAGCCATTTAAGCCACATGATGTTCTCCCGGAGTTTGGGGGTGGGAACGTCGCGCGCCTCCGGAGACCGATGCGTCCGGGGACCGCGCGACGGGCGGAGAAGACGGCGAGGGGGACGAAGACGGGGTCGAGATGAGTTCGATGTCGGCCACAAGGGGAAAATGATCGGACGCGACGCACGCGAGATGAAAGGACGGAACCTGGATCTGACAGGTCTGCAGGGGCGGACTGACCAGGATGTGGTCGAGCCGCGCCATGGGAAACCCCGTGAACCAGGTGTTGCGCGGACGATGCTTGTGCAGCTGCAATTGACTATCCGTCAGGCCGCGCGCCAGTTCCCGATAGGCGGGCGAACGCGGGCCGCAATTGAAGTCGCCGCACACGATGAGGGGCACTGCGGGGTCGCGTCTCCCCAGCCAGCGGTCGCCGCGCAGCGTGCGGGCCTGCAGCAGGCGCTCGTGCGGCCAAAGCCCGAGATGCGTGTTCAACACCTGAACGCGCGTCCCCTCCACGTCGAGTTCCACCCAGAGGGCGCCGCGCGTTTCACCGCGCCGGCCGGGGCCCGGAAGCCCGCCCGCGCGCAGAAGCCGCAGGGGATAGCGGCTGAGGATCGCGTTGCCGAACTGGCCGTCATCGCGCTCGCGCACGGCGTGGAAGTGGTATTCGAACTGCAGCAGTTCGGCGATGCGGCGCGCCTGGTTCTCGCCCACGGAGCGCGGCAGGTTCGTTTCCAGTTCCTGCAACGCCACGACGTCGGGATGGTAGTGCGAGATGACCTTGACGATGCGGCGCGGGTCGTGGCGCTGGTCCATGCCGACGCACGAATGCACGTTGTAGGTCATCACACGCAGCACCGGCGGGCCGGAGGCGCGCGCGAAGGGGACCGGCGCTTCCGGCGAGAGGCGTCCCTGCGCGATCAACGCCGCACGATGAAGGTCCGCCGGACGGGGAACGGTCTGCCTCAACAGTTCACGCTCCATGTGACGGGGCATCATCACGAAGGCGGAGCACTCGTCGGGACTGATGCCCCCGTGCGACCCGTTCTCCAGCGCGAACGTCAACGGCATGTCGATGCCCTTTTTCCAACCATAGGCCATCAGGTCTCCGGCATTCTCATGCCGGCTGATCCTCTGCAGGTCGGCGACGACCTGATCCCGATAGGGATGATTCCCCAGAACGGCTTCGGCATCGCGTGGCAGGATGAACTCACCTTCCGCGCTCCAGCCACGCAACGGCTCGGATCGCGGCTCGATCACCAGCGGCACCCCGCCGTCGCGTACCAAGGCCTGCCCGAGACGCGCGCGACGCTCCGGATCGGCCTCCGGGCCGAGATAGATCAGTCCCACAGGGCCCAACGCGCTGACGATCGGATGCACCAGCGGGTTTGGGTCGGGAAGGAGCGGCGCATCCCCGTTCTTGACCGGGAACATCCGCTGCAGCTTTCTCCCGCCCAGCAAGCGCACGCGTTCCGTTTGTCCCGTGGCGTTGTCGCGTCGCAGATCGCACGCGGGCGCGGGTGCTTCATGCCACAGCTCCCACACGCTTTCGCGCAGGCTTTTTCCCTGGACGAGGCTATAGGCACGGCTGCGCACCTGCCCGTGATCGGAATAGATCCACAGTTCGTAGTCGCGGCGACGCGAGGAGTGTGCCGCCTTCCCGATGCGCTTCAGCGCATCGTCGATCCCCTTGAGCACCCAGTGGGCGAAGGCGGAATCCGGGCCACGGCGGTGCGCCTGCTCGTCATAGCCGACGAAATTCACGTGGATGACCGGCATGCCGCGCGCGACGTCCATGCGCACCGCCGCGGTCACCCACTCGCGCAGGATGATGCACATGCCCACGCGCGCCGCCACGAATTTGAACTCGTGCCTGAACCCCTCGCCGCGCATCACACCGCGCAGGGCGTCCCACAACGCCAGCACCAGTTCCATCACCGCGAAGGCGAGGGCGCGCGCAAAGGACCAGGCGTTCAGAAGCGCCAACAGCACCATCACGGCCATACCGGGCGCCTTCGTGCTGTTGCCCCAGCCGAGGGAGGAAAAACACCAGCGTGCCTCCGCCGCGCCCCCCGTGTAGATGTTGCTGTAGGACGTTCCGCCCTTGAGCAGGGGATCGCCCTCCGTCTCCAGCCGCTGTTCCACGTCGCGCGCCGCTTCGCTTTCGAACATCTTGCACAGGCGGTTGCATTTGTGGTCGAAGAAGCCGAAGGCGGGAACCGCGCCCGGAACACCGTAGAACAGCTCGCCCTGCATCGCGGGCGTGTTGGAGGGAAGACCCGAGTACAGACGGCGCAGCTCGTAATGCTCTCGCTTGAGCAGCCGCGCGAGGTACGGCATCTCCTGCTCCTTCAGCGCACGTTGAAGCTCCATGTGGGAGAATCCGTCGATCTGGATCATGATCAAGCCCGGCCGCCCGTCATCGGGCGCCGGAGGCAACGACAACAGATGCCACATCCATTCGCTGCGGTTCCACACCGCGCGCCAACGACGCCACCTGGCCCGCCACCGCCCGATCACGGGACACGCTCCCTGTCTGCACGCTCCGGGGAACCCGTGGCGGCCCCGCCGCCCGGGCCGGCGGGTCGACCGGAGCCGGGGATGTCGGGCCGGCCCGCCCCGCCCGCGCCGCGCACACCGCGCGTGAGGCCGTCCCCCTGCAAGACATCGCGGTAGCGCGCGCGGGCGTTCGCCCCCGCCCACAACAACACCATAAGACCGACACCCAACGTCGCCAACGACCAGATCCATCCGCGACCCGCGGTCAGATCGGGACTCGACAAACCGGATAGGTCCGAGGCCAGCGCTCCCGCCGAAACGCTCACCATGGTGATCGGAATCAACCCCACAAGCGTGCCCCAGAAAAAGGCCGCGAACGGAAAACGCATCCATCCGAAGAAGTAGTTGGACAACTTGAACGGAAAGAACGGCAGCAGGCGCGTCGACAGCACGACCTTCCAGCCGCCGTCGCGCACCACGCGCGCCAGCAGGCGAAGGCGCGGGTGGGACGCGAACCCGCTCTCCCCGCGCGCAGCCCGCATTGTGCCGTGTATCGTGCCGTGCGACCGTTTGTCCCGCACGCAGTGTACGCGGTGACCGATCCAGTACGCGATCGTGGCACCCACCGTCGAACCGGCCACGGCGATCAACGAACCGCCCGCCAATCCGAACAGGAAGCCCGCGCTCAGCGTAAAGAACGGCCCGGGAATCACGAGGATGACCAGCACGGCCTGCAGCGCGATCAACCACACCGCGGCCATCACACCCTGGTTCTGGACCCATCGGATCAAACCGATGAACGCCGCCCCCCACGCCACGCCCAGTCCCGTTTCCCCGGCCGTGCGTGCGGACGTATGGTCGCCCGCGAAGATCCACACCATTCCCGCCCCCACCGCCAGCAGAATGAGCACCGCGAGGACCCGCCCCTGATGACGCCGGCCTCGCGCTTTGCCGGAAGGGTCGTCACAAGCGCGTGGCATGGTCTCCCGCAGTGTAGCCGCGCCCGGTTCCTGAAGCCTCGTGGTCATGCAATCACAATACAAGGTCGGGTCTCTCCGCCCGTTTCAAATCATTACAGGGAGTGCGGGTCGAAAGCGGCGCGGACGTATACCTTGATAAGGGAATCGGCCTGCAACGGCCCGGATCTGATGGCGAAGCGCCGTGCAGCGCCTTGGACCGCTTGATATGCGGACAGCGCCGGAACGACATGCAGCCGTGGCAGCCGTGCCGGCGACGCACGCTCTTGGTCTTGCTGCACGGTGCCCTGCCCGGCGGCGCGGATTCCGGAAAGGAGTGGTCGACTCATGAGTTTGAAACAGAAGTTCACGACCTTGGTGTCCGTCCTGAAGCGCAAGGGCGAAGACCTGGCGCAACGCGCCCTCGACGTGCTGGGGTACATCCCCGGCGCACGTCGTTTCCTGAAGCTGATTAAAATCTCGATCACCGAATGGATCAACGACAGGGCGTCGCGCCTTGCCGCCGCCGTCGCGTACTACACGATTTTCTCCATGGCCCCGCTCCTGCTCATCGCCATCGCCATCGCCGGATTCTTCTTCGGCGAAACGGAAGCGCGCGCGGAAATCATGCTTCAAATGCGCGAACTCATCGGTGAATCCGGCGCGCAAACCCTCGGCACCATGCTCGATTCGTCATGGTCTCCCGCATCCGGACTTACCGCCACGCTCATCGGTCTCGTCGTCCTGCTCATCGGCGCCACCGGCGCCTTCGCCCACCTGCAGGAAGCCCTCAACATCATGTGGGAAGCGAAACCTCCCACGCGTTCCGGCGTGTGGGTCTTCATCCGGCGGCGTCTCATATCCTTCTCGCTCATCCTCACCGTGGGCTTCCTGCTGATGGTCTCCCTGATCGCCAGTGCCGTGTTCTCCGCCGCCGGAAAATTCCTCTCAGACATTCTTCCCTCCTACTTCCCGGTATTCTCGATCCTCAATGCCGCCGTGTCATTCGGTTTCACCATCCTGCTGTTCGCCGCGATCTACAAGATCCTCCCGGACGCCAAAGTGCGCTGGCGCGACGTCTGGATCGGCGCCATTCTCGCGGCGCTGCTTTTCTCTCTCGGTCGTTCCCTCATCGGCATCTACCTCGGCCGCAGCGCGCTCGGATCGACGTACGGGGCGGCCGGATCGCTCGTCGCCATCCTGCTGTGGATCTATTACTCCACCCAGATCCTGTTCTTCGGTGCCGAGATGACCCACGCCTCCTCGCAACTGGCGCGCGAGGAAGCTTCACGAAAATCCACACGGGGAAGGCGCAATTCCGGACACACCGCAAAGCGGTCCTGAACGGCCCTTTGAGCGATCTTCTTCAGTCCGGGCGGGGGTGGGGAGCCTCAGTCCCGGCGGGGGTGAGGAGCCCCCTCACCCTGCCCTTCTCCCTGAGGGAGGGGGCTCGGGACATGCGCAGAGGGGCGGGGCGGGCACAACAAAAAAGCCCCACCCGTCACCGGATGCGGCCATCTGGAAATCCCCAAAACGAACAAGGCCTCCGAAGCGAATGCTTCAGAGGCCTTGTTGATATTAGAACCTTGGCGCAGACCTACTCTTCCGCGGAAAGTGCCCGCAGTACCATGGGCGCTAAGAGGCTTAACTTCTGTGTTCGGGATGGGAAC
>CAZKRC010000141.1:0-5266 GCA_964555105.1 uncultured Bifidobacterium sp. | reverse complement strand
GATCTGCAGATGCCGCGGCAGCAGGCGCCCGAGCAGGTCCACGCCCCACTTCTCCCGCGCGTCGGGAAGTAGCGAGTGGGTCGTGTAGGCGAACACGCGCGTGGTGATGTCCCACGCGTGCTCCCACGACATGCCTTCGCCGTCCACCAGCAGGCGCATCAGCTCGGGAATCGAGATCGCCGGGTGCGTGTCGTTCAGCTGGATGCAGGCCTTCTCGGCCAGTCCGCTGCAGTCCTTGTGGTATTTCTTGTGGCGGCGCAGGATGTCATGCAGGGTGGCCGCGCACAGGAAGTACTGCTGCTTCAGGCGCAGCTCCTTGCCGTTCATCGAATTGTCGTTGGGGTACAGCACCTTCGAGATGCTCTCCGCCAACGCGATGTCCTTGCTCGCCTCGACGTAATCACCGCTGTTGAAATAATGCAGGCCGAACTCGTCCGAGGACTTCGCCGACCACAGGCGCAGGGTGTTCACCGTCTCGCAGCCGTAGCCCGGAACCGGCGTATCGTAAGGCGCCGCCAGCACGGTTTCCGTATCGATCCAGTCGTACACCGTGGCGCCCTGGGCGTTCTTGCGCGCCACCACGCGCCCCTTGAAGTGCACCGGCACGGTGTACTCGGGCCGCGAGATCTCCCACGGGTTCTGCAGGCGCAACCAGTTGTCGGGATGCTCGTGCTGGTAACCCTCGCGGATCTTCTGGTGGAACATGCCGTAGTCGTAGCGGATGCCGTACCCGTAGGCGGGCAACTCCAGCGTCGCCATCGAATCGAGGAAGCACGCCGCGAGCCGCCCGAGGCCGCCGTTGCCGAGACCCGCCTCCAGCTCCTGGCCGCGCAACTCCTCCAGGCTCAGCCCGATGTCGTACAGCGCGTCGCGCGCCTCATTGTCGATGCCGAGGTTGATGAGCGCGTTGCCGAGCGAACGCCCCATCAGGAACTCCATCGAGAGGTAATAGATGCGGCGCGAGTCCTGCCGGTAATAGGCCTGTTGCGTGCGGATCCAGCGATCGATCAACTGGTCCCGTGCGGCGTACGACAGCGCGAGATACTTGTCGTAGGGGGTCGCGGAGTATTTGTCCTTGGCGAGCGACAGCTGCAGGTGCCGGAAAAACGCCTCCTGGATCTCCTGGCGTTTGCGTTCGCCCGCGTCCTGGGCCTCCGGCGACTTTGACGATGCGGAGTCCGCGGACTTGGCGGACAAGGAAGGGTTCGGATTCGCGGGATTGGCGGAGGCGGGCATATGAACTCCGGGGTAACGCCGGGAACGGGTCGGCTCCGGACCTGTTCCTGGGCATGCAACTCACCCTCAAGCATAGCAATTACGCAATTTCAGGCCTTTTGCTTTTTTACGCGGCCCGTGAACGCTCCTGGGGTCATTCTTGCCTGTGATCTTGAAGGGGGATTTTGGTGGCGGTGGCGGTGGGCTTCCGGGTGCGCGAGCACGTGCTCGCCCGCGTCGCCATCCCCGGGGTGTTTACACGGACCTCGTCGGGGAACCTATTTTGAACCGATGCCCTCCCCGGAAGATTTTCTGCGCGCACATGGTCTGGAACCTCTGGAGCGGGACGCGGTGATCCGACGCGTCGAAGCGCGCTTGAGCCCGGAGGACGCGGCGATGTTCGCGCGCCGGCACCGCGCCTTCGTCGCCTATCCCGCCGAACACACCTGCCGAAGTTTTTACGATTTTTCATCGCGTCACGAATTGAACGACATTTTGGCCTGCCACCGTTTTCACCGCCTCGCGGCGCTGGTGCGCCGCCTGCAGGCCGACCTCCCCGCGGGCCTCGCACCTCCGGCGCGCGCGCTGGACTACGGCGCAGGCAGCGGCATCCTCGCGCGGTGGCTGCGCGACGAAGCGGGTCTATCCGTCGCCGCGACCGATCTTTCTCCCGAAACCCGCGCGCGCCTTGAGGCCCAAGGCTTTCCTCCCCCGTTGGACGGTGAACGCTTCGCCCTCATCCTCTGTGCCGACAGTCTCGGAGAGATTCACGCCGACGAGGACGACTGGCTGGCCGACCCGGCCCATGCCGGGGACGAGGACTTTGAAAAAGAGTTCGAAGCCCGCTACGGTCTTTCCCATAAGCTCTCATCACTCAAGGACTTACTTGCACCCGGCGGAACGATCCTGCTCTACGAACCGATCCCCGCCGGGCACGTGTGGGACGGCGCCGCGCGACTGCTCGCCCGCGCCGGATGGCGCGTTGAAATCAGGGGCGCGGCGCCGTCCCTGGGGTTGCGCCTGACACATCCCGACGGACCGGAGAACACCCCCGTGCCCTCCCCCACCCGGCGGAGCGGGGCGTGAGGCGACCGCCCGTGCAGGCCATTCCACACCGCGACGCCGTTCCGCCCCCGACCTTCCCTCCGTACGCGTAACCTGAACAGGAACGGCGCCTCAAAAAAAACGCGCGAACAAAAAAAACGGACGGGAAACGGACGTACAACGCACTTCGCGCTTGCCCGGACCTCCGCTTTGAATTAGATTCATTCTAAACGGATCGCTTGAACGGATCGTTTCTCCTTCACAATCATCGAAAGGCTTTGTCATGGCAGTACTCGTCGGAAAAAAGGCTCCCGAATTCACCGCTGATGCGGCGATCGGCCAGACCACCAAGAAGATTTCGCTCTCGGATTTCAAGGGCAAGAAGTACGTGATCCTGTACTTCTATCCGCTCGACTTCACCTTCGTGTGCCCCACCGAGATCCACGCGTTCCAGGAAGCCCTCAAGGAGTTCGAAAGCCGCGACGCCGTGGTGCTCGGATGCTCGGTCGACTCCGCCCACTCGCACATGGCCTGGCTGCGCACGCCCAAGAACGACGGCGGCATCGAAGGCGTAACCTACCCGATCCTCGCCGACATCCACAAGAGCATCGCGCGCGACTACGACGTGCTCGATGAAGCGGAAGGCATCACCTACCGCGCGTCCTTCGTGATCGACAAGGAAGGCGTGGTGCAGGCGCAGGTCGTGCATCACCGCCCCATCGGCCGTAACGTCGATGAAGTCGTCCGTCTGCTCGACGCGCTGCAGTACAGCGAAGAGCACGGTGAGGTTTGCCCCGCCGGCTGGACCAAGGGCAAGACCGCGATGAAGGCCACCCGCGAAGGCGTGAGCGGTTACCTGAGCAAGAACTAGGACGTTCGCGATCCGTCGTGGCACCCTGTCGTGCCGCGCAAGCCCGGCTTCTTCCGAAGCCGGGCTTTTTTTATGCCCTCACGGCGGGGTTGCTAACTTTCCACGCCCATGACTGAAACTACCCTGAATGAACCCGTCCGGAACAAGGGTTTCGGATCCGGCGTACGCGCGTTGCTGGAGCTCTTCAAGATCCGCATGACCGCACACATCCTGATCACGACCGTGGTCGGGTTTTATCTCGCTTCGCCGCCGGAATTCAACTGGGTGGCGCTGGGCTGGACCCTGTTGGGCACGGGCCTGCTCGCGATGGCGGCCTTCAGCTTCAACCAGGCGATCGAAAAGCGGTACGACGCCGTCATGGAGAGAACCCAGAAACGGCCGCTGCCGTCGGAACGGCTCGGCGTGACGACCGCATGGATCGCGGGCGCGGTCATCGCGGTGCTGGGCACCGTATTGCTATGGGTTTACGTCAATCCCTTGACCGCTTGTTTGGGAGCCTTGACGGTCGTTCTGTACGCCGCGGTGTACACGCCGCTCAAGCGCCTCACCACGTTCAACACCCTGGTCGGGAGCCTGCCGGGCGCGCTGCCGCCCCTGATGGGCTGGACCGCGGCGCAGAATCACGTCGGAACCGGTGGAGTGCTGCTGTTCGCCCTCCTGTTCTTCTGGCAGTTGCCGCACTTTCTCGCGCTTGCGTGGATGTACAAGGACGATTACCGCCGCGGCGGTTACCGCATGCTCAGCCTCGTCGATGAATCCGGCGCGACCTGCTTCCGCCAGATTCTCTTTCAATCCGTGCTGCTGCTTTTCGTCTCGGTGTTTCCGTTTCTCTACGGCATCGCGGGTTACTGGTACCTGCTCGTCGCCCTCGCTTCGGGACTTTTCCTCATCGCGCTCGCAAGGCGCCTGCAACGCACCGGCCTTCGCACGCATGCCGTGCATGTCTTCTTGTGGTCGATCGCGTATCTGCCCGTCGTCCTGGTCGCGATGGCCCTCGACAAGCGGATGTTCTTCTTCCTGGGCTGACACGCACGCCGGTCCCGTCCGCATACCGCACCTCCGAACACCCTCATGACGATCCGCCGCCCCTGAAATCCAGGGGCGGCGTTTTTTTGGACGCATTTTTCCTTCATGACCTCGAAGTGCCGCGCGCGCGCGCGCCTCACCGGCCTGTGCCCTCACGCATTGTTCCACTCGTCATCCCATCGTGTGCCTCGCCACCCCGCAACGCCACCGCACTACGCTAAAGCGATACACATCAAGGGGTTCGACGATACGAGAAAAGTTTGACTCATGGCAAGACTCATGGCAAATCATATAGTGAGATTTAGTCTCATTATTGTATACCGAATGAATGGGTAATGTCACTTCGGGAAATTCACGATGAAATCACGACAAAAGGGTGTTACACTGCTTGAATGGCACACGCGGTGGACTTACCTTTACCCCGCCAATTAAAAAAGAACCCTTGAGCGTTCGCTTGGTCACGTCACCGCTCATCGCGGTGGATCCATCCGGCACCCATTGCCGGAAACGGACACGCAGGCCTCGGCGCTGGAGACACGACGAATGGTATTTCCGAAGTGGACCAACAAGTTGCCCCTCGTCTTGTTGGTGTCGGTGGTTTCACTAGTTTGCTTTACCGTTTTCGCATTTTCCTACTGGGGCTCGCCGAAGCACTACATCGTGGGCTATCAGCCGGTGCAGCCCATCGCCTTCAGCCATGAGCTGCATGCGGGCCAGCTGGGCATGGACTGCCGGTACTGCCACTTCAACGTCGAGAAGGGGCGTCACGCCGGGGTTCCCCCGACCGAAACCTGCCTGAACTGCCACAACCTCGTGAAGAGCGGCTCCAAGACCGGCACGGACGAAATCCAGAAGATCCACGACGCGCATGAAGCGGGAGTGCCGATCGAATGGGTCCGCATCCACAAACTACCCGACTACGCCTACTTCGACCACAGCGCGCACGTGAACAAGGGCGTGAGCTGCGTGGACTGCCACGGGCGCGTCGACCAGATGACCGAAGTGCGCGCCGAACAACCGCTCAGCATGAGCTGGTGCCTCGACTGCCACAGAGACCCTGCGCCGCATGTTCGCGACCGCTCGAAAGTGACCGATCTTGCCTGGAAACCC
>CAZKRC010000140.1:0-5361 GCA_964555105.1 uncultured Bifidobacterium sp. | reverse complement strand
CGCGCTCCACCGCCGCGCGCACGGAACCGCAGGCGTCGGCGTGATTGTCCTTGATGAGGACGCGGTCGTAAAGCCCCATGCGATGATTCTCGCCGCCGCCGACGGCCACGGCGTATTTGTCCAGCGCGCGCCAGCCGGGCAACGTTTTGCGCGTATCGAGCACGCGGGCGGGGGCGGCGGCTTCGGCATACGCGCGCGTGACCGTGGCGATGCCGCACAGGCGCTGCAGGAAGTTCAGGATGATGCGCTCGCACACCAGCAAGGCATGTGTTTCACCCTCGAAGCGTGCGAGGATCCGGCCCGCGCGGATCACGTCGCCTTCGGCGGCGAACCACTCCACGCGCGGTCCGTTTCCCTCCGGGAAGCGATGACGGAACACGGCGTCCACCACCGGGGCTCCGGCGAGGATGCCGTCCTCCTTGCAGACCAGCGCGCCCTCACTGCGGTGACCTGCCGCCAGCGTGGCTTCGCAGGTCACGTCGCCGGAACCCTCGTCCTCCCGAAAGGCGAGGGGCAGCAGGACGGCCAACGCTTCCGTCACGGCGGGCGGGAATGCCGCCGCCGCGATCCCTGTCCCGGGCGTTTCCATGGTCACGGTGCCAGTTCCTGCCGGACACGATCACGGTTCTGGCGTGCCTTGGCGGCTTCGGGGCTGTCCGGAAAGCGGGTGATGCATTCGTCCAGCAAATCGAGGCTGTGCCGGAGTCTTTGCGTGCGCGCGACGGTATCCGCGCTCGCACGCGCCTGGGCGAACGCCAGCGCGGCATCGGCACGACGCTCCGCGCAGAAGCGTTCGGGCGTCATGGTGGTGTCATCGATCGACGTCGGGTCCTGTGCGAGGCTGTCACCGGTGGATGAAGGCGCGGGCGGGGGTGCGGGAACCGGATCCGGAAGCGAAGGCGCGGCCGGCGTCGGAGGCGTCACGGGTGTTGCCGGTGCGGGCGGCGGCGTGACCGCCGGTTTCACGGCCGCGGCGTTTCCACCGCGGCGTTCACGATCCCAACTGCGGTTGGCCAGCTTTTTGAGTTCCCGCCGCAAGGCGTCCTCGGATACCGCCGGCAGCAGGGCATTGACCTGGCGGGCCACGTCGGCATGGGGTGCGTGCGCGGCATAGCTTTCGTGCACGGCGCGCAAATGGTTCTTCGTGTCCGCCGGCAGCGGTCCTTCCAGTGCGGCGGCGAGCGCCAACACCCAGTCGGCGTCCTCCACCAGGGCGGAGAGCTCGGGGCGCCGCCGCTGGATTTCGCGCGCGCGTTCGACTTCGGGCCGCCATGACGTGCCGGCGGTGTATCGCATCGACGCTGCGGACAACTGGTGCACCGTCTCCTCCAGCGTGAGACGGTCACCGTCGACCGTGATCACGCGGGCTTCGCCGCCGCGGCTTTTCACTCCGCCTCGCCGCAGCATGTATTCCAGCTGGTTTTGCGCGTTGCGCGCGCGGCGCAGGGTTTCGGCATCGCCGCTTCCCTCGGTGCGGGCGCGGTAGCCCAGCACGAGATCGAGCACCAGGGAATCCTCCGTCGACGTGAGGGCCGCGCGTATGGATTCCAGCGGCGGTTCGGTGGTCGTCGCGGGCGTGGTCGGCCCGGTACGGCCCGTTGTTCCGGCGCAGGCGGTCATCAACACCCCGAGGGACAGGGCGCCGAACCCTCCCCATGCCCGGCGGTACACGGATGTCGCCACCGGATTCTTCCCGCTTTGCGGAATCGTGGACGCGGACGGGTAGGGGACGTGGGCGTGATGCGGCATGTGTCAATCCTCCCGGATCCACAGCGAGGCTTGATCCCGCGTGGTCTGGATGTTTTCGGAGGCGGGGATTTCGTCGGACAGGTCTTCGACGTAGTTCGGGTCATCGGGAGCACGCAGGGGCGTAAGGGGCATGCCCGCCCGGCGCGTGACGGGATGGTGCCTGTACCGGTCCCTTTGGAAGAGGGGTGGCTCACCGGCGGTCGGGCTGCCCGGCGGGGGCGCGGTGACGGCCTGGGAGAACTGCTTGATGGACGCGATGTTGCGGGCGATGTCGAGCCACGCGGGAATGGCCGCGCTGGAACCGGTGCCGCGGAAGCCAAGACGATTGGTCAGGGGACGGTTGTCGTCGAAACCCGTGTAAACCCCAATGGCGTAACCCGCCATGGGATCATACCCTTTGTTCTGGCCCTTCGGAGCCGCCATGTAGCCGATGAAGGAGGCGTTCCGGTAATCGTTGGTGGTTCCGGTTTTTCCGTATGCCGGTACCGGCAGGGTGACGGAGGGGCCTTCGGGGGTTTTGAGGGGGATGCGCAGTTCGCGGTGGATGCGTTGCGCGGTGCCACCCTGTACGGCCGATGCGAGGATCGCTTCGATGTGGAAACGCGTGCGGTCATCCAGAACCTGTTCGGGTTCCGGATAATCCTCGAAAATCGTGCGACCGTCGGACGTGATGATTTTTTCGATGTAGAGCTGGGGGTGTCCGAAACGCGTGCGGTAACGGGAGCCCTCCTGAAACACCTGATAGGCGTTCACGGCTTCGCCCAAGGTGATCACGTTCGACCCGAGCGGCATGGAGAGCACGTTGTCGAGCGGAGTGGCGATGTCGATCCTGCGCGTGAAGTCGGACATGTAGCGCAAAGCCGCCTGCGCCCGGAAGTCCTTGGATGCGAACAGGTTTTCACGGGTGTAACGCGGAGCGTCGGGTTCGGGTACGCGGAGGCGTTCATCGAGCATGCGCAGCATTTCCAGCGAGAACCGGCCGTCGATGAAAAGGGAGGCCTCGTTGACACCGCGGGTCGCGTCCAAGGGGACGGGATGCCATCCGCCCGGGATCTCGGAGGCCTGCGTGAACAGGCCGATGCGCTGGTCCTGGCCGCTGCGCGCCGCGACCCACAGGCCTTCGCCGCGTCGCCACAGGCGGGCGCGTTCCGCGTGGTCGAGATAGTTGTGGCGAAGGACGCGCACGCGGGCGAGCGACTCGGCGTCGGTACTGTCGGCCAGGAGCCCGCGCTCGCGGGCGAAACCGATTCCGTAGGGCAGGCCGCGCAGGGCCATGGCTTCCCGGTGACGTCCGTCGAAGGTCAGGTCGATCGCGAGATCGGCGACGGCCTTGCGGTAGCGGATCTCGCGCATGTGGTCCGCGTCGAGGATGACGCCGAGGCTGTCGCGCACGAAGCGTTCGAAGTCCCGCGGTGCCGCGAAGTTCGCGGGATCGATGCCGAGGCGCCGGGCATGCTCCCAGAACGCCGTGAAGTCGGTTTTGTCGAACAGATGGTAAAGTGCGTAGACACTGGCGATGTTTTCCGAGCGCCTGCCCGCCCACGCGAGGCTCACGGTGTCTTCGGGGACGTGTTCGGGCTTGGGAAAGTAGAGCAGGCTTCCCAACTGGAAAACCTGGCGATGGTTGGGAACCGGATCGAGCGCGTGCCAGCCGAGTTCCAGCGCGGCGGCGTACACGAAGGGTTTGAAGGACGAACCGAACTGGCGGCGCGCCTGGTTGACGCGGTCGTAACCGGTATTGCCGAAGCCGCCCACGTTGGCGACCACGCGGCCTTCCTGCATCACCTGCGCGGCCCCTTGCAGCAGCGGCTTCTGGGCGATCTCGAGCAGGGCGCCGGGATCGCTTCCCTTTTCCCGTTGCGTCGGCGTGAGGTACGGGACCGCGCAGGAAACGAGCGCGTTCGTGCGGAGATGACGCGCGGCGAACTCGTTCATCGCGGCCGCGGAAGGGAGTGCCGTCGAACCGGTCACGGACCGGTTCCAGGCACGGAAGAAGGATTCCAGGGCGGCGCGGGGCACGGTGCCGTCGATCGCGCCGAAGCGCAGCTTCACGGAGGCGATGCGACCGTCTTCCCGTGTGATGCCGAGCACGCGTCCCACGACGTAAGCGCCCGGCTCGAAGTGGGACAGGCGCGACGGCGTGGTGTCCTTCGGCGGCTGGTAGCCCCGCACGACCATGTCGAGGCGGGAGAGGTTGAGGTAGACGGCGTACTCCGAAGCCCTCTGGATTTCGGGATCGAGGGTGGTGATGATCTGCAGTCCCGCTGCGGTATAATCCTCCACGCCGTGGCGTGCGAGGATGGCCTGCATCGGCGGCTCGTCGAGAAGCCGCTTTACCTTCATCATGTTGGTGGTGAGGGAGAAGCGGAAATCGCCCCGCTTGAATTGCGGCGGGTTCGCCAGGGCCTTGCGGTATTGGGCTTCCGTGATCTTGTCGTGCTTGCGCATTTGGGCCAGCACGTACGCGGTGCGGCCGCGTCCCCGCTCCAGGGCGGCCTGGCGCCGTTCCGGTGTTCCCTGGATGAACGGATTATACTGGTTGGGGCCCTTCACGGAACCCGCGATGAAGGCGCTCTCCACCAAGGTCAGATCCCGGGGGGACTTGTCGAAAAAATAGCGGGCGGCGATGCTGACGCCGTGGCCGTTTCCCACCACGAAGAACTGGTTGAGGTAGAACTCGAGGATCTCTTCCTTGGAGAAGTTCTGTTCGAGCCGGTACGCGTTCACGAGTTCATCGACCTTGCCGCGCAACGGGCCGGTGCGTCCGAACAGGTTCTTTGCGGTTTGCTGGGTCAGGGTGCTGCCGCCGCGCCAACGCCCCCCGTTTTTCACGTTGTCCACCATGGCGCGGGCGAAGGCCTTGACGTCCCAACCTCCGTGCGTCCAGTAGTTCCGGTCTTCGGCGGACACGAGGGCATCGATCAGGACTTTCGGGATCGAATCGTAGGGGAGGTAATTGCGGTGGGTGCCTTCGAAAAAAGAACCCACACGGGTTTGGCCGTCGGAGTAAAGCACGATCGATTCACGCGCCAGGATTTTTTCGATACCGGCGCGGGTAAAGGTTTCCGCCGGGACGCGGGCCGCGGAGGCCTTGAAGGTGGTGACGGCGGCGACGCCCGCCACGGCAAGCGCGAGGACGGGCAGAACGAGCGCGATCAGGATGGTTTTCCGGTAAGACATGGAGAGCCTTAAATTAGGAAGAAACGGGTGTGGACCTTGGGGTTGATGCCTTCCGGTTCGGCCTTGTCATGATGTGGGTGTCTCCGCAGCGGATCTTTCCCCGGAATGGTACGATGCTTGGGAAGCCATTCTCCCGCAGGGCGTGAAGTCCCCAGGGGTATTTTCAAACATCCCGAACGCCCGCAATGCCAACCACCAACGTCCAGGGATGAGCGACAAGGAACCGTACCCACGACCAGGAGTTGTTTACGTGGCGGGCACCACCCCCACAGAACGGCCCTCAAAGAATCGCCTCGCCACCCCTTCATGAAATCCCGCACCTTAGTTATACTTCCCGAGCTCACGGACGGGTTCTTCCCGCTGTGATTCCGCGGCCGCAGGGTAAAACCACGCGGCTCAGGAGAGGTGGCCGAGCTGGTCGAAGGCGGCGGT
>CAZKRC010000139.1:0-5373 GCA_964555105.1 uncultured Bifidobacterium sp. | reverse complement strand
GCGCGCCGGAAGGGCGCGAAACGGCTCGCGGGTCGTGCGAGATACGGCGGATTGTCGGGGAGCACGGCTCCGGCGGTTTTTTGGCTCATGGCGCTGGTAAAAGTAGGAATTGGACGGCCTTTAAACTTTTCTCGACCACAGGATGCCGACGCTCCGGAAATACGGCAAGTCCGGGATTTCCGGCCCGGTTTCCCAGCGCTCCGCGGCACGGGGCGCCTTTCCCCGCCAACGCCGGCGTGAGTGCGGACGTATGGCGTGCGGGGAACGCCGGGGTGTAATCGGACCTTTTGCCGCGCGCGCCGAATCCCGTAAGTTGATAGGCTCACCCAGAACCCGGGAGGCCCCCATGGCACGTTGCGATGCCTGCGGAAACGAATACCAGAATTCCTTCGAGATCCGCACCGAAGGACGCACGCACACCTTCGACAGCTTCGAGTGCGCCATCCATCGGCTGGCACCCGAGTGCGCGCACTGCGGCTGCCGGATCATCGGGCACGGCGTGGAGGCGGACGACGTCCTGTACTGCTGCGCGCATTGCGCGCGGAGCAAGGGCGAAACGCGTTTGCGCGACAACGCCTGAACGCGCGCCGCTGTCGATGCGTGCTCCGCCGATGCCCACCCCGCGCCTTCTCATCGTCACCGGTCCCTCCGGCTCGGGGAAAACCACCGTGGGGCGGGAGGTCGCCATGCGCTTGGGGTGGACGTTCGTCGATGCGGACGACCACCATCCCGCGGAGAACATCGAGCGGATGCGCGCCGGCCTCCCTCTCACCGAAAGACTGCGGGAACCGTGGCTGGCGCGGCTTTCCGTCCTGATACGACAATGGCTGGCGCAAGCCGACAACCCGGGCGCTATCGACAAGGCAAGGGGACGGGGGGTAAGGGACGCCGGCGCGCGCCCGGCCACCACAACCGGTACGGTTCTGGCCTGCTCCGCACTCAGGCGCGCCCACCGGAAGACCTTGGCGTCCGGTCGGGACGAAGTATGGTTTGCGTTTCTGGACGTGAGCCCCGACCACCTGAAGTCGCGGCTCACCACGCGTACGGGACACTTCATGCACGCCGCGCTGCTTGACAGCCAGTTGCGGACCTTGGAACCGCCCGGACCCGATGAACCCGTCTGGATCATTCCGGGCAACGGCACCATCGAGGAAACCGTGAACCTTGTACTCGCGCGTCTCAGACAAGGGTGAAACCAGGGCCCGCAAAAGATTGATGGATCAATGCACGGATCAACGTGCGCATCAACGCGCGGGCCAACGCAGGGGCCAACGCGCCCCGTGCCGCAGCGAGGGAGCGGCCTGAAACCCGATGCTCCCCGCGAGGCCGGGCTCCCCCTTTATCCGCCCGTCCCTTGTATCCGGGGGCTGTGGGACAAACTCAGGCTTCGTCCCACGGAAACATCAGCACGTCCCGGATGTCCTTCGTGCCGAGGCCCAACATCACCAGGCGGTCGAAACCCACCGCCACGCCCGCGCACGCGGGCAGTCCCGCCCCCAAATCCTTGAAGAACCCTTCATGCACCGGAATCACGGGCTTGCCGGACTCCGCGCGCCGCGCGTTTTCCTTTTCGAAACGCACGCGATACTCACGCGCGTCGATCAGCTCCTTGTACCCGTTGGCGAGTTCCATTCCTCCGCCGTACACCTCGAAGCGCTGGGCGAGGAACGGTTCCTCCTGATCAGGCTCGGCCTGCAGGGCCATGGCGATGGGGAAATGATGCACGACCGTGAACACGGCGGGATCGAAGGTCGGCTCGACCACCTCGCTCATCAAGAAATTCAAAGCGTCGTTTTTTTCAGGAAACATCTCCGCACGACCGGCGGCATGGAAACCGTGTTCGCGGAACACGGGGTGATCCAGCAACTGCTCGCGCGTGGCCTTGAGGGGGTGCAGCCCCGTGACGGCCAGAAAGGTCTCCACATACAGACGATACACCGTTTCACGCGGCGACCTGGCGGAGGTTCCGTCGGCCACCAGCGCGCACACGGCCACGGTTTCCTCCATCATCCGCCGCAGCTTGAAACCCAGGCGGTACCATTCGATCATGGTGAATTCGGAATTGTGCCGCACGCCGTTCTCCTCGACGCGGAACACCTTGCCGAGGGAATAAACGTCCGGAAAGCCCTGCGCCAGCAGGCGTTTGAGATGCGGCTCGGGGGAGGTTTGCAGGTAGCGCGTCTCCGCCGCCGCGCCCGCGGGATCCGGAACGGCGAACACGCCGATGTACGTGTCGTGCGAGGCCCCGCGCGAGAGCATCGGGGCCTCGATTTCAAGAACGCCGCGTTCCGCGAAGAAAGACCGCAGCGCGGCGAATTTTTCGGCGCGGAAGGCGGCGACGCGGAGACGTGAAGCGAGAGTGGAGTCGGCCATGAAGTCCTCAACGAACGGTCAAGATCAAGTGCGGACGAAGGATCCGCAAACAAGTCCGCAAACAAGGTCCGCAAACAGAAACGGGTGACGCAAGCGCCACCCGTTTTCAAACGTAAAACACCCGTCGAACGGGCGGTGCCGGGGCACCGTCGCCGGGGCGGTCCTGTAGGGGCGAATACCATTCGCCCCTACAGAATACCATTCGCCCCTACAGGAAATAAAAAACGGGCGTGCCCGTTTTTTATTTCGCCCGTTCGACGTATTCGCCCGTGCGGGTATCGATGCGGACCTTCATGCCCTCGCCGAGGAACAGGGGAATGTCCACTTCGGCGCCCGTCTCGACCGTGGCCTTCTTGGTCACGTTGTTTGCCGTGTCCCCCTTCACCGCCGGTTCGGTATAGGTGATGAGCAAGTCCATGAAGATCGGAGGCGTCACGGAGATGGCCTTGTCGCCCCAGTAGGATACTTCACACTCGGTGTTTTCCAACAGCCACTTCTCCGCGCCGTCCATCAATTCCTTGGGGATCTCGGCCTGCTCGAAGGTCTTGGTGTCCATGAAGGTGTAGACGTTGCCGTCCGTATACAGGTACTGCAGGGTCGCATGCGAGATGTCGGCTTCCTCGACCGTGTCGCCCGACTTGAACGTGCGCTCGAGCACACGGCCCGTGATCAGGTTCTTGAGGCGGACGCGGTTGAAGGCCTGGCCTTTCCCCGGCTTCACGAATTCATTGTCGGTGATCATGCAAGGCTGTCCGTCCAGCATGACGCGGAGACGCTTGCGAAATTCGTTGGTGCTGACCATTCCCATGTGACTTGCCTTTCTCGACCTGCCGGGCGTTGCTAGCTTGAACGAACCGCACCGAAGCTCGCGCCCCGCGATCGCACCTCAAACATGACACCTGGGCGCCCGAATTTGCGTGTAAAACCCGTCTGGATGTAGAAAAACATGACTCCCCCTCCAACGTCCGCTTCCCGCGAAATCACGGCGGAATCGCCCGAAACCGGATCCCGGGCCGCACCCGCACAGGGGTCCGGGCCTTCCTGGCAGGAGGCGTGGGGGCGGTCCCTCCGCACGACGGCGGACCTGCTGGCCTACCTGGATCTCGATCCGGCCGCCGCTCCCGTCGATTCCGACCCCGCCTTCCCCGTGCGCGTGCCGCACGCCTACGCCGACCTCATGCGCAAAGGTGACTGGAATGACCCGCTGCTCCGCCAGGTGCTGGCGTTGGGAACCGAACGCGCCGACGCGCCGGGGTTCACGGTCGACGCGGTGGGTGACGGCGCCGCACAGGACGGCCCGGGCGTGCTCCGTAAATACAAGGGGCGGACGTTGCTCGTCCTCACCGGCGAATGCGCGGTACACTGCCGCTATTGCTTTCGTCGCGAGTTTCCCTACGCCGACCAGAGACAATCGCAGGATGCGTGGGATGCCGTGTATGCCCGCTTGAACGAGGATCCGGAGGTCGAGGAGGTTTTGTTTTCGGGGGGAGACCCGCTTGCCTTGTCGAACGCGCGCCTGGAGCGACACATGCGGGGGGCGCTGTCGGTGACGCGTTTGCGGCGCGTGCGGATCCACACCCGGGCACCGGTGGTCCTCCCCGCACGCGTGGATGAAGGCTTCCTGGACCTGGTCCGCGACGTCGCCGCGCGCAAGCCCCTGCACATCGTCCTGCACGTCAACCACGCCCGTGAAATCGGCGCGGCGCTCATGGACAAGGCGCGCGCGCTGCGCGCCGCAGGTGCCGTCCTGCTTAACCAGTCCGTGCTGCTGCGCGGCGTCAACGACGACGTGGACGCTTTGGCGGACTTGTCGCTCCGTCTGCTCGACGCCGGCATCCTTCCCTACTACCTGCATCAACTCGACCGCGTACGCGGCGCCCATCACTTCGAAGTCCCGGAGACGGAAGGCTTGAACCTGATGACCGCGTTGCGCGCCCGCGTACCCGGGTACGGCTTGCCGCGCTACGTGAAGGAGGTCGCGGGAGAGGCGTCCAAAACACCGCTCTCCCCATGCGACTCTCAGAGCAGGTAGTACCAGCCTTTCACGATCACCTTCGCCGAACCCCGATCGGACCGGAAACTCACCGGCGCGGCGATCTCACCGGAAGTTTCGGAAGGCGGACGCCTTCCGATGCACCGGGGACATTGATCCACGTTCATCGAATGAATGCGGATGCTGTCACGGGGCGGCACCACGAGCGAATTGCTCAACCACACGCTCTCGCCATCATTCCAGAAAAAAATTCTTTCCTGACGGACGCGCCCGTTCTCCTTGACATCGGCCGAGAAGCTCATGGACAGCGTCCTGAACAGCGCCTCGTCCACGGCAACCGCCAGGGAGTCCACCTTGGCGGGGTGATCACTGTTGTTCACGAGGTAAACCTCGTCCGTCGAAGAGTGGGAGAAATAACCCCGCTCGTGCAGCGTATCCTTGGAGAAAAACAGGGACGCGGCGAATGCGGTCGGCACGAATGCCGCGCACATCGCCAGCGGCAGCCATCGACGGGGTGATGTCATCCCGGGCGTGTCCCGGCACGGAAACGCCGTAGCCGTCCGCGTTTCTGTGGAGATGCCCGATCCCATTTGTTTACGCATCAACTCTCCCTTGCCGTTCAACGCTATCCGTTACGCGACGCGTTCGCAGCGAATGCCGCGTGGTCCGGATGATTCGAAACGCCCCACCGAAAGCGGATCGTCGTATTCAGGCCCTCACGCCCCTTCATGCACATTTCGGCGTTATCTAATTTCATATAGACAAACATCACAAAACGGGCAATACGTAAAGCGGGCTCCTGTAATACGGATTTTAATCAGACGTTTTAGACTCCGCACGTACTTTTCATCCGATTTTGAAAGGAGCGGATCCCTTCACAACCTTCGAAGCGTTATCGAAGTCAGCAAGGGTAGTCAACAGGCTATTGCGATGTCAACCCGCGGTTAACAACTTGGCGTGACCCCGCCAAAACGGACACATTACTAGGAGTAAATTGTGTCCATGAC
>CAZKRC010000138.1:0-5495 GCA_964555105.1 uncultured Bifidobacterium sp. | reverse complement strand
CCGAGATCATCTGCACGATGCCGATGGGGCCGGACAGGGCCTTCACGTGCACGTCGCCCGTGATGAGACGGGAGAAGGTGCGGAACACCATGGTGGCGTGGCCCCAGGTGGTGACACCGGCGGCCTTGGCGCTTTCCAGCACGCCGCGCTGGACCAGCATGGTGGGAACCACGCTCGCCGGCTGGATGCCGATCAGCCAGCGCTGCGAGTCCTCGTCGTAAGCGGGGGTGACGGCGAGGGTGAGCGGCGCGTCGTTCCGTTCGATGTCGAGCGACAGGGTGCGGCCTTCGGAGCCGTTGATCATTTCGACCAGCGCCGTGGCGGAGGGAATGGGCGTGCCGTCCACGGTCTTGATCACGTCGCCGGCCTGGAGGCCGGCCTGGTCGGCGGCGCGGCCGGGCATGACCTTGTGGACGCTCACGTCCCACTCGCCGAGGATGCCCGTGAGCGCGACGCCGAAGCGGGGGTTCATCACGGGCGTGAGCGTCACGGCGGTGTCGCGGCCCTCGCGACGGATCGCCAGCGGGTGGGGGTTGCTGCCGGCGAGCGCGCCTTCCTGGACGAATTGCTCCCAGTTCATCATGGGCTTGCCGGCGAAGGCGATGATCTCGTCGCCGGGCCTGACACCCGCCGTCTCGCCGGCGGAGCTCGCCTCCACGTGGCCGACGATCAGGCCGGGCCGGGGCTCCTGGACGCCCGTGAGGTAAAGGCCGAACAACAGGGCGAGCGCGAACAGAATGTTCGCGGCCGGGCCCGCCACGGCGATGAACATGCGCGCGGGGATGGATTTTTTCTGGAACTCGTCGGTCGCCCCGTAGCCGCCCTCGTCGGGATTTTCGCCCGCCATGGCCACGTAGCCGCCGAAAGGGATCATCGACAGGCAGTACTCGGTGTCGCCGCGCTTGACGCGGATCAGTTTCTTGCCGAAACCGATTGAAAAGGTGTGCACCCGCACGCCCATCCATTTGGCGGCGAGAAAGTGGCCGAGTTCATGGACGAACACCATGAAGCTGAGGCCGATGATTCCGATGGGGAGTTGATAGAGGAGCGACCAGTATCCGGTGAGTTCAGGCATGGGCGTAAAGTAGGAATTGGGGGTGGGGGAGGCGAGTTGTGTCGCACCTTGCAACGCTTCGGGAGAACGGCCCTGGATGTGCGCCGGGCCGCGACCGTCGCTCCCGGTTGTCGGCCTCGGTTGTCGTACTCCCGGTACGACGTCCTCGTTCCTCCTACGGGAGCTTGGTCGGGGCTCCGGAGCTTCGTTGCGGGCGAAGTCTTCGTTTTTTCCGCCGGGTTGACGAGGCTTCGTCCGCCTGCGCCCGCTGCAAAATGCCCAAGCGGTGTGTGTGGTCCCTCGTCTTTTCCTTCGCCTTCAACCGGCGTTCTCCAATGCCCTTCGATCTCCGCCTCGCCCCGTCGGACCCGGAGTTCCTCGAGTGCGCGGAGCGGGAGGTCCGACGTTACCCCACCTTCTCCACGACTTCCACAACCTCGCGGCGTGCCCACGCATCCGCGGCCACCGCGGTTTTGATGGAGTCCAGATCCACAATCGCGGCCCGCCCCAAGACGTCCTCGAGCAGGGAGGGAATGCGATGGAAGGCCAGCTTGTCGGTGAGGAACAGGTCCACCGCCGCTTCATTGGCGGCGTTCAGAACCGCGGGTGCGGTGCCGCCGCGCGCGCCGGCCTCGAAGGCCAGGCGGAGACAGGGGAACTTGTCGAAGTCGGGCGGGAAGAATTCGAGTTTTCCGACGGTGGCGAGATCGAGGCGCGGTGTTTCGAGCGCGAGGCGTGCGGGGTGGGCGAGCGCGTAGAGAATGGGGACGCACATGTCGGGACAGCCGAGCTGGGCCATCAGCGATCCGTCGCGGAACTGGACCAGGGAGTGTACGATCGAACTGGGATGCACCACGACCTTGATGCGGTCGAAATCCACGCCGAACAACTGGTGCGCCTCGATCACCTCCAGCCCTTTGTTCATGAGGGTGGCGGAATCGATGGTGATCTTCGCACCCATGACCCACGTAGGGTGCTTGAGGGCGTCGGCCTTGGTGATGCTGTTGAAATCGCCCTTCGCGCGTTCGCGGAACGGGCCGCCCGAAGCGGTGAGCTGCAGGAAATCGACCTCCTCCACGGGACGCCCGGCAAGGCACTGGAAGATGGCGGAGTGTTCCGAGTCGATGGGCACGAGACCGGCTTCGGGATGACGACGCAGCGCGGCATTGATCAGGTCGCCGGCCATCACCATGCTTTCCTTGTTGGCCAGGCCGACGGTCTTCCCGTGACGGATGGCTTCCAGCGTGGGGCGCACGCCGATGGAGCCGACCAGTCCGTTGAGGACATAGTCGATGGTGGGGGAGGAGACAAGCTCGAGCAATCCGTCCATGCCCGCGATCACGCGGCCCTCCTTCCAGTGCGCGGCGAGCTTGTCGGCGGCGGCCGGGTCGAAGACGACGGCCAAGGGCACGTTGAATTCACGCAGGATGGGGAGGAGCAGGTCGATCTTGCTGCCGATGGCCACGCCCGCGAGCCGGAATTTGTCGGGATGTTGGCGGAGAACCTTGAGGGACGAATCGCCGATGGAGCCGGTGGCCCCGAGCAGGGCGATGTTTTTGGGTGAGGACATTTTGGGAAAGCTACCTCTTTGAGGCGCTGGGGGAGTTGGTGGTTGGTGCCATGAGTGGGGCTCTACGATGTGGTTGGTGCCACGAGTGCGGCTCTACCTTGTAGTTGGTGCCCACGCGGTGCCCTTACCATGTCGTTGGTATCGGCAAGCGGGCCTTGTCATTGTCGTGGGAAAGATGACGACGGCCCGGCCGTTTTTTAAAACCCCTTCCGGGGCATCGTACCATTCCCGGGGAAAATCGTTCGCGTGTGTGGGAAACGTAGGGGAGACGCATGCGTCGCCCCTACGTCAATATCGCGAACCCCACCCACGCGAACGGGGCGGCGAAAAGCAGCGCGTCGAAGCGATCCATCACGCCGCCGTGGCCGGGAATCAAATGCGAGGTGTCCTTGGCCATGGCCCAGCGTTTGAAGGCCGAGATGAACAGGTCCCCGGTGACGGACGCGAGGGCCAGGATCACGCCCATGATCAGGGCGGCGGGGAGCGAGAGGCCGGCATAACCCGACAGCCCCGCCGCGATGGCCATGGACGCCAGGAGGCCTCCCACCGCCCCCTCCCGCGTCTTTCCCGCACTCAAGGACGGAGCCAGCTTGTGCTTGCCGAACGCGCGCCCGCTGAAGTAGGCTCCACTGTCGGCCGCGGCGATGCAGGCGAGGGTGAAGGCGAAGGGGGCGATGCCGGCGAGCCCGGTTTCAGGCCGTGTCAGGCCGAAGACGGTGCCGCCCCATAGGCCCAGGTAGGCGATGATGAAGGCATTCAGACCAATCCACGGCGCCACGACGGTGATCTGCAGGCGGGCGAAGGCGATGGCGATGAGCGTCGAGAGCGCGATCAGCGCGACGATCCAGTTCCAGAGGATGTGTACGGGAGCACTCAAGTTGGGGTAATGGGCGAGGCAAAGCGCGAATACGGCGGCTGCCGGAACCCATGCCGCCACGGGGGCGACCAGCTTGCGCCCGGCCAGGCGCGACAGTTCCCAGGCGCCGGTCGCCAGGACCGCAGTGATGAGTGCCCAGCGGGTTTCAAGGCTCAGGGTCAGCGCCGCGAAGCCGCCGACGAGCATGACAAAAGCCGAAAAGACGCGGACGGTGAGTTCGGACATGAGGCCTCCGGTGGGGAGCGTGCGCTCCACGAACGTCAAAATGGATAATTCGGAGGTGAGCCGACGGCGGCGCGGCCGGTTCTCATCGAATCTATTCGTCCAGTACCTTGCCGAAGCGACGCTGCCGCTTGTGGTACTCCTCGATGGCCTTCAGCAGTTCCTTCTTGCCGAAGTCGGGCCACAAGACGTCGGTGACGTAAAGTTCGGTGTAAGCCACCTGCCACAGCAGGAAGTTGGAGATGCGCAGGTCTCCCCCGGTGCGGATCAGCAGTTCGGGATCGGGGAGGTCGGGCAGGTACAGGTGGCGGGTGAAGGTGGCCTCGTCCAGGGCGTCGGGGTCGAGAGTGCCTTCCTTCGCTTGGCGGGCGATATGTCGCGCCGCATCCACGATTTCTTCGCGGCCGCCGTACGAAACGGCGATGTTGAACTGGATGCCGGTATTGTTTTTGGTGCGCTCGATGCCGGCCTCCAGCTCGCGGCGGGTGGCTTCAGGAAGCTTGTCCAGATTGCCCAAGGCCCGGAAGCGCACGTTGTTCCGCATCATTCCATCGATCTCACGACGCGTCATTTCGATCATGAGTTTCATGAGGGCATCCACCTCGGTGAGGGGACGCGCCCAATTCTCGGAAGAGAAGGCGTAAACCGTCAGGTACTTCACACCCAGGTCGTTGCAGGCTTCCACCATCGCCTTGGTGGAGTTCGTACCCGCGCGATGACCCATCAAGCGGGGCAGAAACCGCTTTTTCGCCCAGCGCCCGTTGCCATCCATGATGATGGCGACGTGTTGTGGAGGAGTGGGAGAGGGGGAGGGCATGGTCAATCAAGAATTAGGAATTAAGAATTAAGAATTAACGCAGGAGGAAGAGGAATGGGACGGGGAGGGGTGCTCCTTTGTCTTCACTTCCTGATTTCCGGTTCCCAATTCGCCATTGACCGTTTGAGGCCAAGCCTCAAACGGTCATGATGTCTTTTTCTTTTTCCGTGATCACCTGGTCGATGATCGCGATATACTTGTCCGTCACCTTCTGAACGGCTTCGAGCTGACCTTTGAGGTCGTCTTCGGAGAGGCCGCTGTCCTTGGCGACCTTCTTGAGGGCCTCGTTTTCGTCGCGCCGGATGTTGCGCACGGCAACCTTGGCTTCTTCGCCGACCTTGCGGGCCGATCTGGCGAGGTCCTTGCGCCGGTCTTCGGTCAGCACGGGCAGGGACAGGCGGATGTACACGCCGTCGTTGACGGGGTTGATGCCCAGATCGCTCATCTGGATGGCCTTCTCGATGGCCTGCATCATGCCCTTTTCCCAAGGCTTGATCGCCAGCACCCGCGGTTCGGGCACCGAGACGGCACCCACCTGGGGAACGGGAGTGCGCGTGCCGTAATAGTCCACGAACACGTTGTCGAGCATGGCGGGGGAGGCGATCCCGGTGCGGATCTTGGTCAGATCCTTGCGGAGCGCTTCCACCGACTTCTGCATGCGGGCATCAAGGTTTTTTTCATCAATCATGGGGTCACTCCTCGCCGCGCGTCACCAAGGTACCGATACGCTCTCCACGAGCGGCCCGCACGAGGTTGCCGGCGGTATTCAGGTCGAACACCATGATGGGCATGTCATTCTCGCGGCAGAGCGCGATCGCGGACGTATCCATCACCTTCAGTTGGCGATTGATGGTCTCGGTATAGGTCAACGTCTCGTAACGGACGGCGTCTTTGAATTTGTTGGGATCCTTGTCGTACACCCCGTCCACGTTGGTGGCCTTCATCAGGATGTCGC
>CAZKRC010000137.1:0-5509 GCA_964555105.1 uncultured Bifidobacterium sp. | reverse complement strand
CGATTTCCCGGAGCCGCAGGAGCCCGCGCGCCGGAAAAGCGTGGAGCAAGGCGCGGCCAACTCCTGCCTGCTGGTGACGTCACCGCTCGCGGAAAAGGTCGGCGGTCTTTACCTTGCCGATTGCATGCCGCAAAAAGTCGCGGACAGACGCCCGCCCGACCTCGGAGGCGTGGCCCCGTTCGCCCTCGACGCCGACAACGCACGGCGTTTATGGGACGTCTCCGAAGACGCCCTGCGGAGCTGAACCCGGCGGCCTTCCCGTCACCCTTCCCGCCGCCCCGACGGCTCCGGGGGCTTCGTCCGGAAGTGCCGTCGGTTCACCCCCCGAAATGCCTTCCCGGCCCCGCCAGGTTTCCGCATATCCTCTCTTTCCGCGTTCCGAGTACATTTAGGGATGAATGAGGAGTACCATGAACCGGAACGACCTGAAAACCAGCCTTGGCTTTGAGAACAATGAATCCGTCCTGCCGAACTATGAGGACGTCCTGCCGATCATCCAGTTGAAACTGCTCTCGAGCGGTTTCAAGTTCGAGGCGGGCTTCGGAACGCAGCGCATCACGGAACATTCGGCGGATCTGGTACGCAAGATCAATTCGAAGTTCCGGTCGTATCCCGCCCCCCTCTGCCCGACCGACCAGCGCATCCAGGATACGCTCGACGCGCATTTCGGCGATGTGAAAACGCCCGGAGGTCACGGCGCGCGACTCCCCGACAGTTCGCTCCACATGGACTTCCACGGACTGGCGCGGACACTGTCGCTGCCCCCCGATCAGGACACCTTCACGTCCCCCCTGCTGCAAAGCCATCGCGTGGCGCAGGGCGTGTTGCACAATCCGGCATCGGACAAGCGCACCACGCAGGGAACCTTCCACGTGTCCGAAGGCGGCCTGCCGATTCCCGCGGACAAGAAGGCCGTGCCCCGCGAGGTGTTCGCGCGCCTGTTCTGGCACGCCACGCATCCCACGCCGGAACTGATGCTGCTGCCGTTCACATCCACTTTGCCCGCGCGCGACCGCGTGCGCGCCTTCACGTCCCTCTTCCTGCGTCCGCGCGTGTCTCCCGAAGTCCCGGGCCTGTCGCCCTACCGCGACATGGAGATCCGGTTCCTCGCCCCCGCGAGTCTCGTGAGCAACCTCGACTTCGTGGAGTCGATCTTCGGAAATGCCGGCGACCCTTACCTGCCTGAGAACGATCCCGGTCTCGACGTGGAGCATTTCTGCGGCGTCACCGGCCTCGTGCTGCTCGCTCCGCATCTGATCAACCTCACGAAGAAGGAACTGGGACTCCCCCACGTTTCAAAGGCGTCGGCGCGCCAGAAGCGTGACGGCATGTGCTGGGAGAAGGAAACCGACAAGTACAACGAAGGCGGGGCCTTCAAGTGCACCTTCCGCACGGCGGAAGGCGTGATCCTCACCCTGATTGCCGACAACTATTTCGGTTATTGCAAGAAGGAAGTGAAGACCCAGATCGGCTTCGCGGCCAACCTGACCGGACGCGTCGAGGAGGAACACTCCGGCGGCGCCCTGGTGTTCCCCAGCTATAACCTGGGTGACACGATCCGCGGCGAGTCGGACTTCGTGGGAGTCAAGGGTTATACCTACGAGAAGGCCTTGCGGGCGCTCAAGGGACGCGTGACGCCGCATGCGGACGGCTATGCCGTGGACAACCTGCATCCCAGCGTGATCTATATCCCCGAAAGCGCCACGATCAGCCTTCCCGACCAGACGGTGTCATGGAAAAAAGGCGGCAAGAGCGTTTCGATCCTGCTGGCGCCGGGGAACGTGTACATCTACCCCAGTGGCTACAAGGCCCGCATGGAGAAGCATCCGGGCGCAGGAACCTGGCGCCTGATCGGCACCCGTGCCGAAGGCACGCTCTGCCACAAACCCTGTACGGTTTCCGGCGGCGGCAAAAGCGAGATCTCCAAGTCCGTCGCCGACGGCATCCTTTACCGCAACGTCTACGTGCAGGATCTCAAGAAGGACTTCGACGAGGTCGAGAGAATCACGAAGAAGAATTACGCCACCCGCTTCCGGGTAAAACCCAAAAGCACGCGCAAGTCTTCGCGTCCCTTCCTGTCGCCCCTGCGCTCGCTGGGATCCGTGGTGCGCCTGCTCACGCCGTCGCCCGAGTACACCGAAGCCTACAACGAGTGGCTGCGCGGCATTCCCGCCCACGTGCGCAACCTCGCCCTGCTGGTGAAGCGTTGCTACCGCCCGGAGTGGGGCGAAAACTACCGTGGGCATTTCTCCGTGGACCTGCTTGATGGCCGGCCGGGGCACGAGATCGTGTTCAACCACAAGCACATGATGAACAGCTACCTGAAGGCGGGCGCGGACCCCGACCGCAACTGGATGGTGTTCCGGCTTCGTTCGGATTATGTGCCGGCGCGCAAGCTGCAGATCGAGGACGACATCACGGTGTCCGTCACCCTCCCTTCGCCCGAGGGCGGCAAGAACAGCGTCAAGTTCGTGGAGAACTGCGAGTACCGCCTGTTCCAGCGCCCTGACGACGCCATCCACCCCGGCAAGGACAAACAGGCGGAGGCCGACCTGGCGTCGGGTGCACGCTTCATCTCGAACTTCGAGCCCCTTCCCGCGTCCGAAGCCCAGCGCATCGTCAACCACGTGGTCGAGTTCGACAAGTTCACCGAGCCCATGCGCAACCGCATCCGCGCCGTGGCGGAGGACGGCGACGGCTGGTTCGTGGCCTCCCATGCACCGCGCCTGATCAACGGCAAGCCGACGCCCAACGTGCGCTACCTGCAGGATCGCCCCGATCTCGTCGACCCGCGCGAGTTCCACATCGCGGAAACCGGCACGCGCCTGCGCCGCGCCCTCGGCACCAACGATTCCGTCGTACGGCCGGTTCAGGCCGTGCTCGTGGGACGGCGCAACAACCCGCCCGAAACCGGCTCCAAGGGGAAGTCCATCCCTCCGCTCGCCGTCTACAACCCCCTGCACTTCCAGGAATTGCCCGAAGCGTTCATGGACTTCGTCGCCAGCCTCACCGGCAAGTCGCCCTCGACCACCGGCGCCGGCTCCGAAGGCGCGATGACCAAGGGACCGTTCAATGCGCTGTGGTCGATCCACGACCTCAACAACGCGTTCACGTCCTACGCCCTGACCGGCCTGCAGGTGTTCAGCACCCCCGCCGGGCACGTGGGCCGCAAGTACCAGGTGGATCACGACATCAGCCTGCTGATGCCGGAAATCTGGGCGCGCATGTCCGACGAGGAGCGCGACGCGAACAACCTGATCGCGGGCGGGTATCTCGAACCCGTCACGAACCTCAAGGCCGGTTCCCGGACCATTGAAGCCTCGCGGCTCGGCTGGCGCATCAACGAAAAGTTCCTCCACAACTTCTTCGGACGCGTGTTCAGCGAACCGACCTCGGTCTTTCCCGCCGACATGCTGCAGCCCGAACTCCAGAACAAGGCCGACTTCATCGCCGGCGTGGAGAACATCGTCGAAAGCCAGCGGCAGGCGGCGTTGTTCTACTTCGAGGACGGCAGCGTGGAAGCCGCGTGCCCTCCGCTCAAGGCGCTGCTGCATGTGATGGCCCACGGCCAGTACGAAGGCATGACGCTCGCATCGAAGAAGCTGCGCGCCCTGTTCAACACGGACAACATCCTTCAGTCCGAGTGGTACCGTGCCCGTCTCGAACGCCAGCAGCGGCACGACCTCGCACAGTGGTCCGCGCGCGCCGACTACCTGCGTACCTTCATCACCCAGGCGCACAACCGCAAGCCGGCCGCCGCGCTCAAGCTGGCGGAACGCCTGGCCACCGCTGAAAAGCGGCTGGCCGAAGCCAAAAAGCCGGGCTACGTGAAGTCGCTGGTGGGAACGATCGGACTGGACGCGGTGGGATAGCCCGCGTCAAGGTACACGGCGTCGCCCGGAAGGCCCCTAGAACGACCAGCCGATCCCGATGTTCGCGATGGGCAGCCATTTGAACTCCCACTTCGCGTCCTCGTCCACGCCGCTGTTATCTTCACCACCGTACGAATAGCGGGCTCCGGCCATCATGCCCGCCTGGGCTTCGAGCGTCAAGCCGAACGGTGCCGTGTATTTGTAACCCACGAACGGCCCGGCCATGAACTGCTCCCCGCGTCCCCAGACTTCGTCGCCGAACACTCCGAACAACCCACCATCCTCCTCTTCGCCTTCGCCGTGCGCCCAGAGCGCCTGCAGGCCGATGTGGGGTTCGTTGCCCCCGGACTGGCGGCGGTCGAGGAAGTAGAAGCGGGTCTGCATGCCGGCCCCGTAAACCGTGGCATCGACCTGCTCGTCGTCGCGTTCGTAATCGAAGCGGCCATAACCTCCGAACACCGAGACTCCCAGCGGCTCGGTCAAACGCACTTCATACATCACCACACCGATCGGAACCGCCAGCAAAACCGGTTGCACCGTGAGGGTGTGGTTCAGCTCCCGGAAGCCCGCGCCGTCGCGCGCCTGGGCCTGAACGGCAAGCGGGACAACCAGGCCAAAAATGGTGATTACGGAAAGCAGACGTGTTTTCATGGTGACCTCCTTGAAAAGCACGGTACGCGCACCCGGAACCGGAAACGACCGGAGTTACGCAATGTGACGACCCGAAGGCCAACCAGGATTACACACGGCGGAGCACACGTGGAAAACCACAGCAAACGGCCTGAAACCAGGAGGATTTGGTCACGGGGAGCCCCTAAAATTTGACGCCAAGGGGCGATTTCCATAGCCTCGCGGATAAGCTTTCAATATATTGAGTCGTCGGAAGAGACATCTTTGACGGAATAGCGGGCGGTTTTGACGAGACGTTTTCGCAGCGCAAGCCCGCTTTCCGGTGTCGCGCTCAAGATTTCAATTGAAAACGACGCGTCGACTCCCCCAAAATCACCTTTCCACACCCCAAATTTGCTACTCTTGAGGTGAGCCGGAGAGAATCCGGGTTTCACCAATGCGATCATGGGCGCGACCCCGGACAAACCGGCGGCGCCAAGACTTTCCCCCTCCCGGAGGATGCCTTTGGCAACGGATAAAGCGACTGACAAAACGAAATCAAAAACCACCCCGAAATCCGGAAAACCATCCGGCGTGCCCCGTGAAAAGCTGGTCGGCATGCTGGAGAAAATGCTTCTGATCCGGTATTTCGAAGAGGCCAGCATCAAGGCCTATCAACAGAAAAAAGTCGCCGGTTTTCTTCACACCTACATCGGGCACGAAGCCGTGGGCGTGGGAATGCTGGAACACCGGCTCCCCCAGGACGCCGTCGTGACGACTTACCGCTGCCATGGCCTGTATCTGGCCCTCGGCGGCAGCCCCCGCGAAGGCATGGCCGAGCTTTTCGGCAAGGTGACGGGATGCGCGCGCGGCAAGGGCGGCTCGATGCACTTCTTCTCGAAGGAACACAACTACCTCGGCGGGCACGGCATCGTCGGCGGGCAGATCGGCGTCGGGATCGGCGCGGCCTTCAAATCCAACTACACGGAAGACAACGCCGTCAGCTTCATCTGCTTCGGCGACGGCGC
>CAZKRC010000136.1:0-5510 GCA_964555105.1 uncultured Bifidobacterium sp. | reverse complement strand
GCATGGCCACGGCCTGCGCCCCGCCGGTCTTGTAGATCTCGGTGATGCCGAGTTCCACGGCGGCAAAGGCGACGGCGGGATCGAGCCCGCGCGCTCACGGCGACACCATGGCGATCTCACGCACGCCCGCCACCTGGGCCGGTACCGCGTTCATGATGAGCGTGGACGGATACACACCCTTGCCGCCGGGCACGTAAATGCCCACGCGGTCGAGCGGGCGGATGATCTGGCCCAGCGTCTCGCCGTTTTTACCCTTGAAGCTCCACGATGTCTCGCGCTGCTTGAGGTGGAACGCGCGCACGTTGACGATGGCCTTGCGGATGGCCGCGCGCACGGGTTTCGGACATTTGTCCGCGGCTTTTTCCAGCGCCGCGGGCGTGACGCGCAGAGTGCCCGTGAGACCGTCGAAACGGCGGGCATAGTCGAGTACGGCCTTGTAGCCATCCTTGCGGACGCGCGCAAGAATCTCCGAGACGGTTTTCTGGATTGCGGGCGACGGGCTGGGATCGCGATCGCGCAAACGGGCGACCTCGGCGTTCTTCAAGGACTTGAGCGGAATGATTTTCATACGGAAATATCCAGTCCGTAGCGTTCGTGCAGTACGGAGAAATGATGAAGTTCGTGCCCGATGAGGGCGCGCATCAATTGATCGGGCGTCACGCGCATGTTGTTGGCCACGCCTTCACGCGTCCGTTCCTCCGCGCTCAAAAGACTCATCCACAAGGCGGTCGAGGCCGCTTCCACGGCATACGCTCCCGCCAGCGCGGCGAGCGGGACGCCGGGCCCCGGCCAGTTCGCGGCATAGAGGCCTTCATCGTAACCGGGAAGCGCCTGCGTTTCGCCGCGGGCGATGCACACCGCGCGCGCCGTGAAGATCCGTTGCGTCACCAGGATATGACCCAACACCTGCCGCACGGTCCACTTGCCGGGCGCGTAGGCGTGGTCGGCAAAAGTCGCGGGCTTCGAGGCCAGTTCCGAAAACAGCGCCGTGGCGGCCTCCAGATGGCTTCTCAGGCGTGCGTCCAGCCCGTCCGCGGGTACGACGTCCAGATAGCTCGTCCATGACGGCAAAACCGCGGAAGACGCGGAGGACGAGTCGAGTGACGAAGCCATAGCCTCAAAAATAGGTTTTTCAGGGGGCGGTATTCGGGAAGAAGGAGGCGAAGCGGGGTATGGAAGGGAGGCGGGCGGGCGCGCCCGCCGCGCGCGACCAGGGGGGCCACGACGGGTTCCGTGCGACCTTCCGCCACCTCGGTTACGGACAATCCGCGGAGGGGAAGAGGTAAATTTCCCCTTATGGCCAACACTCCCGACTCCGGTGCCTGCACGCACTTTCAGCCCGCCGACATGATCGCCCTCGCGGAAGCGCACCTGCGCGCGGCCGGCATTCCCGAAACCGCTTGGGACGGACGCCGCTTCCGCTGGGCGGGCGTCATCGACTCTCCCCCCTTCACCGGCCTTGTGATGGAATGCAGGCACAAGGGCGACACCTGGGTGGTGACGAAGCTCGACCGCCGCAAGGACGGCGTGGAGGGCGAGGTGTTGGGACTGGTAGAAATTACGGGGGTGTAGATTTTCGTGGGGACGCCGCGGCGCGGCGTGCGTAGGGGCACGTTGCAACGTGCCCCTACCGAATTCAAACCGTCATCCATCCGTGCGTGGCCACGGTTTGAATTCGCCCACGAAAATCGGTTCGCGCTCGAGCGCGATGCCGCTGTGAGCCTCCACACGCCGGATGACCTCACTGGTGAGATCCCAAATCTCCTGTGCGGTCGCACCGCCGAGGTTGACCGTGAAGTTGGCGTGTTTGTCCGAGATGCCGACGTTCCCCATGCGGAATCCCTTGAGTCCCGCCGCCTCGATGAGCGTACCGGCATAATTGCCCGGCGGTCGCTTGAACATGCTGCCCGCATTGGGCAAGTGCAACGGTTGACGGGCGGTGCGGCGCGCCACGATCGCCTCTGATTGCGCGGTCAGCGCCGCGGAATCTCCGGATGTCAACGTCATCACGGTTTCCAGAATCCATTCGTCAAGTCCGCAGAAGATCGAGCGGCGATAGCCGAAGGCGCACGCGGCATTGTCGCGGCGCCGCACGACGCCTTGCGCATCCAGCGAAACGACCTCGGTGATGACGTCCTTCAGTTCCTGGTCGAAAGCACCCGCGTTGATCCACGTGCCGCCACCGAGCGTCCCGGGAATGCCCGCGAGGTTTTCCATCCCGGCGTACCCGCGGGCAACCGCTTGCCGTACGACGTCCCACAACAGGGCGCCGCACTGCGCGGTCACGCGCATGGTATTGAGCGGCGCGGTTACGCGCATGGTACTAAGCGGCGCGGTCACGCGCATGGTATTGAGTGGCGCGGTCACGGGGGCCGCCACGGCAGGGGTCGCGCCGGAGTCACCGGGCGGCGCCACCTCCCGGGGGCCCTCCCACTCCACCCCCGCATACTTGCCTGTATACACCACGAGGCCCGGAAAACCTTCATCGGAAATCACGAGGTTGCTGCCGTTGCCGAGCAACAGGCAGGGAACGCCCCGCGTTTCGGCAAAACGACGGGCCTCCCGGAAGTGGTCGACGGAGGCCGGAGCGCAAAACCAGCGCGCGGGACCACCCGTGCGGAAAGAGGTGTAGCCGGAGAGGGGAACATTTTCCTGGAAATGCAGGACGGTAGACATGAACCGCAAAGATACCTCCGGGATCAAGGCACGGGACGGGGGAAGCCCCCGATACGCGTCGTCACGAATCGTATTTTATCCGTATGCAGCGCACGACACGGGAAAGCCGACGCGCGGCGGAAGCCGGCGTGGACGCACAGACCGAATTGTTCCCGCCCCTGCAACAGCCAGGGGCGGAACCGGCACGCCCGGTCGCGAGGGCCTCACACGATGCGGAGGCTTCTTCCGTCATGACTCCCCTGCCCCCCTGGGAGCGACGCGTGGCGATGGTGCATTCCCTGCTGGAACTTTGCGGGCGTGTGAAGGCCGGTGGCAAGGCCGCCGCATGGCTGAAGGCGCAACGCATTTTCAAAAAAACCTGGGACACGCACGGGCTGTGTGTGGTGGACAACTATCGCCGCATCAGCGAGACTTTGCTCACCCGTTACCCGCTCGCGGAACTGCAAGCATCCGGCCTGTTCAACAAGGACGAGCATTTTCGCTTTTACCGCCATTCCCTGTTGACCCCGTGGTTCGACAAGGGAGCGCCCGTTCATCTCGAGGCGTGGGCACCGGAAGAGGGTGCCACACCGCCGCGACTCACCACGACGGGGCCGATTCCCTGCCCGTACAACGCCTCCCTGCTCGACGGAAATCCGGGACGGCTTTATGTGTGCGAAGGAACCTTGAAAACGCTGAAAGTACTGGAGGCCGGGTTCCCGGCCGTCGGCTTGCCTCGTACCGAAGAAAACGGCAAAGAAGGTTTCACGACCATCCTGAAGAAATCATGGCTTCCGCGCTTCCGCGACAAAACCGTGTTCGTCGCCTTCGACGGCGATGCGGCAGGCGAAGCCGCCGCGGCGAAAGTCATCGCGCACCTGGCCGCGGGCGGGGTGGAGGCCCATCGACTCGTGGTGCCCATGGGCAAAGGCGTCTCCGCATGGTTTGCGGACCATTGAAGGGGACAGGGGGGTGGCGGGAAGGGTGACAAGGAGGCGCGGGGAGATAAAGATCACCTGACCATCCTGACCAAGCCCCGGAGCGCGCCGTAATTTCGCTCACCCGCGCGACGCAGGACACGGCCACATCCTTCAGGACGGGGTCTGCCCCCCCGCGAAACCCATCCTCCGGTTCATTCCCCCCGCGCGACGATCGTCGCGGCCACGGCATCGCTGTAGACATTCACCGTGGTGCGACACATGTCGAGCAGGCGGTCCACCGCCAGGATCAAGCCCAGGCCTTCCAGCGGCAACCCGATCGCGGTGAGGATCACCGCGATGGCGACCAGACTCGCCGACGGGATGCCGGCCACCCCGATGGAGGACACCAGCGCGATCACCACCACCGTGAACTGTACCCCAAAGGTCAACTCGAGGCCGTAACACTGCGCGATGAAAAGGGCGGCCACACATTCGTACAGCGCCGTGCCATCCATGTTGATGGTGGCCCCCAGCGGGGCGACGAAGCCGCTGACGCGGCGTGGAACCCCCGCACGGGTTTCGAGGCATTCCAGCGTCTTGGGCAAGGTGGCGTTGGAGGAACTGGTGATGAAGGCCGTGAACAAGGCCTCGCTCATGGCGCGCAGGTGTCGCCAGGGGTTTACGCCTCCGAGCGTCGTCAACAGGACAGGAAGGGTCACGAACAGATGCATCGCCAGCGCCAGCAGAACCGTGACGAAAAAACCCAACAAGGGACCGACGGCGGAGAAACCGGTGACCGTCAGCGTGCGGGCAACCAGGCCGAAAACACCAACGGGAGCCAGCAGCATGACCCACCGGGTCATGCGCATCATGACCTCGTAAACCCCTTGCCAGAAAATCCGTTGCGGCGCCCCCACGCTTTCCGGCAGACGCGGGATCAACAGGCCGTACAGGATGGCGAAGGTGATCAGCGCCAGCATGTCCGCCTGTGTCGCGGCCGCGAACACGTTGTCCGGGACCATGCGCAGGAACAGGCCCCACAGGTCTCCCCCGCCGTGTTCCCCGATACCGGTCAACACCTCACCCGTGGACGTCGCCAACCCCACCCTTTCCCGTGCCGGCTCGCCATCCACAATGCCGGGCGACAACAGGTTCACGAAAACCATTCCGGTCAGGACGGCCAGCAGGCTTGACCCGATGAAATAGACGACGGCCTTCAGGCCGAGTTTGCCGAGTCCCGTCCCGGTTCCCGCCACGCTGGTGATGACCGCCGACACCATGAGGGGCACCACCAGCATCATGAGGGCACGCAGGAAAAGCGTCCCGAGGAAATCATACACCGCATAGGGTCTCACGAAAAGCCAGCGCGTTTCCGGGGACACCAGGACACCCGCGGGAATCGCGAGCAGGAGCGCACCCAGCACCAGCCAATGGAATTTTATGCGGGGAAACGACATGAGGAGCCTCCATAAGTCCTTCTTTCCGGAGCGGTCGCGAAAAGAAAGCGGACACGTGACGATAATAAAAACCGGAGTCATCCGGTCCGCCGGCCCCGAACGTGCGGGCTAAGCCGGATCCGGTGTGGAAGGACCGATGCGGAAGAGAAGGAAAGGAAAGGGAAGGAAGAAAAGGGAAGGAAAAAAAACAAGAAGAACAAAAAAAAGAGCCCCGGAAATCCGGGGCTCCTTGAACGCGCGACACATCCCCTTGCGGGGATTTGCCGGTTACTCCGCGCGGCCGCCGGCCTTGGCGCTGTACTTCTTGATGAGTTCTTCGCCCACGTTCTTGGGGACCGGAGCGTACTTCTCGAATTCCATCGTGAATTCCGCCTTGCCCTGCGTCAGCGAACGGAGATCCGTCGCATAGCCGAACATTTCGGACAGCGGCACTTCGGACTGGATGATCGTGAAGTTGGCTTCTTCGGTCGAGCCGACG
>CAZKRC010000135.1:0-5557 GCA_964555105.1 uncultured Bifidobacterium sp. | reverse complement strand
TGCGGGTACTGGAATCCATCTATCGTCGTTGGAACAAGAATCTCAATCTGGTGAGTCAGCAGGATGAAGCCCTGATCTGGGAACGTCACATCGTGGACTCGCTGCAGTTGATTCCGTTCTTCAGTGAAGTGAACAAGCTCGCGGACATGGGCGCGGGACCGGGGCTGCCGTCCCTGCCCCTTGCGATCGCGTGTCCCGACATCGACTTTTTCGCGATCGAACCGAACCAGAAGAAGAGCGCGTTGATGCAGGAGATCATTCGCGAGATCCGCATTCCGAACTTCCATATCCTGACGGAGCGCGTGGAGCGCGTTTACCTGTCTCATATGGATGTAGTGTGTTGTCGCGCTTTCGGTGAATTCCACCGTGACGCGAAACTCGCGTACAAAATGCTGAGACCGCAGGGGCAATTCATGACCTTCAAGGTTGAACCGTATCAGGAGGCGCCGGCGGGCTACGACAAGATCGAATCGCACCCGTACACGCTTCCCGGCATCCCCCGCACTTACTACGTGATCGTCGCCTCCAAGGCCGGTGAGTCATGAGATCCCGCATCATCGCCGCTTGCAACCAGAAGGGCGGAGTGGGCAAGACCACGACGTGCGTGAATCTTGCCGCCGGCCTGGCAGCGATGGAAAAGCGGGTTCTGCTGGTGGACATGGATCCCCAGGCGAACTCGACGCAAGGCCTCGGTTTCGACGAAGGCTTTGAGAACGACATTTACGACGCCCTGCTGTTGCCCGAGGGCGAGGTCACGCAGGAACGCATCCGCGGCTTCGTGCAGAAGTCGAGCATGCCCTTTCTGGATCTGTTCCCCTGCTCGCGTTCGCTCGCGGGCCTTGAGGTCAAGCTGTTGCAGGAGGACAAGCGCGAGCGGCGGCTGAAGCGCGTGCTCGATGCGATCCGCGCGGACTACGATTTCATTCTCATCGACTCTCCTCCGAGTCTGAACATTCTCACGCTGAACGTGCTGACCGCGGCGGACTCCGTGCTGATCCCGATCCAGTGCGAGTACTACGCGCTCCAGGGGTTGGCCGAACTTTTGAACACGATCCGTCTGGTCCAGCAGAGCACCAACCCCAACCTGGCCATCGAGGGCGCGGTCCTGACGATGTACGACAGCCGCCTCAACCTGTCCAAACAGGTCGCCGAAGATGTGCAGAACACGTTCTCCGAGAACGTGTTCAAGACCATCATTCCGCGTAGCGTCAAGTTGTCCGAGGCACCCTCGTTCGGCAAGCCCGTGATCCTTTACGATGTGGTGTCCGTGGGCGCGGTGCGTTACATGGAGCTTGCCAAGGAAGTCCTGGAGAAACCGTGAGTCGCCGCGCCCTGGGTAAAGGCCTCGATGCCATCTTCGCGAACCTCGGAACCGAGGTCGCCAATCCGCAAACCGGCACCGTGGTCCATGAAGTCGAGCTGAAGCTCATCTCCCCCAACCCGTTCCAGCCGCGGCGCGAGTTCGGGGCGGACGAGTTGAAGGAGCTCGCCGAATCGATCCGGCTGAGCGGGTTGATCCAGCCGATCTTTCTCCGCAAGCATGCCAGCGGTTACCAGATCGTGTCGGGCGAGCGCCGCTTCCGCGCGTTCCAGAGCCTGGACAAGACGACCATTCCCGCGCTGGTTCGCGACAAGGTTTCCGACCGCGACATGCGCGAGCTGGCGATCGTGGAAAACGTCCAGCGCGTACAGCTCAACCCCGTGGAAGAGGCGCTGGCCTACGAGCAACTCGTGAACGACCTGGGCCTCACGCATGAGCAGGTCGCCGAGCGTGTCGGCAAAAGCCGCACGGCGGTGACGAACACCCTGCGCTTGCTCAAGCTGGAATCCGAAGTGCTCGACTGGTTGCGCGACGGCAAGCTCACGGCCGGCCACGGCCGGGCGCTTTTGCAGTACCGGGGCGCGGCCCAGATCGCGCGGGCGCGCGCCGTGCTGGAGTCCTCCCTGAACGTGCGCGACGCGGAAAAAAAGGAAGGTGCCGACACGAAGCGCGCCTCCAAAACCGCAGCGCCGTCCGACGTCGACACGCGCGCCTTTCTCGACGAAGTCAGGTCGCTGACCGGCCTCAAGGTTTCGTTGCGCGGCGGCACGGGCAAGACACGCAAGGGCGTTCTCGAACTGCACTTCGTGGATCGTGAAAACCTCACGGCCCTGCTCGAGACGCTGAGACGGGGACGAGGCGAATGAGGCGTGAGGAAGGGCAAGGCGGGGACATGAGGGACGGTGAAGGTGACGCGCGGGCGCACGCCGCCTCCGTTCGCCACTCTTCCCCGCATCCGGTGATCGGGCCATCAGGGCTTTCGATCGCTTCCGTTGCGGCCGGGTTTGTTTCCCCTTCCTTTGTTCGTAACTATTCGTGTGCCAGCGGCCACTCCCCCGCACACACCTGACTCCACACTCCTCATTCCACATTCCACATTCCACATTCACCATGCCTCCCCGCAAGAAGAACCGCTTCATCACCATCCAGATCCTCCCGGAAGGATCGGGTGAGGCATGGACCTTCCGGTTGCGGCGCCCCTTTTTCGAATTCCTGTTTTACGCCAGCGTGATCGCGCTGTTCGCCGCGGGTTTCGCGGCCGTCAAGCTGACCCAGATTCAGGGAAAGGTCCTGCTCGCCAACCACATGGCGGTCCGCAACCAGGAGTTGCTCGACCGCCAGCGTAAAATGCAGCAGCTGGAAGAGGAGATCGAAGCGATCGCGCAGAAGGAGCGCGCGATTCGCCAGATCCTGCAGGCGTTTCTGGCCCCGGTGCCCGTCACCAAGGGAGGCGGGCGTTCCGAGGCGGGCGCGCTGGCGGCCGAAGGCATGCTCGATCCCGGATGGCGGGAGAACTTGCAGCACGTCAACCGGATGGTGGAAAGTCGTGCGGCGCTGGCAACGCATGAGCGCAAGCCGAACATCTGGCCCGTCAAGGGGATCGTGACGCAGCGGTTTTCGGAGGGGGGGGCGGAACCACGGCATGACGGCCTGGACATCATGACCGAGGAGAATGCCGTGGTGGTGAGCGCGGCCCGGGGTCTGGTCGTCGAGGCGGGGTGGGATAACGATCTGGGCAACTACGTCCGGGTCGATCATGACTTTGACGTCGAAACCGTGTACGGCCACCTTTCCCGCTCCGTGGTGCGGGCGGGAGACCAGATCGGCAAGGGTGACCCCCTCGGCGTGGTCGGAAACAGCGGGCGCAGCCTGGGGCCGCACTTGCACTTCGAAATTATCTTGAGAGGAAAGGCGGTCGATCCGCTGACCTACCTGGAGTAGGGTTTGCGCCCTAACGTTCCAGTGCAACAATAGAGCAATAGAACAACGAAGCGACCGGCCTGAGAAACAGGGACCCGAAGCGTTGTGTCCATTGCATTATTGTTGCACTGTTCATTGAGCATTGAGTATCGCCCTTTCGTTCGTCTTATTCACGAGGTTTCCATAATGTCCAAACACGCAGTCACAGGCATGACGTTTATCGGTGAGGGCACGCGCATTTCAGGCGACATGTCGGTGGAGCACGACCTGCGGGTGGAAGGCGCGATCAAAGGCCTCGTTTCGGTCGGCGGCACGCTGGTGCTCAGCGTCACCGGCAGCATCGAGGGCGATGTGACCGCGCGCAGCGCGGCGCTGGCGGGCCGACTGGCGGGGAACATCCACGTCCAGGAAAAACTGGTGCTCGAGGAAAAGTCGGTGTTGCAGGGTGATCTGGTTGCCCGTGAACTGGTGGTCCAGGAAGGCGCGATTTTCCAGGGTACCTGCTCGATGGAAGGCCGGGACCTGTAAAACCCCTTTGGTGAAGGCGGAGTCCGCCGAAGCCCCGTTTCCCCCGCTCACACCCGGAAGCCTCCCGCAGCCACAACAAGGGGTTGACTCCGGGGACGCCCTCCCCCCCATAAAAAAAAAACGCACAAAGCCGCGCGCGTCCTGCGCTCACCGGGCGGGCGGCGTAGATTACCCTCATGGGTTCCAAACTCTCTCCGGATGTCGCCTTGCTCATGGGCATGGGTATTTCCGTAGCCGTATGGTTGACGGTCGGGGTATTGGCCGGGCGATGGGCCGATGACGCGTGGGGCTGGGCCCCCTGGGGCACCCTGGGAGGGAGTCTGGTTGGAATCACGGGTGCTGCCGTGAATATCTACCAGATCGTGCGCCGCATCGAGCGGCGCGGGAGCGAAAAACGGGATTAACCCCCCGCAACCCGACCCGAGCGGAGGGAGGGCCTGCGCAAAACGCGGCCGCAAGGTTTGCAACCGTGGTGTGCGTGCGGTTAAGCGGCTGATTTTACGTCGATTCCGGTCGATATCTCTTTGAATCCCGTTGCCGTCTTGCTAATATTTCAACCCGTCCTCCAGCGGTTTGCTCCGCGCTTCCCAAGAACAAAATTTGAACTCCTTCAACAAAACGCTTGGCCTGACGACGGCGGTGCTCTGTGTGGGCACTGCGATTTTGTCGTATTTCTGGCCGGTGTTGCATGTGGGGTTCGGCATTGCGGGCATCGTCCTCATGGCGGCCAACGCGTTTGCGGCCATCGCCATCCTGAAGCTCCGCCTGGGCATTGAGCCCATCCGTCTCATTCTGACGTCGATGCTGGCCCGCCTGGGCGTGGTGGCGGCGGCGATCCTGTTGGTCATCGCACTTGTTGGGCGCGGGCCGGCCGTCTACTCTTTCGTTTTTTCGGCGATGGCCGGCTTCGTGGTCTTTCAGGCCGTGGAAGTCCGGCACATCATCCGCAACCCGGGGCTTATCGCGCAATGACTTTTTTCCGCCGCTTTCCCGCCCTCCTCTCCGCGTTCGTCGTGTTGCTTTCCGCCACCGTCGCCCGTGCCGAGGAAAGTCTGGGCGAGTTCGTTCTCGGTCACGTCGTCGACGCCAAGTATTGGTACGTGACGCCTTGGGGTCCCAAGGTCTATTTCCCCGAATGGATGGCCGGCGGTTCGCTGCACGTGTTCATGATGTTCCTCGCGGCGGCGCTGTTGCTACTGCTGCTGATCCCGGCTTCACGCCGCTCGAGCCCCGTGCCGCGCGGCCGCCTCGCCAACATGGTCGAGGCCCTGGCGATTTTCATTCGCGACGAGGTGGTGACGCCGAACCTGGGTGAAAAAGACGGCCGCAAGTGGTTGCCCTTCTTCCTCACGATCTTCTTTTTCATCCTCACGCTCAACCTCGTGGGCCTGATTCCCGGCATGGGCACGGCCACGTCGAACATCAACTTCACCTCGGCGTTCGCCCTCATGATCTTCGGAACGTTCAACGCGGTCGGGATCATGCGGAACGGTCCGGTTCATTACTTCATGAACCTGATCCCGAAGGGGGTGCCGTTCTGGTTGTTCCCCCTGATGGCCTTCATCGAACTCGTCGGCCTGTTCACCAAGGCGATCGCGCTGGCGCTGCGTCTGTTCGCGAACCTGACCGCCGGTCACGCGCTGGTGTTCTCGCTGCTCGGCCTGAACGTCGTCTTCAAGTGGTGGCTGTCCCCCGTGCTGGGTCCCTTTACGGTATTCATCTACCTCATTGAGATCCTGGTGGCCTTCCTCCAGGCGTACATCTTCACCTTGCTGTCGGGCTTGTTCA
>CAZKRC010000134.1:0-5578 GCA_964555105.1 uncultured Bifidobacterium sp. | reverse complement strand
TCACCTTCGACATCGACGCCAACGGCATCGTGCACGTGTCGGCCAAGGACAAGGCCACCGGCAAGGAGCAGAAGATCCGCATCGAAGCCAGCTCGGGCCTGTCGGATGCCGACATCGACCGCATGGTGAAGGAAGCCGAGGCCAATGCCGAAGCCGACAAGCAGGAAAAGGAAAAGGCCGAGGTCAGGAACCAGGGCGAGCAGCTCGCCTATGCGGTCGAGAAAGCCCTCAAGGATCACGCCGACGCCGTGACCGCCGAGGAGAAGGCCGCCGCCGAAGCCGCGCTCGAAGAGCTTCGCACGGCCCTCAAGGGTGACGATGTCGACGCCATCAAGGCGGCGACGGAGAAGCTCGGCCAGGCGTCCGCCAAGCTCAGCGAAGCGGCCCTCAAGGCCGAGCAGGCCAAGCAGGGCGCGGCCGGTGGCCAGCCCGGCGCCGCACAGGGCGAGGGGCCGCAGGGTGGTTCCGGGCCCGCGAAGGGCAACGGCGACGGCCCCAACGCCGAAGACGCGGATTTCAAGGTCGTGGATTAATCGACGACCTTGCAGGGCCGCAGCATGCTGCGGCCCTGCATCCCCATGGGACGGACGAAATCCGCGACAGGCGTATGGCCCTCGCGTAACGTACGGGCGATTCGATGAATCGCCCTCAGCAGACTGACGACAGACGATAGAGAACAGGACAACGATGGCCTCCAAGCGCGACTATTACGAAACTCTGGGCGTCTCCAAGGACGCCGACGTGTCCGCCATTAAATCGGCGTACAAGAAACTGGCCGTCAAGTACCACCCCGACAAGAATCCGGGTGACAAGGCCGCCGAGGAAAAATTCAAGGAAGCCGCGGAAGCGTACGGCGTCCTTTCCGACGAAACCAAAAGGGCCCAGTACGATCGTTTCGGCCACGCCGGCATGAACGGCATGGGTGGTGGCGGCGGGGGACAAGGCTTCAGCAACTTTGAGGATATCTTCTCCCAGTTCGGCGACATCTTCGGAGGCGGATTCGGCGGCATGGGCGGCCGCAGCCGGCGCTCGGGACCGCCGCGCGGATCCGACCTGCAGATCCAGCTCACGCTGACGCTCAAGGAAATTTCCACGGGCGTCACCAAAAAGGTCCAGCTCAAGCGTCACGGCAAGTGCAAGACATGCGACGGTGCGGGCGGTACAGGCAAGCAGACCTGCGGCACGTGTGCCGGGCAGGGCCAGGTGCGCCGCATGCAGAACTCCTTCTTCGGCCAGGTCGTCAACGTGACCACGTGTCCGGATTGCAACGGGCAAGGCACCGTGATCAAAAGTCCCTGCAAGGACTGCCACGGCCAGGGCCGCGTGCAGGAAGAGGTGACCATCCCCATCGAGATTCCCGCGGGCGTCGAAGAGGGGCAGTACCTCACGCTGCGGGGCGAAGGGCATCGTGGACCGGGCGGCGGCGGTGCGGGAGACCTGATCGTCATTTTGCATGAACGCAAGGACGATCGTTTCGAGCGTCGTGGGCTCGACTTGCACAGCACGGCGGAAATCCCTTTCACCACGGCGGTGTTGGGGGGAACGATCCGTGCGCAGACGCTTGACGGCGAAGTGGAGCTCAAGATTCCCGCAGGGACACCGAGCGAAAAACTCATGCGCCTGCGCGGCAAAGGCTTGCCCGAGCTGCACGGTGGCGTCCACGGCCACCTTTACGTGAAGGTGCGCGTGCATGTGCCGGAAAAAATCGACAGTCGTGAAGAGGGGCTCCTGAAGCAGCTTCAGGAAATCTGGGGGCAGGCCGACAAGGACAAGGGTTCCGAAGGAAAGTCGAAAGGGTTCTTCTCTTTTTAGGGGGTGGAGGCGCCGTGCCGGCGCGGTTTTTCCCCTTCGGGGAACGCGCACGTATGGGTAGGGACGGGGAGCGGACGGGTAGGAGCGGTCATGACGATGCGGGAGGGGGGGCGGTCCGCCGCCGTCCCTGAACGCGGGGCGATTTTGAAGAGGGAGGTCATATGGAAGAGTTTGCCGCCAAGGTGCTCATCCTGGACAGCGACGCGGAGCTGAAGAAGGAAGTGTTCGCTTCCTGGTCGCTCCCCGACACCCGCCTGCTCGAAAGCTCGGGCGGCCAGGGCGCCATCCGTCTCCTGAGCGAGGGCGACATCGCCGTGCTGTTCCTCTCGACCGAACTGTTGACGATCGACAGCCTCGACATCGCCGCGCTTGCCCGCGAGCGCAATCCGGGCATCGAGATCTTCATCCTGACCACGCTGCGCGACACGGCCAAGGCGGAGGAAGCGGTCAAGCGCGGCGCCCACTCGTTCCTCAACAAGCCCGTGAACGTGGCCTTGCTGGAATCCCTCGCCAAGAAGGCGCTGAACCGCTCGGTGAGCCGCCGCAACACGCGCGAGCTGCAGGAGCACGTGCTTGAGGACCTGCTCGGGTCGTCCCCCGCGATGAAGAAGATCCTGAAGACGCTGATCAAGGTCGCGCCCACCGGCAGTACGATCCTGATTTCCGGCGAAAGCGGTACGGGCAAGGAGTTCGTCTCCAACGTCATCCACCGGTTGTCGTCACGCGCCGACGAAGCGTTCGTCGCCGTGAACTGCGGGGCCATTCCTGAAAACCTGGTCGAGGCCGAATTGTTCGGCTCGAGGAAGGGTTCCTACACCGGCTCGGTGAGCGACCGCAAGGGGCTAATCGAAATGGCCGATAAGGGCACGTTGTTCCTCGACGAGATCGGCGAACTGTCGTTGCAGACCCAGGTCAAATTGCTGCGCTTCCTGCAGGAGCGCGAGATCCGGCGCGTGGGCGACACCGAGAACCGTTACGTCGACACGCGCGTGATCGCGGCGACCAACCGCGACCTGCACCAGGCGATCGCGGCGGGAACCTTTCGCGAGGACCTGTACTATCGCTTGTCGGTCTTTCATCTGACGCTTCCGCCGCTGCGGGAGCGTCGCAATTCCATTCCGAGCCTGATCCGCAGCTTCGTCAAGAAATACGCGACACGCGAGAAGAAGGAGATCCTTGGTATCGCGAAGAATGCCGAAGCCGTGTTGATGGCGTACGATTACCCGGGCAACATCCGGCAACTGGAGAACATCATCGAGCACGCGGTCACGCTGTGCGAGCATGATCATATCCTGCTTGAGGATCTTCCCGAATACCTCACCGGCGATGAACAAGGACCGGTGGCGTATGTCCCCCAACTTTCATGGGCGCCGCCCGAAGCGGCGCCGGCGGGAGCCCATGCTTCCGCCCCACCACATCTTCACAGGGAGGAAACCATGCAATCACCCGATACCTTGCTGACCCTCGCGGAGCTGGAGCGCGATTACATCCAGCGTGCGCTGGACGTTTGCCAGCGGAACCACACCGAGGCCGCGCGTCGTCTGGGCATCTCGCGCTCCACACTCTGGCGCAAACTCAAGGAACACGGCGTGGGGCCCGCGGACGTGACGTAACGGGATTCCGCGCTCCTTCCGGGTGTCTTGTTCGCGGCTTCGAGGCTTGGGTTGGCATGCCTTTCGCTTTTGAAGTAGACGGTTCAAGACAGGAGGGAGTTATGATGCGGAATCCGGACGACAAGCGTCCCATCAAGAAGCCCGGCGGGCACAACCCGGTTCATTTTGCGACGAAATCGATCCCGTTGTTTTCGGGGCGTCCCCATCGGGAGAAAGTCATCGGGCGCGACGACCTGATGGATCTGGACATCCTCCTGAACACGTGCCGGAGTATCGACGACTTTATCGCGAAAGCGTAAAGCCTGCCGGCGTAAAAAAAGCCTCCCGGAAACCGGGAGGCTTTTTTACAGCGCCTCAGCGTGTTCTTGCAGGCAGACCTTCAGGTTTGTCTGCAAGAACGTTGCGCTAGAGGTCGATGCGCAAAGTCTTGGTGCGAAGCGAAAGCGTGCGGATCTTCTTGCCGGCGGCCTCAATGACCACCGGCGACTTGTCACGACTGGTCTTGCGGACTTCGAGGCGGTCGAACTCGTCGCGGGAGAAGCGGAAGACGCGGCCTCCGGCTTCGGGGTGTTTCGGCCGTCCGTTGCGCGCTTCGGCGCTGGCGTCCTTGTCCCGGGCGGAGCTGCCGGTTTGCGGGTAGAGCTCGGCGATGTGAAGGTCCAGGGCATCGAGTATTTTGATGAAAGTCGAAAGCCGCACTTCGCGCTTGCCCCGGATGAGGCGGTTGAGCACGGATTTGTCCACACCGTTTTCATGTGCGAACAGTTCGATGGTTTTGTAGCCGCGCTGACGAATCGCCAGTCCTACGCGCTCTCCGACGCGCTGCCACTTTTCTGATTCTGCCATGCACAAGAATTTAAGGAAGTATCCGGGCGCGGCTACTGTCAAGGGGCGATTTATTTATTGATCATAAAGGCGTCGTTTGACTCCTATGGATTTTGTGTCCATTTTACGTATCATGTGCCGGTGAATTCGCCAAACAAGCCGCGAAACGCGCACATGCGCCGAAATGGCGGATCGCATTATGCGCTACACCGTTTTATCCATCGATTTTTCCCAAAATGAAATAATCCGCTACAAAACGTAAAATGAAAAGTAAGCGGGGGTTAAAGGACAGGGTCATCCCGGAGGTTTTGAGGGTTTACGACTCCCTGTTTCCGTTCGCGGGGCGGGTTGTACGAGCCACCGGGAACGCGAAGCGCCCCGGGCCGGAGACCATTTGTAACGAAAGCTTGCTTGCGCGATTTTCTTTTCACATTGTTTTTCGGGAGGCGAGGCTTGCTTTTGGCGGTGCGCCCCGGGTAGACTGATTACGAGGCCGGTGAATCCGGTTTCACTCACTCCTCGAAAGGATATCCGATGAAAACACGCCTATACCTTCGCAGTGTCTGCGTATTCGCGTTTCTTGTGGCCGCTGTCGGTTCCGTTCACGCCATGTCTCCGGGCACGGCGAACGCGCGGGAGCATACGCGTTACGCGATCGGCGCCGATGTGATCGCGCAGATGCCCGTGGGCGATTTTGCGGACATCGCGGGCTTCGGCCTCGGCGCACTGCTTCGCTACGAGCATCATATCGCCCGTTCGCCGCTGGCGATCACGGCGCGCGGCGGATACATCTGGCATATGGAAGAAGAGGTCGGCCCGATTACGTCCAACATCTCCCAGGTGCCGTTGCTCGCGGGCCTGAAGTATTCGCTTCCCGGTGCGCCGATCTATCTGGGTGCCGAGGCCGGCGTATCGATCCTCATGTCGGATGTCGAAGGGCCCTTCGGTGCGGATGAGAGCGACTCCGAGACGAACTTCGCCTGGAGCGCGGGCGCGGGCTATGAGCTCGGGCCGGTGGACATCCGTTTGGCGCTTTACTTCGCCGACGGCGCCAACATGAATGAATCCATGTCGGTGGGTGTGAGCTTCGGCTACAACTTCTGGGGGCGTTGATGCATGCGGGCGCGTGACCGCGGTTGTGCACGGGTGTGGCCGGAAGGGCGCGCCCGGTGTGCACAGGGTGTGATACCGCGACGACGTGACGGAGGGGCGTCCAGGACTGAAGGGGAGGCGTCCGTCACAAAAAAGGGGGGAACCAATGGTTCCCCCCTTTTCGTTTCATCGTTTGTCCGGACCGGTAGTGGATCAGTAGCGGTAGTGGTCGGGCT